>NZ_JBMKHN010000006.1:0-302824 GCF_049238425.1 Enterobacter cloacae complex sp. IR5401 | reverse complement strand
TAAAGAGCAGTGCCGCTTCGTTTTCGCTGCGGCGCGGGGTGTGCATATTACGCTTTCCCGCTTCAGAGTCAAGCGTTTGTTTTGCTTTTCTCTGCTGACCCGGCGGCGTGTGTGCCGTTGTTCCGTGTCAGTGGAGGCGCATTATAGGGAGTTCTTCTGAAGTGACAAGAGGAAATTTAAAAAAAATTTCTGACCGTGTTTTTTTTCACCAAAAGCGATGAGATCCAGCTACAAATTGTTCTATTTGATGTATCTGCAACCACAATCACACCTGAGATGGCATAATTAGCCGCATCAATATCTAAGGAATAAAAGCGATGCCATTAAGCGCACAACAGCTGGCAGCTCAAAAAAACCTGTCCTATGTGCTGGCAGAGAAACTGGCGCAGCTGATCTTAGCGGGTAAATATGCTCCAGGTAGCATCCTGCCCAGCGAGATGGAGCTGGGAGATCAGTTTGGCGTTAGCCGTACAGCCGTTCGCGAAGCGGTAAAAACATTAACGGCGAAAGGGATGGTGCTTCCACGCCCGCGCATTGGCACCCGCGTTATGCCTCAGGGAAACTGGAACTTTCTCGATCAGGAGTTGCTCACCTGGTGGATGACCGAAGATAACTTTAATCAGGTCGTCGATCACTTTCTGGTTATGCGCAGCAGTCTTGAACCTCAGGCCTGTCTGCTTGCCGCCACGCTCGGCACAGCAGAGCAAAAAGCGCAGCTCAATACTTTGATGGAAGAGATGGTGGATCTGAAAAAGCACTTTAACCGCGAGCGCTGGATAGCGGTCGATATGGCCTGGCATGAACATATCTATAATATGAGCGGAAATCCTTTCCTGACCTCCTTTGCTTCTTTATTCCATTCTGTGTACCACACTTACTTTACCTCTATCACACAGGATGAGGTGGTGAAGCTGGATCTGCATCAGGCGATAGTCGATGCCATTCAGGAGAGCGACGGGCAGCGAGCCCTGAGTGCGTGCCAGGCGTTGCTGGCCGCGCCAACCCACCAGCAGGTAAATAAATGACAGAGAAAAAAGCACGCAGTATGGCCGGATTGCCGTGGATTGCAGCCATGGCGTTCTTTATGCAGGCACTTGATGCCACTATCCTCAATACCGCCCTTCCCGCCATAGCACAAAGCCTTAACCGCTCCCCGCTGGCGATGCAATCCGCCATCATCAGCTACACCCTGACGGTGGCGATGCTTATTCCGGTCAGCGGCTGGCTGGCCGATCGTTTCGGCACGCGTAAAGTATTCATGCTGGCGGTGACGTTGTTCACCCTCGGTTCTCTGGCTTGCGCCCTCTCCACCTCTCTGACGGAACTGGTTATCTTCCGCGTTCTACAGGGGATAGGCGGCGCGATGATGATGCCCGTCGCGCGTCTGGCGTTATTGCGCGCCTATCCGCGCAGCGAACTGCTCCCGGTGCTCAACTTTGTGACTATGCCGGGGCTGGTCGGCCCGATACTTGGCCCGGTTCTCGGTGGCGTACTGGTGACCTGGGCAAGCTGGCACTGGATCTTCCTTATTAATATTCCGATCGGTGTGGCAGGGCTGATTTATGCCCGTAAATATATGCCGAACTTCACCACGCCAAGACGCAGCTTCGATATGGGCGGCTTCTTCCTGTTTGGCCTGAGCCTGGTCCTGTTCTCCAGCGGGATGGAGCTGTTTGGCGAGAAAATCGTAGCGACGTGGCTGGCGCTGGCCGTCATCCTCAGCGGTATTCTGCTGTTCCTTCTATATATACGTCATGCGCGTCGCCATCCGACACCGCTTATCTCTTTATCTCTGTTTAACACCCGAACGTTCTCCGTCGGGATTGCGGGCAACATTGCCTCACGTCTGGGCACGGGCTGCGTACCGTTCCTGATGCCGCTGATGCTCCAGGTCGGTTTCGGCTATCCGGCCCTGATTGCTGGCTGCATGATGGCGCCCACGGCGATGGGCTCGATTCTGGCAAAATCGACGGTCACGCAGGTGCTGCGCTGGTTTGGCTATCGTAAGACGCTGGTTGGCGTGACGATCTTTATCGGATTGATGATTGCGCAGTTCTCTCTGCAATCTGCGGCGTTACCAATCTGGATGCTGATCCTGCCGCTGTTTGTGCTGGGTATGGCCATGTCGACGCAGTTTACGTCGATGAACACCATCACCCTTGCGAACCTCACCGACGAGAATGCCAGCAGCGGCAACAGCGTACTGGCGGTCACTCAACAGCTGTCGATCAGCCTCGGGGTTGCCGTAAGCGCGGCGGTACTGCGGTTTTATGAAGGGTTTGACGGTACAAATACCGTTGAGCAGTTCCACTATACCTTTATCACCATGGGCGCGCTTACCGTGGTATCGGCGGTGGTCTTTATGTTGTTAAAACCAAAAGACGGCCGGAACCTGATTAAAGAGCGTCACAAAGAGAAGGCTAAACCGAACCGCGTTCCATCAGAACAGGAGTAAGCTGCAAACGTTGCTGTTGCAGCGTGGGCTGGGCCATGCGGTGGATCAACACATCGATGGCCAGCTCGCCCAGTTCATCTTTCGGCTGATGGATGGTGGTCAGCGGCGGCGTCATGTAGCGCGCCAGTTCGATATCATCGTAACCGACGATCGCCATGTCGTCCGGGACACGTAATCCCGCCTGATAAAGCGCCTGATAAGCTCCGAATGCCATCGCATCATTACCGATAAACACCGCCTGCGGGCGCGGCTCTTGCGCCAGCAGTTTCTGCATTGCTTCAAATCCACCGTTAAATTCGAAATCGCCGGTGATGCGATAGCCATCAGGAATGGCAAGCCCCGCCCGTTCCATGGCCGAAAGATAGCCTTCCAGACGCAAGCGCGCCGGGGTTTTATCCAGCGGGCCGGTAATACAGGCAATGCGGGTATGACCTTTATCGATCAGATGCTGAGTCGCCATATCGCCGCCCAGCAGCGAGTTATCCTGGATCAGATCGCTGGTGCCGTCGAACGGCGCCCAGTCCATCATCACCGTGGGAATAGAAGGGTAGCGCTGGATGATCTCTTTCGAAGGTTGATGCGTTTCGGTACAGAGCAGCAGCAGCCCGTCGACGCGCTTTTGCATCAGCGTTTCCAGGTTACGGTTCATGCGCTGCTCATCGCCTTCGGTATTGCACAGCACCAGGCTGTAGCCGCGCTCGAAGCAGCTGCGCTCCACGCCGCGCACCAGTTCAGAATAGAAAGGATTGGTACTGGCCGTGATCAGCATGCCGATGGTGCGCGTCTGGTTAAGCTTAAGGCTGCGCGCCAGCGCGGACGGCGCATAGTTGAGTTCTTTAATTGCAGCGTCAACTTTCTCCCGAATCGCCTCGCTGACGAAGCGATCGTTATTGATAACGTGGGAAACAGTCGAGGTAGAAACGCCCGCCATACGGGCGACATCTTTCATTGTGGCCAAGCGTTACCCCTGCTGACTTAAGAATTCATCAATCTCTTTACGCCATGGAACAGAAGGCTGAGCGCCTTTACGCGTCACCGCGATCGCAGCGGCGGCATGCGCGAAGCGGATCGCGTCATCCATTGCTTTTCCTTCCAGCAGCGCCGTTACCAGCGCACCGTTGAAGGTGTCTCCTGCGGCGATGGTATCAATGGCTTTGACCTTAAAGCCCGGCACGCGACGACCTTCGCCATTGACGCTAGCCCACACCCCACGGCTGCCGAGGGTGATGATCACGGTGCCGATGCCTTTATCATGCAGCGCAAGCGCGGCACGCGCTGCATCGTCATCATTTTCGACACGGATACCCGTCAGCTTTTCCGCTTCGGTTTCGTTCGGGGTGATAATATCCACCAGCGCCAGCAGCTCGTCTGATAATACACGGGCAGGTGCCGGGTTAAGTACGACAGAGGTATGATTTTCATGCGCAATTTTCGCAGCGGCCAGCACGCTTTCAACCGGTGACTCCAGCTGCATCAGCAGGGCTTCCGCTCCGGCGATGATTCCACGCTGCGCTTCGACGCGTTCAGTCGTTAACGCGGCATTAGCCCCCGCATGAATACCGATGACATTCTCACCTTCCGCATTGACGAAAATCAGCGCCACGCCGGTAGATTCCCCTGCAACCACGCTGACGGGTGCGATGTCGATGTTGTCGCTTGCGAGCTGTTTGCGTACGCGCTCGCCGGTATCGTCATCACCCGTACAGGCGATAAACGCGATATTCGCCCCGCTGCGTCCGGCGGCAACCGCCTGGTTTGCGCCCTTACCGCCGAACGCCACCTGATACTGATTGCCGGTGACGGTTTCGCCCGGAGTGGGGAACGTTTCAAGGTTAAGAATGTGATCGGCATTGATACTGCCAAGGACGACGAGGTTGCCTGCGGTTTTCATGTATTGAGGTGTCCATCTGAGAGCGCCACCGGTATTACCCGGTGGCGTATGCCACACTTTTCTTTTATTTGGTGTCCCTCAGGCAGCCAGCGACTGCCTGAATCGCCTTTACTGCTTAATGACCAGTTTCAGGTCAACAGGATATTTGGCCTGAACTTTTTCGCCCTTCAGCACTTTATCGGCAGTTTGCACGCCAGTCGCGCCAATCTGCTCAGGCAGCTGAGCGATGGTCGCAGCCAGTTTGCCATCATTTACTGCTTTTTCACCATCCGGCGTGCCGTCAAATCCGACAACCATCACATCTGATTTACCCGCAGTCTGGAGCGCACGCAGCGCACCGAGCGCCATTTCGTCGTTCTGTGCGAATACCGCCTGCACATCAGGATGCGCGGTCAGCAGGTTCTGCATGACGTTCAGACCCTTTGTACGGTCGAAGTCTGCCGGCTGGCTCGCCAGCACGTTGAATTTGTGCGCCGCTACAGCCTGCTGGAAACCTTCACCACGTTCACGGGCCGCGGAAGTCCCGGCGATACCCTGCAACTCAATCACTTTCGCGCCTTCACCGGCTTTCTTCGCGATGTAGTCGCCGGCGATTTTTCCGCCCAGTACGTTATCAGACGCAATGTGGCTGACCACATCCCCTTTCGTTGCCTGACGGTCAAGGGTGATTACCGGGATCTTCGCCTGGTTTGCCATCTTCACGGCATTACCGACCGCGTCGGAATCGGTTGGGTTGATCAGCAGAATTTTGGTGCCACGAACGGTTAAGTCCTGAACGTTAGCCAGCTCTTTCGCCGGATTGTTCTGAGAATCCAGCACCACCAGGTTGTAGCCCAGTTTATCTGCTTCTTTCTGCGCGCCATCCTTCAGGGAGACGAAGAACGGGTTGTTCAGGGTAGAGACAACCAGCGCGATGGTGTCCTTCGCCATGGCGTTAGCACTTACGGTTGCGCTCAGCGCGACAGCAGAAACCAGGGTAGCCAGTTTTTTCATGTTCATATCTAAGATGTCCTGTAGTGTCGTCAGTTACTGTTTTTTGTTGTCTACCAGTACCGCCAGCAAAATCACCACTGCCTTAACGATCATCTGGTAATAGGAGGAAACACCTAACAAATTCAAACCATTATTCAGGAAACCGAGGATCAGTGCGCCGATCAATGTCCCAACAATGCGACCTTTACCGCCCGCAAGGCTCGTACCGCCCAGAACCACTGCCGCGATGGCATCCAGCTCATAGCCCGTACCCGCCGTTGGCTGTGCGGAAGAGAGGCGCGCCACTTCGATGATGCCCGCCAGAGACGCCAGCAGGCCGCACAGGGAGTAAACGATAATTTTGACTTTATTAACGCTGATACCGGACAGGCGCGTTGCCGCTTCGTTACCGCCCAGCGCATAGATATAACGACCCAGACGGGTATGGTGCAGCATGTACCACGCCGCCAGGAAAACGATAGCCATGATCCAGACCGGGGTCGGGACACCCAGCGGGCGACCGATACCGAACCAGCCAAACAGATCGGCGTTATCGGTAAAGCCGGTATTAATCGGGCTGCCGTTGGTGTACACCATGGTCACACCGCGCAGCAGCAGCATCATCACCAGCGTGGCGATGAACGCCTGAACGCGACCTTTCGCCACAATTACGCCGGTTACGGCGCCAATTGCCGCACCTGCCGCCAGCGCAGCGGCAACGGCCACCAGCGCGTTGACCTCAATACCGACAATCGACGCGGCGATCGCGCCGGTGAGGGCCAGCAGGGAACCGACGGACAGATCGATACCCGAGGTCAAAATCACCAGCGTCATCCCCACCGCCATAATGGCGTTGACAGAGGTCTGCTGAAGAATGTTGAACAGGTTATTGACGGTAAAAAAGTTCGGGCTCATGGTCGAGACAATCGCGATCAGCACCAGCAGGGCAATCAGCGATTTTTGTTCCATCAGCCACGTCTTTGTGAAATAGCGGCGACCAGAAACAGCCTGGGTAGTCATCTTCTTACTCCTGATTCACGCGATTAAGCTTGCCCACAGCGGCAGCCATCAGAACCTCCTGGGTGGCCTGCTCGCGAGTGAATTCACCACCGAGATGCCCTTCATGCATGACGATAATGCGATCGCTCATGCCTAATACTTCTGGCATCTCGGAAGAGACCAGAATGATGCTCAGACCGTCGGCCTTGAACTGGTTAATCAGCTGATAGATCTCTTTTTTCGCGCCCACGTCCACGCCGCGGGTGGGCTCATCGAGGATCAGTACTTTCGGGCGCGTCATCAACCCGCGGGCAATCGCCACTTTCTGCTGATTACCGCCGGACAACAGGCCAATCGCCTGCTCCATCGATGGGGTTTTAACGTTAAAGAGACGGATAAAATCGCTGACCGCCTGCTGCTCATCTTTGTGTTTCAGGCTGCCGCCGCTGCGGCTGAAATAGCCTAGCGCAGTCAGGGACATGTTCTCTTTTACCGACATGCCCAGCACTAAGCCGTCGCGCTTACGGTCTTCAGAGATATAGACGATGCCATTCGCCAGCCCGTCCTGCGGCGAGCGGGTGACCACTTCATGACCGTCAAGGGTAACGTAGCCGCTGGTGCGCGGCAGTGCGCCATAGAGCACTTTCATCAGTTCAGTACGCCCCGCCCCCATCAGGCCCGCGACGCCAAGGATCTCGCCCTTGCGCAGGGTAAAGGAGACGTCATTCACGCCCGGTCCGCAGAGGTTATCCACCTTCAGGCGGATCTCACCCGGCGCTTTCTCCAGATGTGGATACTGATCTTCGAGCTTACGTCCCACCATCATTTCGATCAGCGAATCTTCGGTCAGGGTTGCTACTTCGCGCTCGGCAATAAACTGCCCGTCGCGAAAGACGGTGACGTCGTCGCAGATTTCGAAGATCTCTTTCATGCGGTGTGAGATATAGACAATGCCGCGGCCCTGGGATTTCAGCTCACGGATCACGCGGAACAAGGATTCGGTTTCGGTATCGGTCAGGGCGTCGGTCGGTTCATCCATAATGATGACCTTCGACTCGAAGCTCAGCACCTTCGCGATTTCCACCATCTGCTGATCGCCGATGGAAAGGTCGCCCACCAGTCGGTCGCTCTTAAAGCGCAGATTCAGCTTCGCCAGCAGTTTGTCCGCTTCGGCATACATGGTTTTCCAGTCGATTTTGCCAAACCGGTTCACGAACTCACGGCCGAGGAAGATGTTCTCCGCAATGGTGAGCTGCGGGATCAGGTTCAGCTCCTGGTGGATGATGCCGATGCCCGCTTCCTGAGAGGATTTAGGGCCGTTGAAGGTGGTCTCTTTACCCAGCCACAGCAGCGAACCGGCATCGCGTTGGTAGATACCGGTCAGCACTTTCATCATGGTGGATTTGCCGGCGCCGTTTTCGCCCACCAGCGCCATGACGCGCCCGGAATAGACGTTCAGCGCCGCGCCGGAGAGGGCTTTTACGCCCGGGAACGATTTATCGATCCCTTTGAGTTGCAGTAATGCGTCCATGATGGCCTCAGAAGGTGACGCCAGCACAGAGAATGATATTCGCATACGGGGAACACTCCCCGCTGCGAATCACCGCCTGACTGTCTGCGGTTTGTTGTTTGAACTGCTCGTGCGTTGTGTAACGAATTTCTATGGTGTTTCCCTGGTGCTGTTGCAGTTGCTCAATGTGGCTGAGCAACGTTTCGTGGAGTTGCGGATTATGTTGTTTGATTTCCGCCGCGAGAATGGCCGCCTCAACCTGCATCTCCGCGGTGACCACTTCCAGTACCTGCATGAACGAGGGCACGCCCTGCGTTAACGCCATATCGATACGGGTTGTGCTGCGCGGAACCGGTAAGCCTGCATCGCAAACCACCAGCGTATCGGTATGCCCAAGACGGGAAATCACCGATGAGATTTCTGAGTTGAGTACTGTGCCTTTCTTCATTTTTTGCTCCACTAGCGAAACGTTTCGCTAAAAACAGTGTAGCCGCAGAAGTGTTCAGAAAACCATCATGACGTAACGGATTTGTGATCAACGTCGAAACGTTTCGCTAAGTGAAATGCAGAGGAGGTAAATGCAAAACGGTAACCGTCAGGTTACCGTTTTTTATGGTTGCACCCTCTCCCTGTGGGAGAGGGTCGGGGTGAGGGCATCAGCCCGCACGGAGTCTTAAATCTCGACCTGCGTCCCCAGCTCAATCACGCGATTAGGCGGGATCTCAAACTGGTCAGGCGCACGCAGGGCGTTACGTTGCAGAATGAGATACAGCTTGCCGCGCAGGCGCAAATACCATGGGCGCTTGCCGATGATCAGCGACTCGTGGGACATAAAGAACGACGTCTCCATCATGCGGCAACTCAGGCCTTCCAGACCGCAGCGGTGGAACACCTCTTCCACGTTCGGCGTTTCGCGCCAGCCGTAGCTTGCCACCACGCGCCAGAAGGTTGGCGACAGCTGTTCAATCTGTACGCGACGCACGTTGTGAACGTACGGCGCATCTTCAGTACGCAGCGTCAGCAGGATCACGCGCTCGTGCAGCACTTTGTTGTGCTTGAGGTTATGCATCAGCGCAAACGGGATTACGTTCAGCGCGCGAGACATATACACCGCCGTGCCCGGCACGCGCACCGGTGGGGATTTCTCCAGCGAGGCGATCATGGCCTCCAGAGAGTTACCGTGCTCATGCATACGACGCAGCAGGCGGAAACGTTCGCTCTTCCACGTCGTCATCACAATAAACATCACCAGACCCAGCGTCAGCGGCAGCCAGCCACCGGAGACAATCTTGTCGAGATTCGCAGAGAACAGCGGCACGTCGATACAGAGGAAGCCAACCAGGATCAGCCCCACGAGGAACTTATTCCAGTGCCAGTTACGGTACGCCACGGTGGTGGAGAGAATAGAGGTCAACACCATCGTTCCGGTTACCGCGATACCGTACGCCGCCGCCAGATTACTGGAGTGCTCAAAGCTGACGATGACAATCACCACCGCGAAGTAGAGCAGCCAGTTGACGAACGGAATGTAGATCTGGCCAGACTCCATCTCTGAGGTATGGATAATGCGCATTGGGGAGAGATAACCCAACCGCACGGCCTGACGCGTCAGGGAGAATACGCCGGAAATGACAGCCTGAGAGGCAATGACCGTCGCCAGCGTCGCCAGGATCAGCATCGGAACCAGCGCCCAGTCCGGCGCCAGCAGGAAGAACGGGTTTTTAATCGCTTCAGGGTGTGCAAGCAGCAGCGCGCCCTGACCGAAGTAATTCAGCACCAGTGAAGGCAAGACCACGCTAAACCATGCGACGCGAATAGGGAGTTTCCCGAAGTGGCCCATATCCGCATACAGCGCTTCAACACCGGTAATGGAAAGTACCACCGCGCCCAGCGCCACAAACGACACCACTTTATATTCCAGGAAGAAATGCACCGCCCACAATGGGTTCAGCGCGTGCAGGACATCCGGGTTGGCGATAATACTGCGTAAGCCCAGCGCCGCCAGGATCAGGAACCAGGCCAGCATAATAGGCGCGAACAGCTTACCCACCAGCCCGGTACCGTGTTTTTGTATAGCAAACAGTAACGTCAGCACGATAATAGCGAGTGGCACCACCCACGTATCAAGCTGTGGCGCGACAATCTCCAGCCCCTCTATGGCCGACATTACCGAAATCGCCGGCGTAATCACGACTTCTCCATAGAAGAAGCTGCCGCCAATCAGGCCAATGATGACCAGCACGGAGGTCATTCTTGCAGACGTATTGCGCCCGGCAAGGGACATCAGGGTCAGAATACCGCCCTCGCCCGCGTTATCAGCCCGCATAACGAAAGAGAGATACTTAAGGGAGACCACCAGGATCAGCAGCCAGAAGATGAGCGAGAGGAAACCAAATACGGCGTCACGCTCTACACCAAAACCAAACTGACCGGACAGACATTCACGAAGCGTATAAAGCGGGCTGGTGCCGATATCACCGTAGACAACCCCGATCGCCGCAAGCGTTACTGCGGGTAATGATTGCTTATTATCAGTGCTCATAGACTAGTCTTTTCGTTTGAATAACAAATGTGTGCTTAGTCCCTTGGCCCACAAAAAGCGCACAGTATGCACGATTCAATGCAAAATCGTACCCCTAAATGCAGCCACATTAATGTAGCGCAAAGAAAATAGCGCCGCACTTCAGCCTATTACCAGGCCAGACCGAAACGTCTATACTCGCTTCAATTAGCCGCCACGACGGCGAAAGGATGCAAAACTATTATGGCTCACTCACATTTATTAGCAGAAAGAATTTCCCGCCTCAGCAGTGCGCTGGAAAAAGGCCTTTACGAGCGTAGCCACGCCATTCGCCTCTGTTTACTGGCGGCGCTGAGCGGGGAAAGCGTGTTTCTGCTGGGGCCGCCGGGCATTGCCAAAAGTCTGATCGCACGCCGCCTTAAATTCGCTTTCCAGAACGCGCGCGCATTCGAGTATTTGATGACGCGCTTCTCCACGCCGGAAGAAGTTTTCGGCCCACTCTCCATTCAGGCGCTAAAAGATGAGGGACGCTATGAACGTCTGACGGCGGGCTATCTCCCGGAAGCGGAAATCGTCTTTCTTGATGAGATCTGGAAAGCCGGCCCGGCCATTCTGAATACCCTGCTGACGGCAATTAACGAACGCCGATTCCGCAACGGCGCCAGCGAAGAGAAGATCCCCATGCGCCTGCTGGTGGCCGCGTCAAACGAACTGCCCGAAGCCGACAGCAGCCTGGAAGCGCTGTATGACCGTATGTTGATCCGCCTGTGGCTGGATAAAGTCCAGGATAAATCAAACTTCCGTTCTATGCTGGTAAGCCAGCAGGATGAAAACGAAAATCCGGTGGCAGCGTCATTGCAGGTCACGGACGAGGAATACCACCAGTGGCAGGAGGAGATCGGCAAGATAAAACTGCCCGATCCCGTTTTTGAGCTGATCTTCATGCTGCGCCAGCAGCTTGATTTACTGCCCTCCGCGCCGTACGTCTCCGATCGTCGCTGGAAAAAAGCCATTCGTCTGCTCCAGGCAAGCGCGCTGTTTAGCGGCCGCGATGCTGTCGCTCCCATCGATCTGATCCTGCTGAAAGACTGCCTGTGGCACGACGCAGAAGGGATGAATCTGATGCAGCAGCAGCTGGACGTTTTGATGACCGGACACGCGTGGGGTCAGCAATCCATGCTTAATCAACTGGGGGCGATTGCTCAACGTCGCCTTCAGCTCCAGCAGCAGCAAAGTGACAAAACCGCGCTGAAGGTGAACCGTCTTGGCGGGATGTTTGCCCGTAAACCGCACTACGAACTGCCAGCCGGGCTGACTGACGCCTCGCTCACGCTTCTTCTTCAGCAGCCGCTGAAGCTTCATGATATGCAGGTTGTGCATGTGACTATCGAACGCGTTGCGCTGGTTCAGTGGCTGGATAAGGGCGGTGAGATCCGCGGTAAACTCAACGGTATCGGCTTTGCACAGCCGTTGTCGATGGAAGTCGACAGCAGCCAGCACCTTGTGATCCGCGACGTCAGCCTTCAGGGATCGCGCCTGGCTCTGCCGGGCACGGCCTCCGACACTGTGCCGGAGGAGATCAAACAGCAGCTCGACGCGCTGGATAACGAATGGCATCAGCAGCACACCCGCTTCAGCGAGCAGCAGAAATGCCTCTTTATCCATAGCGACTGGTTAGGTCGCATTGAAGCCAGCTTGCAGGATGTCAGCGCGCAGATTAAACAGGCGCGTCAATGCTAACGCTGGACACGCTTAACGTCATGCTGGCGGTTAGCGAGGAAGGGTTGATCGAAGAGGTCGTCATTACCCTGCTCGCTTCACCGCAGCTGGCGGCCTTCTTTGAAAAATTCCCGAAGCTCCGAAAAGCAATGACGGACGATCTTCCCCGCTGGCGCGATAACCTGCGCCAGCGGTTTAAGGAGACGGAAGTCCCGCCGGAACTGACAGAGGAAGTGGCTGGTTACCAGCAGTGCCAGCGGCTTTCAACGCCGCAGTTTATTGCCCAGCTACAGCAAACTCTGACGCTGCTTGATAACGTTCACTCCCCGTTTGCCAGCCAGGCCAGAGCGCTGGTCACGGACAACCCCAGCTTCACTCCCGCCCTGCATACGCTGTTTTTACAGCGCTGGCGACTGAGCCTTGTGGTCCAGGCCACGGCCCTCAATCAGCAGTTGCTGGACGAAGAGCGCGAACAGTTGCTCAGTGAGGTCCAGGAGCGAATGACCCTGAGCGGCCAGTTAGAACAGGTGCTGGTGGAGAATGAAAACGCCGCTGGTCGACTCTGGGATATGAGTGCCGGCCAGTTAAAGCGGGGCGATTATCAGCTGATCGTGAAGTACGGCGACTTTCTGGCGCAACAGCCGGAGCTGATGAAGCTCGCAGAACAGCTCGGCCGCTCCCGGGAGGCCCGGTCGGTCCCAAAGAAAGATGCGCCGATGGAGACCTTCCGAACGCTGGTACGCGAACCCTCCACCGTACCGGAGCAGGTGGACGGGCTACAGCAAAGCGATGACATCCTGCGCCTGCTGCCAACGGAACTCAGCACGCTGGGAATGACCGAACTGGAGTATGAGTTTTATCGTCGGCTGGTGGAAAAACAGCTCATTACCTATCGACTGCATGGCGAAGCCTGGCGCGAGAAGATCAGCCAGCGTCCGGTGGTGCACCAGGATTTTGATGAGCAACCGCGCGGCCCATTCATTGTTTGCGTCGATACGTCCGGATCGATGGGGGGCTTTAATGAACAGTGCGCAAAAGCGTTCTGCCTGGCCCTGATGCGCGTGGCGCTCGCCGATCGTCGTCGCTGCTACATCATGCTCTTTTCCAGCGAAGTGGTGGGGTATGAACTGACCAGCCCGCAGGGGCTGGAGCAGGCGATCCGCTTTTTAAGCCAGCGCTTTCGCGGCGGCACCGATCTGGCCAGCTGTTTTCGCAGTATCATTGAGCGCATGCAGGGCGGTGACTGGTACGACGCGGATGCGGTGGTGATTTCCGATTTTATTGCCCAGCGGCTGCCGGACGAGGTCGTGAATAAAGTGAAGGAGATGCAGCGCGTGCACCAGCACCGTTTCCATGCCGTGGCGATGTCTGCACATGGAAAACCCGGCATCATGCGCATCTTCGATCATATCTGGCGCTTTGATACCGGGTTGCGTAGCCGCCTGCTCAGACGCTGGCGACGTTAATTAAAGAAGAGAACCGACGCTCTCACGTACCTGCTGCGGCCAGACCCCACACTGCACCTGACCGATATGGGACAGTTGCAACAGCAGCATGGTCAGACGAGACTGGCCAATACCACCGCCGATGGTCTGCGGCATTTCACCGCGCAGCAGCGCCTGGTGCCATTCCAGTTGCAGACGATCCTCATCACCGGTCACGGCCAGCTGACGCTTCAGTGCTTCAGCATCCACGCGGATCCCCATTGAAGAGAGTTCAAACGCATCTTCCAGAACCGGGTTCCAGACCAGAATATCGCCGTTCAGACCAGCATATTCGCTTTCGCCCACTGTGCTCCAGTCATCGTAATCCGGCGCACGGACGTCGTGACGTTTACCATCAGACAATTTTCCGCCAATGCCGATCAGGAATACCGCGCCAAGCTCTTTGGCAATCGCGCGTTCACGGCCTTTGGCATCCAGATCCGGGAAACGGCTCAGCAATTCCTGACTGTGAACAAAGTGGATCGTTTCCGGCAGGAACGGTGCCAGACCAAACTCTTTGCTTACGGCCGCTTCGGTCGCTTTGATCCCGGCGTAGATCGCCTCAACGGTAGACTTCAGCGTGCCAACATGGCGCTCGCCGTCACCCATTACGCGCTCCCAGTCCCACTGGTCAACGTAGACAGAGTGAATTGGGGAGAGACGGTCTTCATCGGGGCGAAGGGCTTTCATGTGCGTGTAAAGCCCTTCGCCCGCGCTGAAGTCGTGTTGTCCCAGGGTTTGACGCTTCCACTTCGCCAGGGAATGAACCACTTCGAACTGGGCGTCTGGCAGTGTTTTCACTTTTACCTGTACCGCTTTTTCGCAACCAGACAAGTTATCCTGCGTCCCGTCACCCACGCGGCTCAGAATCGGCGCCTGAACTTCAATAAGGCCAAGCTTCTCTTCCAGCTGGCGGGAAAAATGGGATTTAACGAAACTGATCTGGCGTTGTTTTGCGATGTAAGCGGTTTTCATTATTTATACTCCTGCGTCCTGTTGATACTGATTAAGCAACAGAACAGGCGCTTAATTCAATAACTCATTAACAAAAAGCCTCCTTCACTTTTGATTCGTTAAAATAAGACGCTAGAATAGAAGGAATCATTAATCTTCATAAGAAAAACCTATGGAAAATTATCAGATCGACAATCTGGACCGCGGCATTCTGGAAGCGCTCATGGCCAACGCACGCACCGCGTATGCCGAACTGGCGAAACAATTTGGCGTCAGCCCGGGGACCATTCACGTTCGCGTAGAGAAAATGAAGCAGGCCGGGATCATCACCGGCGCACGCATTGATGTCAGCCCGAAGCAACTCGGCTACGACGTCTGCTGCTTCATTGGCATTATTCTGAAAAGCGCCAAAGATTACCCCTCCGCGCTGGAGAAACTGAACGCGCTGGATGAAGTCACTGAAGCGTACTACACCACCGGGCACTACAGCATCTTTATAAAGGTCATGTGCCGATCCATTGACGCCCTCCAGCAGGTACTTATCAACAAGATCCAAACAATCGATGAAATTCAGTCCACTGAAACCCTGATCTCCCTGCAAAACCCGATCATGCGTACTATCCGCCCGTGATCGGGCAATTTCATTCCCACATTTTCCACAGGTAGATCCCAGCTCGTTCACAGCGTACAATGGCCGCCTCTTTATCTGAGCGAGCGATCAATGGCGGACATTACTCTTATCAGCGGCAGCACCCTGGGCGGTGCGGAATATGTAGCGGAACATCTGGCTGAGAAGCTGGAAGACGCGGGCTTTTCTACACAAACGCTGCACGGACCGCTGCTGGAAGATCTCCCGACTGACGGGGTCTGGCTGCTGATCACTTCCACGCACGGCGCGGGCGATCTGCCAGATAACCTGCAACCTTTATATGACGAACTGCTGGAACAACAGCCCGATCTGTCAAACGTCCGGTTTGGCGCTGTGGGGATAGGCAGCCGTGAATATGACACTTTCTGTGGCGCCATAGAGAAAGTAGAAGCTGCGGTGACCGCCTGCGGAGCAAAACAGCTGGGTGAAACGCTGAAGATCAACATCCTCGATCATGATATTCCCGAAGATCCAGCCGAGATCTGGCTCGCGGAATGGAAAAATTTACTCAAAAACGATTAAAGATCGTGCGATCAGATGTGGATAACTCTGGTTAAAAGCTCGTATTAAGCCGTAGTTATCCAAATAACAACGTTGGTTTAGTTTTTGACCTGTGCATAAAGTGGTGATCTGATCCCAGCTTATACGGTCCAGGATCACCGATCATTCACAGCAAACGATCCTTCCTAACTGCATGATCTTATTTATGGGATCGGACTTATCCACAAAGGTCTGCGATCCTAATAAGAGATCACAATAGAACAGATCTCTAAATAAAAAGATCTTCTTTTTAATAGCCCAGGATCCCAATGCTTTCTCGAAAGACTAAAGTTGAGTAGAATCCACGGCCCGGGCTTCAATCCATTTTCATACCGCTTTACGCGAGGCAGACCACCATGTTTTATCAGGATCCTTTTGACGTCATCATCATTGGCGGGGGTCACGCAGGCACTGAGGCCGCAATGGCCGCAGCGCGAATGGGTCAGCAGACCCTGCTTTTGACACACAATATCGACACGCTGGGACAAATGTCCTGTAATCCGGCGATTGGCGGCATTGGGAAAGGACACCTGGTAAAAGAAGTGGATGCACTTGGCGGCCTGATGGCGAAAGCGATCGATCATGCGGGTATTCAGTTTAGGATACTAAACGCGAGTAAAGGTCCGGCTGTTCGCGCCACCCGTGCACAGGCAGACCGTGTGCTTTACCGTCAGGCTGTGCGCACCGCGCTGGAAAACCAACCGAACCTGATGATCTTCCAGCAGGCGGTAGAAGATCTTATCGTGGAAAACGATCGTGTTGTTGGCGCCGTGACCCAAATGGGTCTCAAATTCCGCGCAAAAGCGGTGGTGCTGACGGTCGGGACATTCCTGGACGGTAAAATCCATATTGGTCTGGACAATTACAGCGGTGGTCGTGCTGGCGATCCGCCGTCAATTCCGTTATCTCGTCGTCTGCGTGAGCTGCCGCTGCGCGTAAGCCGCCTGAAAACCGGCACGCCGCCGCGTATTGATGCGCGCACCATTGATTTCAGCGTGCTGGCACAGCAGCACGGCGATAACCCGATGCCGGTGTTCTCGTTCATGGGCAATGCGGCGCAACATCCGCAGCAGGTGCCGTGCTACATCACGCACACCAATGAAAAAACCCATGACGTGATCCGCAATAATCTCGATCGCAGCCCAATGTATGCTGGTGTGATCGAAGGGATCGGTCCGCGTTATTGCCCGTCGATCGAAGACAAAGTGATGCGCTTTGCCGATCGTAATCAGCACCAGATCTTCCTCGAACCGGAAGGGCTGACATCTAACGAAATTTACCCGAACGGCATCTCCACCAGCCTGCCGTTCGACGTGCAGATGCAGATTGTGCGTTCAATGCAGGGCATGGAAAACGCGAAGATCGTTCGTCCTGGCTACGCTATTGAGTACGATTTCTTCGATCCGCGTGACCTGAAGCCGACGCTGGAAAGCAAATTCATCCAGGGTCTGTTCTTCGCAGGCCAGATTAACGGCACCACCGGGTACGAAGAAGCTGCCGCGCAAGGGCTGCTGGCCGGTCTGAACGCCGCTCGCTTCTCTGCCGAGAAAGAGGGCTGGGCACCGGCGCGTTCTCAGGCTTACCTGGGCGTTCTGGTCGACGATCTCTGCACGCTGGGGACCAAAGAACCGTACCGCATGTTTACTTCTCGTGCGGAATATCGCCTGATGCTGCGCGAAGACAATGCCGATCTGCGTCTGACCGAGGTGGGCCGCGAGCTGGGTCTGGTGGATGACGAGCGCTGGGCGCGCTTCAACGAGAAGCTGGAGCGCATTGAACAGGAACGTCAGCGCCTGAAAACCACCTGGGTGAATCCGCAGGCGGAAACTGCTGCTGAAGTGAATGCTCACTTAACAGCACCGCTGTCGCGCGAAGCCAGTGGGGAAGATCTGCTGCGCCGTCCTGAAGTCACCTACGAGAATCTGGTCAAACTGACGGCGTTCGCACCGGGCCTTGAAGACGCTGAAGCGGCCGAGCAGGTCGAAATTCAGGTGAAGTACGAAGGCTACATCGCGCGTCAGCAGGATGAGATCGAAAAACAGCAGCGCAACGAAAACACGCTGCTGCCGGAAATGCTGGACTACCGTCAGGTGACGGGCCTTTCCAACGAAGTGATCGCTAAGCTGAACGATCACAAACCTGTGTCGATTGGCCAGGCCTCACGTATCTCTGGCGTCACACCTGCCGCGATTTCGATTCTGCTGGTGTGGCTGAAAAAGCAGGGCATGCTGCGCCGTAGCGCGTAATGCTCTGTAAATAGCCCGGTGGCGCTGTGCTTACCGGGCCTACTGAACCCGTAGGGCGGGTTAGCTAAGCGCCACCCGCCACTTAAGTTTCTCAACAGGTATCCACCGTGCTCAATAAACTCTCTCGTCTGCTGGAACAGGCAGGTATTTCGCTCACCGATCATCAGAAAAATCAGCTGGTGGCCTATGTCGATATGCTGAACAAATGGAATAAAGCGTACAACCTCACCTCCGTACGCGATCCCAACGAGATGCTGATTCGCCATATTCTCGATAGTATCGTCGTGGCGCCGTATCTGAACGGTGAACGTTTTATCGATGTGGGCACCGGTCCGGGCTTGCCGGGCGTTCCGTTGTCTATTGTTCGACCGGAGAGTCATTTCACGCTGCTGGACAGCCTGGGCAAGCGCGTACGCTTTTTACGCCAGGTTCAGCATGAGCTGAAGCTGGAAAACATCACGCCCGTACAGAGCAGGGTAGAGGAGTTCCCGGCAGAGCCACCGTTTGACGGTGTTATCAGCCGCGCGTTTGCCTCACTCAATGACATGGTGAGCTGGTGCAAACACCTGCCAGCGGAGAAGGGGCGTTTTTATGCGCTGAAAGGGCAACTTCCGGGGGACGAAATCGAGCAGCTTCCGGACGGTTTTGTTGTCGAATCCATTGAGAAACTCCAGATCCCTCAGCTCGAAGGTGAGCGTCATCTGGTGATAATTAAGCCAAACACTTTTTAAAAAATTAATAAAAAATGTGGAATTTGTGCTGTTCTGATCGTGTTAAAAAGCAGCACATTCAGTCTGATTTGGTCGTCGTTAATTTAACCTTGTTGTTACCATGGATTTTCTTATGGTTAACCTGACGTGATTCGTTCACTCAGAGGATAGTCAACCATGAAATTATCAGTCTGCTAAAAGTGGGTAAAAGCAACAAGAATGGAATGTTAAATATTTATTAAGAATGTCAATAAAAGGTTTTTGTTGTATACGGCTCTGTTTTAAAAATAGTTGCGGTTTTTTTGCTTTAATTTCATGCAGATGAAATTAATCGTTTTACGTCTTTGATAGATACCATTTTATCGCAAATGTGTATTTTGTGATCTCGTGCACGCTTTATCACCAACGTTTCCGCGCTGTTTACAGTTTTGCCTGAAGGTCAACGCTTGGGTCAAAAGTTGAAAAATAGGACTGGGGAAAAATATTTAAACATTTATTCACCTTTTCGCTACTTAATGTTTGAAATCACGGGTACGCACCGTATAATTTGACCGCTTTTTGATGCTTGACTCTGAGCCTTAAAGGACGTTTTATACGACACGCGGCATACCTCGAAGGGAGCAGGAGTAAAAACGTGATGTCTGTGTCGCTCTTGAGTAGAAACGTTGCTCGTAAGCTTCTGTTCATTCAGTTTCTGGCTGTGATAGCAAGTGGACTGCTGTTTAGCCTCAAAGACCCCTTCTGGGGCATCTCCGCCGCGTGCGGAGGTTTGGCGGTGGTTCTGCCAAACGTGTTGTTTATGATTTTTGCCTGGCGTCATCAGGCGCATACACCTGCCAAAGGCCGCGTGGCCTGGTCCTTCGCTCTCGGCGAAGTGTGTAAGGTGTTGCTGACCTTTGCTCTACTGGTGATGGCGCTGGCGGTTTTGAAAGTGGTATTCATGCCGCTGATAGCAACGTGGGTTTTGGTGCTGGTGGTACAAGTTCTGGCTCCAGCTGTAATCAATAACAAAGGGTAAAAGGCATCATGGCTTCAGAAAATATGACGCCGCAGGATTACATAGGTCACCATCTGAATAACCTTCAGCTGGACCTGCGTACATTCTCGCTGGTGGATCCACATAACCCCCCGGCCACCTTCTGGACGATCAACATCGACTCCATGTTCTTCTCGGTGGTTTTGGGTCTTCTGTTCCTGGCCATGTTCCGTAGCGTTGCTAAAAAGGCGACCAGCGGTGTTCCAGGGAAATTCCAGACGTTCATCGAGATGATCATCGGCTTCGTCCATGGCAGCGTGAAAGACATGTACCATGGTAAGAGCAAACTGATTGCTCCGCTGGCCCTGACCGTGTTCGTTTGGGTCTTCCTGATGAACCTGATGGACCTCCTGCCTATCGATTTCTTACCTTGGATCGGTGAGCACGTACTCGGCCTGCCTGCACTGCGCGTGGTTCCGTCTGCCGACGTGAACATCACCCTGTCGATGGCGCTGGGCGTATTTATCCTCATTCTGTTCTACAGCATCAAAATGAAAGGCGTAAGCGGCTTTGTGAAAGAGCTTACCTTGCAGCCGTTCAACCACTGGGCGTTTATTCCGGTCAACCTGATTCTGGAAGGCGTTAGCCTGCTGTCCAAACCTGTTTCACTGGGTCTGCGACTGTTCGGCAACATGTATGCGGGTGAGCTGATTTTCATTCTGATCGCGGGTCTTCTGCCGTGGTGGTCACAGTGGATTCTGAATGTGCCATGGGCCATTTTCCACATCCTGATCATTACGCTGCAAGCCTTTATCTTCATGGTTCTGACGATCGTCTATCTGTCGATGGCGTCTGAAGAGCACTGATTTTTTACCAACACTACTACGTTTTAATTGAAACAAACTGGAGACTGTCATGGAAAACCTGAATATGGATCTGCTGTACATGGCTGCCGCTGTGATGATGGGTCTGGCGGCTATCGGTGCTGCGATCGGTATCGGCATCCTCGGGGGCAAATTCCTGGAAGGCGCAGCGCGTCAACCTGATCTGATTCCTCTGCTGCGTACTCAGTTCTTTATCGTTATGGGTCTGGTGGATGCAATCCCAATGATCGCTGTAGGTCTGGGTCTGTACGTGATG
Source organism: Enterobacter cloacae complex sp. IR5401 (assembly GCF_049238425.1). Lineage (NCBI taxonomy): Bacteria > Pseudomonadati > Pseudomonadota > Gammaproteobacteria > Enterobacterales > Enterobacteriaceae > Enterobacter > Enterobacter cloacae complex sp. IR5401. The sequence goes on along the minus strand of NZ_JBMKHN010000006.1, from coordinate 282,058 downwards.
TTTGCTGTCGCGTAGTAGTTGTTTTAAAACCCCAAGCCACAGAAATTTAAGAGGTATTGTGCTGTGAACATGAACGCAACAATCCTCGGCCAGGCCATCGCGTTTATTCTCTTTGTCTGGTTCTGCATGAAGTATGTATGGCCGCCTTTAATGGCTGCCATCGAAAAACGTCAGAAAGAAATTGCTGACGGTCTGGCTTCCGCAGAACGCGCTAAGAAAGATTTGGACCTTGCACAGGCCAACGCGACAGACCAGCTGAAAAAAGCGAAAGCTGAAGCTCAGGTAATCATTGAACAGGCTAACAAACGCCGTTCTCAGATCCTGGACGAAGCCAAAGCTGAAGCAGAACAGGAACGTACTAAGATCGTGACACAGGCTCAGGCTGAAATTGAAGCTGAGCGTAAACGTGCTCGTGAAGAACTGCGTAAGCAGGTTGCGATTCTGGCTGTTGCTGGCGCCGAGAAGATCATCGAACGTTCCGTGGATGAAGCTGCTAACAGCGACATCGTGGACAAACTTGTCGCTGAACTGTAAGGAGGGAGGGGCTGATGTCTGAATTTGTTACGGTAGCTCGCCCCTACGCCAAAGCAGCTTTTGACTTTGCTGTCGAACACCAAAATGTCGATCGCTGGCAGAATATGCTGGCGTTTGCCGCTGAGGTGACGAAAAACGAACAAATGGCCGAGTTGCTTTCTGGTGCGTTAGCGCCTGAAACCCTCGCCGCGTCGTTTATCGCCGTGTGCGGAGAGCAACTGGATGCCAACGGCCAGAACCTGATTAAGGTGATGGCGGAAAATGGTCGTCTCCGTGTGCTCCCGGATGTTCTCGAGCAGTTTGAGCACTTACGTGCCCTTAGTGAAGCTACCGCTGAAGTTGAAGTAACTTCCGCGACTGAACTGAGTGACGAACAGCTTGCGAAAATCACCGCCGCGATGGAAAAACGTCTGTCACGCAAAGTTAAGCTGAATTGCAAAATCGATAAGTCTGTAATGGCAGGCGTAATCATCCGCTCGGGTGATATGGTCATTGATGGCAGCGTACGCGGCCGTCTTGAGCGCCTTGCAGACGTCTTGCAGTCTTAAGGGGACTGGAGCATGCAACTGAATTCCACCGAAATCAGCGAACTGATCAAGCAGCGCATTGCTCAGTTCAATGTTGTGAGTGAAGCTCACAACGAAGGTACTATTGTTTCTGTAAGTGACGGTGTTATCCGCATCCACGGCCTGGCCGATTGTATGCAGGGTGAGATGATTTCCCTGCCGGGTAACCGTTACGCTATCGCACTGAACCTGGAGCGCGACTCCGTAGGTGCCGTTGTGATGGGTCCATACGCTGACCTCGCCGAAGGCATGAAGGTTAAGTGTACTGGCCGTATTCTGGAAGTGCCGGTTGGCCGTGGCCTGCTGGGTCGCGTTGTTAACACCCTGGGTGCGCCAATCGACGGTAAAGGTCCGGTTGAGCACGATGGCTTCTCACCAATCGAAGTTATCGCACCAGGCGTTATTGACCGTCAGTCTGTTGATCAGCCAGTACAGACGGGTTATAAGTCTGTTGATGCCATGATCCCAATCGGTCGTGGTCAGCGTGAACTGATCATCGGTGACCGTCAGACCGGTAAAACCGCGATGGCAATCGACGCCATCATCAACCAGCGTGACTCCGGCATCAAATGTGTGTACGTGGCTATCGGCCAGAAAGCGTCCACCATTTCCAACGTGGTTCGTAAACTGGAAGAGCACGGCGCACTGTCTAACACCATCGTTGTGGTAGCAACCGCGTCTGAATCTGCTGCACTGCAATACCTGGCACCATACGCCGGTTGCGCAATGGGCGAATACTTCCGTGACCGCGGTGAAGATGCGCTGATCGTATACGATGACCTGTCTAAACAGGCTGTTGCTTATCGTCAGGTTTCCCTGCTGCTCCGTCGTCCACCAGGACGTGAAGCATTCCCGGGCGACGTATTCTACCTCCACTCTCGTCTGCTGGAGCGTGCTTCCCGCGTTAACGCGGAATACGTCGAGAACTTCACCAAAGGTGAAGTGAAGGGTAAAACAGGTTCTCTGACCGCCCTGCCGATCATTGAAACCCAGGCGGGTGACGTTTCTGCGTTCGTTCCGACCAACGTAATCTCCATTACCGATGGTCAGATCTTCCTGGAAACCAACCTGTTTAACTCCGGTATTCGTCCGGCGGTTAACCCGGGTATCTCCGTATCCCGTGTGGGTGGTGCTGCTCAGACCAAGATCATCAAGAAACTGTCCGGTGGTATCCGTACCGCGCTGGCACAGTATCGTGAACTGGCTGCGTTCTCTCAGTTCGCATCCGATCTGGACGAAGCAACCCGTAAACAGCTGAGCCACGGTCAGAAAGTGACCGAGCTGCTGAAGCAGAAACAGTACGCGCCAATGTCTGTTGCTCAGCAGGGCCTGGTACTGTTCGCGGCTGAACGCGGTTACCTCGAAGATGTGGAACTGGCGAAAATCGGTAGCTTCGAAGCCGCTCTGCTGGCTTACGTCGACCGTGATCACGCTCCGCTGATGCAAGAGATCAACCAGACCGGTGGCTATAACGACGAAATCGAAGGCAAGCTGAAAGCTATCCTCGATTCCTTCAAAGCAACCCAATCCTGGTAATCGTCCGGCGGCTTGTCTCAGGACAAGCCGTCTGGCATTGAGGAGAAGCTCATGGCCGGCGCAAAAGAGATACGTAGTAAGATCGCAAGCGTCCAGAACACGCAAAAGATCACTAAAGCGATGGAGATGGTCGCCGCTTCCAAAATGCGTAAATCGCAGGATCGCATGGCGGCCAGCCGTCCTTATGCAGAGACCATGCGCAAAGTGATTGGTCACCTTGCAAACGGTAATCTGGAATATAAGCACCCTTACCTGGAAGAACGCGACGTTAAGCGCGTGGGCTACCTGGTGGTGTCGACTGACCGTGGTCTGTGTGGCGGCTTGAACATTAACCTGTTCAAAAAACTGCTGGCGGATATGAAAGGCTGGTCCGATAAAGGCGTTCAGTGCGATCTGGCACTGATTGGCTCTAAAGGCGTCTCTTTCTTTAACTCCGTTGGTGGCAACATTGTCGCTCAGGTGACCGGTATGGGTGATAACCCGTCCCTGTCCGAACTGATCGGCCCGGTTAAAGTGATGTTGCAGGCCTACGATGAAGGCCGTCTGGACAGACTGTACGTTGTCAGCAACAAATTTATTAACACCATGTCTCAGGTGCCTACGCTCACTCAGATGCTGCCGTTACCGGCATCAGAAGATGACGAGCTGAAACAGAAAGCCTGGGATTACCTGTATGAACCCGATCCGAAACCGCTGCTGGATACCCTGCTGCGTCGTTACGTTGAATCTCAGGTTTATCAGGGCGTTGTAGAAAACCTGGCCAGCGAGCAGGCCGCACGAATGGTGGCGATGAAAGCCGCGACCGATAATGGCGGCAGCCTGATTAAAGAGCTGCAGTTGGTTTACAACAAAGCTCGTCAGGCCAGCATTACTCAGGAACTCACCGAGATCGTCTCGGGGGCCGCCGCGGTTTAACCAGGTTTACGAATTACGTAGAGGATTCAAGATGGCTACTGGAAAGATTGTCCAGGTAATCGGCGCCGTGGTGGACGTCGAGTTCCCTCAGGACGCCGTACCACGCGTGTACGACGCGCTTGAGGTACAGAATGGTAACGAGAGCCTGGTGCTGGAAGTTCAGCAGCAGCTCGGCGGCGGTATCGTGCGTACCATCGCCATGGGTTCTTCCGACGGTCTGCGTCGTGGTCTGGAAGTAAAAGACCTTGAGCACCCGATCGAAGTCCCGGTAGGTAAAGCAACACTGGGTCGTATCATGAACGTATTGGGTCAACCAATCGACATGAAAGGCGACATCGGTGAAGAAGAGCGTTGGGCTATCCACCGCGCGGCACCTTCCTACGAAGAGCTGTCCAGCTCTCAGGAACTGCTGGAAACCGGCATCAAAGTTATCGACCTGATGTGTCCGTTCGCGAAGGGCGGTAAAGTCGGTCTGTTCGGTGGTGCGGGTGTAGGTAAAACCGTAAACATGATGGAGCTGATCCGTAACATCGCGATCGAGCACTCCGGTTACTCCGTGTTTGCGGGCGTAGGTGAACGTACTCGTGAGGGTAACGACTTCTACCACGAAATGACCGACTCCAACGTTCTGGATAAAGTATCCCTGGTTTACGGCCAGATGAACGAGCCACCAGGAAACCGTCTGCGCGTTGCGCTGACTGGCCTGACGATGGCTGAGAAGTTCCGTGACGAAGGCCGTGACGTTCTGCTGTTCGTTGATAACATCTACCGTTACACCCTGGCCGGTACTGAAGTATCTGCACTGCTGGGTCGTATGCCTTCAGCGGTAGGTTATCAGCCTACGCTTGCGGAAGAGATGGGTGTTCTTCAGGAACGTATCACCTCTACCAAAACTGGTTCTATCACCTCCGTTCAGGCGGTATACGTACCTGCGGATGACTTGACTGACCCATCTCCAGCCACCACCTTTGCTCACTTAGATGCAACCGTGGTACTGAGCCGTCAGATCGCGTCTCTGGGTATCTACCCGGCCGTTGACCCGCTGGACTCCACCAGCCGTCAGCTGGATCCACTGGTTGTTGGCCAGGAGCACTACGACACCGCGCGTGGCGTACAGTCCCTGCTGCAACGTTATCAGGAACTGAAAGACATCATCGCCATCCTGGGTATGGATGAACTGTCTGAAGAAGACAAACTGGTGGTAGCACGTGCGCGTAAGATCCAGCGCTTCCTGTCCCAGCCGTTCTTCGTTGCGGAAGTATTCACCGGTTCTCCAGGTAAATACGTTTCCCTGAAAGACACCATCCGTGGCTTTAAAGGCATCATGGAAGGCGAATACGATCACCTGCCAGAGCAGGCGTTCTACATGGTTGGTTCCATCGAAGAAGCCGTGGAAAAAGCCAAAAAACTTTAACGCCTTAATCGGAGGGTGATATGGCAATGACTTACCACCTGGACGTCGTCAGCGCAGAGCAACAAATGTTCTCTGGTCTGGTCGAGAAAATCCAGGTAACGGGTAGTGAAGGTGAACTGGGTATTTTCCCGGGTCACGCACCGCTGCTCACCGCCATTAAGCCTGGTATGATCCGCATCGTTAAACAGTTCGGTCATGAAGAGTTTATCTATCTGTCCGGCGGCATTCTTGAAGTGCAGCCAGGCAGTGTGACCGTTCTGGCCGATACCGCTATTCGTGGCCAGGATCTCGACGAAGCGCGAGCCCTGGAATCGAAGCGTAAGGCTGAAGAGCACATTAACAGCTCTCATGGTGACGTGGATTACGCTCAGGCGTCTGCGGAGCTGGCCAAAGCGATCGCGAAACTGCGCGTTATCGAGTTGACCAAAAAAGCGATGTAACACCGGCTTGAAAAGCACAAAAGCCAGTCTGGATCCCAGGCTGGCTTTTTTTTTCGGCCTTAATTCATGATGAAAAAGATGTAGAATTTTAAGCATCAAACGTTTTTACTTCTCACACAAACTACCGTCAGGATGCGTATGTTAAACAGTGCGATGAGCGTGGTGATCCTTGCCGCAGGCAAAGGTACCCGCATGTATTCCGATCTGCCTAAAGTGCTCCACACGCTGGCAGGAAAGCCAATGGTTCAGCATGTTATTGATGCAGCGAATGAATTAGGCGCCAGCCAGGTGCATCTGGTTTATGGACATGGCGGCGATCTGCTGAAAAAAACGCTGCGTGACGACAATCTCAACTGGGTGCTTCAGGCAGAACAGCTGGGTACGGGTCATGCAATGCAGCAGGCTGCACCCTTCTTCGCTGATGATGAAGATATCCTGATGCTCTACGGCGACGTCCCGCTGATCTCCGTTGAAACCCTTACTCGCCTGCGTGAAGCCAAACCGCAGGGTGGCATCGGTTTGTTGACCGTCGTGCTGGACGATCCAACCGGCTATGGCCGCATTACGCGTGAAAACGGCAACGTGACGGGGATTGTTGAGCATAAAGATGCCACTGACGAACAGCGCCAGATTCAGGAGATCAACACCGGCATCCTGATTGCGAACGGTGCGGATATGAAGCGCTGGCTGTCCAGACTCAACAATAACAACGCGCAGGGTGAATACTACATCACCGACATCATTGCGATGGCTTACCAGGAAGGGCGTGAGATTGCTGCCGTTCATCCGGCGCGTATCAGCGAAACGGACGGGGTAAACAACCGTCTCCAGCTTTCCCGTCTTGAGCGTATTTACCAGTCCGAGCAGGCAGAAAAGCTGTTGCTCGCGGGCGTTATGCTGCGAGATCCGGCGCGTTTCGATCTGCGTGGCACGCTGACCCACGGGCGCGACGTTGAAATAGATACTAACGTTATCCTGGAAGGTAACGTCACGCTGGGCAACCGCGTCAAAATCGGCACCGGCTGTGTGATTAAAAACAGCGCGATCGGTGACGACTGCGAAATCAGCCCGTACAGCGTGGTGGAAGATGCCCATCTTGAGGCGGCCTGTACGATTGGCCCATTTGCGCGTCTGCGCCCGGGCGCTGAGCTGCTGGAAGGTGCTCACGTAGGTAACTTCGTGGAAATGAAAAAAGCGCGTCTGGGTAAGGGCTCTAAAGCGGGTCATCTGACCTATCTGGGCGATGCGGAAATTGGCGACAACGTAAACATTGGTGCAGGGACGATTACCTGTAACTATGACGGCGCCAATAAGTTTAAAACCATCATTGGTGATGACGTGTTTGTAGGCTCCGATACCCAGCTGGTGGCGCCTGTTACCGTGGGCAAAGGCGTGACCATTGCCGCCGGGACAACCGTTACGCGCGATGTGGCCGAGAACGAGCTGGTGTTAAGCCGCGTTCCGCAGGTCAGCAAGCAGGGCTGGAAACGCCCGGTGAAGCAGAAGTAACGGATTTATACCCCTCACCCTAACCCTCTCCTCACAGGGGAGAGGGGATTGTTCGGTGCGGTGTTTTTCTCCCTCGCCCCTTTGGGGAGAGGGCCGGGGTGAGGGGATAACATAATCCTCCCCTCACAAGCAGTACCCATAAAAATAACCCCACTCTCTACAAGGCTCGGGGCGCCCGGAAAGGGCAAATACAGGTCAGCGACAACGCATGGCATAACGCCATAATCAGGAAATATAACTATGTGTGGAATTGTTGGCGCAGTTGCGCAGCGTGATATTGCTGAAATCCTTCTCGAAGGTTTACGTCGTCTGGAATACCGTGGTTACGACTCAGCCGGGCTGGCTGTCGTTGATGCAGAAGGTCATATGACCCGTCTGCGCCGTCTCGGTAAAGTGCAGATGCTGGCCCAGGCTGCGGAAGAACATCCGCTGCACGGTGGCACCGGTATTGCGCATACCCGCTGGGCGACCCACGGTGAGCCATCTGAAGGCAACGCACACCCGCATGTGTCTGAACACATCGTGGTCGTGCATAACGGCATTATCGAAAACCACGAACCGCTGCGTGAAGAACTGAAAGCGCGCGGCTATACCTTCGTCTCTGAAACCGACACCGAAGTGATTGCTCACCTGGTGCACTGGGAGCTGGCAAAGGGCGGTACACTGCGTGATGCGGTGCTGCGCGCTATCCCTCAGCTACGTGGTGCTTACGGTACGGTGATCATGGATTCCCGCGACCCGTCCACGCTGCTGGCCGCGCGTTCCGGTAGTCCGATGGTGATTGGTCTGGGCATGGGTGAAAACTTTATCGCTTCCGACCAGCTGGCGCTGCTGCCGGTTACCCGTCGCTTTATCTTCCTGGAAGAGGGAGACATTGCCGAGGTGACACGTCGCAGCGTGACCGTATTCGACACAAAAGGCGAGCAGGTTAAGCGTCAGGAGATCGAATCAAACCTGCAATACGACGCGGGCGACAAAGGTGCTTACCGTCACTACATGCAGAAAGAGATCTACGAACAGCCAAACGCCATTAAAAACACCCTGACTGGTCGCATCAGCCATGGTGAAGTGGATCTGAGCGAGCTGGGCGCCAATGCCAACGAACTGCTGAGCAAAGTCGAGCACATTCAGATCGTGGCCTGCGGTACCTCTTACAACTCCGGTATGGTCTCGCGCTACTGGTTTGAATCCCTGGCGGGTGTGCCGTGTGATGTGGAAATCGCCTCTGAGTTCCGCTATCGCAAATCTGCGGTGCGTCGTAACAGCCTGATGATCACCCTTTCTCAGTCTGGCGAAACGGCCGATACCCTGGCGGCGCTGCGTCTGTCTAAAGAACTGGGTTACCTCGGCTCGCTGGCCATTTGTAACGTGCCGGGCTCTTCGCTGGTACGTGAATCCGATCTGGCGCTGATGACCAAAGCGGGTACCGAAATCGGCGTGGCTTCCACCAAAGCGTTTACTACTCAGCTGACCGTTCTGCTGATGCTGGTGGCGAAACTGGCGCGTCTGAAAGGCCAGGATGCTTCCGTTGAACACGACATCGTGCATGGCCTTCAGGCGCTGCCGAGCCGTATTGAGCAGATGCTGTCTCAGGACAAACGCATTGAGGCGCTGGCTGAAGATTTCTCTGACAAACATCACTCCCTGTTCCTGGGGCGTGGCGATCAGTATCCGATTGCGCTGGAAGGCGCACTGAAGCTCAAAGAGATCTCTTATATTCACGCTGAAGCCTATGCGGCAGGCGAGCTGAAGCATGGCCCGCTGGCGCTGATCGATGCGGATATGCCAGTTATCGTGGTGGCACCTAACAACGAACTGCTGGAAAAACTGAAATCTAACATCGAAGAAGTGCGCGCCCGTGGTGGTGTTCTGTACGTCTTTGCGGATAAAGATGCCGGTTTCGCCAGCAGCGACAACATGCACATCATCGAGATGCCGCATGTGGAAGAGGTGATTGCGCCGATCTTCTACACCGTACCGCTGCAACTGCTGGCTTATCACGTCGCGCTGATCAAGGGCACCGACGTAGACCAGCCACGTAACCTGGCTAAATCGGTTACCGTTGAGTAATCACTTCCTGTAAAAAGGCTGCCATTTGCGTGGCAGCCTTTTTATTTGTTGCTACTTCTTTACACGCCTCATTTTTACTTTCTTGTGTACCCTATGGCGTAAAATGTTTCATGTAAAACATGTGGTTACATTTTTTTCGCTCTCCGTTTTTTGGACTTGTGCTGTTGCAAAAACGATCAAATAATAATTGTTTATTATTAAGATATTAATATATTCCTAAAATAATCCTCCTGCCAGTAGATATCGCATTTATTGTTTGTGGCTGATATTTATAACATGATTGAATCTGATACATTTCATTCATCCTTCTTAAAATAAAATATTACAAGCTGGAAAACTTATTTGTCAGAGGCGTTTTTAGGATCGTAATATTACGCCGCTTCAAATTTAATCATTTTATTTGGTTAATAAATAAAATATCAGCGATATAAAATTAATAGGGGTTGTCATGAAACTAAATGCTATCGCCAGCGCAATAATCTTGTCTTCATCCATATTATCTGGTGCTGCTCTGGCATCTGATGGTACTGTACATTTCCGTGGTGAGATCATTGATAGCGCTTGTGAAATTACCACCGTTACGAAAGAACAAAACGTTGATTTAGGTAAAGTCAGTAAAACGGCATTCAACGGTGTAGGCAGCACCTCCGCACCAACGCAATTCACTATCAGCCTGGAGAAATGCCCGCCAACCTATACCAAGGCATCGGTTCGATTTGACGGTACTGAAGCTGGCAATGGCGATCTGGCGATAGGTAACCCGGAAAAAACAGGCACGCCAGGCGACTTTACGGGTACAGGCGACGCGGTCACTGCAACGGGCGTAGCGATTCGTATCTATAACCGCGCAGACAACTCTCAGGTTGAGTTATACAAAGATTCTGCCACAACTGATATTGTGGATACTAAGGCCGATTTAAAATTCATTGCACGTTATATTGCAACCTCTACGACCGTAACGCCAGGTACAGCTAACGCTGACTCTCAGTTCACCGTTGAATATGTGAAATAATTACATTTATTAGTTAAAAGACGCCCTTATTCGCGTTGCTAATAATAAACATTTTAAGGGCGTCAACTAATGAGAGGCTGTATGGTTGCTTTTACACGTTTATTTAAAACATTCATGGCTGCGACAATGTGTCTCAGCTCGTCAATAGCCTGTGCAGGCATCATTGTCGGCGGCACGCGCGTCATTTTTTTGGCTGATAGTCCTGATGCCACCATATCGATTTACAACAAAGAGAGCGATCTGCCGTACCTGATACAAACCTGGGTCGACCCCTTTGACAAAGAAGATAAACATAAACCGCCTTTTACCGTCATACCACCCGTTTCCAGGCTTGAGCCAATGCAAGAAAAGGTCTTACGCGTACTTAAAATGGCCGGGACGTTGCCCACCGATCGCGAATCCGTTTTTTGGCTGAACATAAAAAATATTCCGCCATCCAGCAGTAAAAAAGAGACCAGCTCGCTGGAAATTGCGATTAAGACACGTATCAAACTGTTCTGGCGACCGGCGGCTATTACGTTAATCCCTGAGAAGGCGGTAGCGAACGTCGCATGGTCAAAACAAGGTCGGCAACTTATTGTTCAGAATAATAATCCTATCCATATCAATATCATGGATGTATCAGTTGATGGTAAAGACATACCAGTCAATATGATCAAACCCTTTGAAAAACTCTCGCTGACATTACCACCAGGAAGTGCAGGCCATACGCTTGTTTGGCGTTTTATTAATGATTACGGCGCCGTCAGCAACCCAGTAAAACAGGTGCTTTAATATTCTGATAGGGATGTCTTAATGATTGGCTTACGTCACTGCATTGCCATGATATCGGGGTTATGTCTGAGCATTCCTGTTCAGTCATTAGCACAGGACAGCCTGTTTAACCCGAAACTTCTGGAAATCGATCATCCGGTCGATGTCGATATTCGTCAATTTAACCGTTCCAACGCGCTTCCCCCTGGCAGCTATAAAGTTGATGTATTCATTAACGGCAAATTTTTTGAACGTAAGGAAGTGACGTTTGTGCAGGATGCTCCCGAGGACGAACTCCATCCTTGCTACGTCGCTATCAATGATGTCCTTATATCTTACGGCGTAAAGGTTGAGGCGTTGAAAACGCTGCGTGGAGTGGATAGCACCGCCTGCGTCAACCCCGCTCCGTTGGTGGAGGGATCACGCTGGCTATTCGACGGCAACAAGCTGGTGTTGAACATCTCCATTCCACAAATTTATCTTGATTCAGCGGCGTATGATTATATTAGTCCCTCGCGATGGGATGAAGGCATTAACGCCTTGATGACCAACTATGACTTTTCCGGTTCGCATACTCTTCGATCAAATTATGATTCTGAGGAGGATGACAGCTACTACCTGAATTTGCGCAATGGTCTTAATCTCGGGTCCTGGCGGCTTCGCAACTACAGCACAGTGGATTCGACAGCAGGCAGCGCTGAGTACCACTCCATCAGCAGCTATGTGCAGCGAGATATCGCCGCGCTACGCAGCCAGATCATGGTTGGCGATACCTGGACCGCAAGCGACATCTTTGACAGTACGCAGATCCGCGGCGTCAGACTCTATACCGATGACGACATGCTACCGTCCAGTCAGAATGGCTTTGCGCCGATAGTGCGCGGTATCGCAAAAAGCAACGCGACCGTGACGATCCGCCAGAATAACTATGTGATCTATCAGTCGGCGGTACCGCAGGGCGCGTTTGAAATCACCGATCTGAATACCACCAGCGGTGGCGGCGATCTGGACGTAACAATCAAAGAGGAAGACGGCAGCGAGCAGCGTTTTACACAGCCTTACGCTTCTCTGGCAATACTGAAACGCGAAGGACAGACCGACGTTGATGTCAGCGTCGGTGAAATGCGCGCTGAGAGCGGCTTTACACCCGATGTGTTACAGGCGCAGGTATTACACGGGATGCCGTGGGGATTAACGCTCTACGGTGGAACGCAGGTTGCGCAAGATTATGCCTCCGCAGCTATAGGGATGGGGAAGGATATGGGTGCGCTGGGTGCGATGTCGCTAGATATAACCCAGGCTCGCTCGTCTTTTGACAATGGCGACGAGGAAAAAGGGCAATCATACCGTTTCCTCTATTCCAAACGATTTGATGATACAGATACCAATTTTCGTCTCGTAGGATACCGGTACTCTACAGAAGGCTTTTATTCACTAACCGAGTGGGCATCTCGCCAGAATGATGTTTCTGATTTCTGGAACATGGGAAACCGGCGTAGTCGCCTGGAAGGTACCTGGACCCAATCGTTGGGGCCCGATCGGGGAAATTTCTACCTGACGCTGAGCCGTCAGCAGTACTGGCACACCGATGAGGTCGAGCGTCTGCTTCAGCTTGGTTACAGCAATAACTGGCGGCAGATATCATGGAACCTGACATGGAATTATACCGACTCGATCAACCGCTATTCCAGCGGCAGCCACAGCGACGACTACACCGATAGCGAACATATTTTTATGTTCACGGTTTCTTTGCCGCTCTCTGGCTGGTTGGAAGGGAGTTACGTTAACTACTCCATGACCCAGAATAATCATAACGACAGTAGCATGCAGGCCGGGATCGGCGGCACTCTGTTGGAAGGCCACAATCTGGCGTATAGCGTGCAGGAGTCCTGGACGAATACATCGAATAATACCCATAGCAGCAATGCCAGCCTGAACTACGACGGCACCTACGGATCGATAAATGGCAGCTACGCCTATAGCCAGGATTCGCAGCGTATAAACTACGGGGCGCGTGGCGGTATTCTGATTCACCGCGACGGCGTGACCTTTTCCCAGGAGTTGGGTGAAACGGTGGCGCTAGTGGAAGCGCCAGGAGCGGGCGGCCTGTCGATTGAAAACACGACCGGGGTAGCGACGGACTGGCGTGGATACACCGTCAAAACGCAGCTTAATCCTTACGAAGAAAACCGTATAGCGATTAACAGCAACTATTTTTCACGTGCTAACGTCGAACTGGATAATACCGTTGTTAATCTTGTACCTACCCGCGGCGCGGTAGTGAAAGCAGCGTTTAAAACTCGCATCGGCTATCGCGTTTTATTCAGCGTCATTATGGCTAACGGCAAACCTGCGCCGTTTGGCGCAATGGCGACGGCCGATCTGGATACGGGAACGGTAACCGGGATTGTGGGGGATAACGGCGAGCTTTATCTTTCAGGAATGCCCTTAGTTGGCCGTTTTAATATTACTGGTCAATCCATCTGCCAGGTTGAGTATCATCTCGAAGCGCCAAAGGACAATGGGCTGTTACAACTGCCGGTAACATGCGCTAATAACGGAGTATCAAATTGAATATCGTTAAATTAATCATCGTGCTGTGCATCTGCGCAGTGTGCCAGCACGCATGGTCTGCGGATACATATTGCGAAGCTAAAGGCGGTACACACCACAGCATACTTTCGTTTTCCGGCACTACGCTCAGCGCCTCACAGAATAAAGCTGGCCAGACAATTAGCAAACAAGTAGATAACGGTGGTCAGTATGAAGGGGTATGCCACTGTAATCGCGATTATAACTATGTTTACTTTACAGCCAAAGATAACCCCGCCTTGCAGAAAAGCGTCAGCCGAAATAAAGTGCAATACTATGTATTAGATGAGTATTTAGATGTTGGATTGTCGATCATGATCATGGGGCGCGGTTATATCAACGTTCCCTTTGAGGACCGGCCTAACAACCCCAGTGGTTATTACAACTGCGTTAATTCCCTTAATACGACCGCCTTTACAAGCGGTTCCGACGCAACCATTTATTTTTATGTCAAAGAACCGTTTATCGGCACCGTTACTATTCCGTTGACGTTACTCGCTTCGCTGTATGCTAATACTTCTAGTGTATTAGCCACCGACTATGGCAATAAACTGGCTGATGTTTTTATTCAAGGGGATATTACCGCGCCGCAGGAGTGTGAAGTTAACGGCGGTCAAATCATTGAAGTGGATTTTGGTAAAATCTCTGCGTCTTCATTTTCATCTGTAGCGGGCACTGGCCTTTCCGATAAGAAAATACCCATCAAGGCGTCGGTAAGATGCACTGGGATGAGCTCAGGGCAAGATGTTGAAGTTTCACTCCATGCCACCCAGGCAGGCGCGTTTTCAACCATGATTGAGACAACAAACCAGGATGTGGGTATTAAGGTCTACGACGAGTTTAATCAAGAAGTGGATGTTAACGGCGGACGCATGGAAACGGACATGGGAACCCGTTCTCGACTGGGTGTGGAGACGGGTGAGTTTAATTTTTCTGCTGCGCCGGCGAGCGCGACGGGAGCTAGGCCTGAGCCAGGAACGTTTACCGCGACTGCCACCATTACGATGGAAATTAAAAACTGATTCGTCAACGGCTGTTTATGACAGCCGTTGTCATATTGCGCTTTTTGAACCAGACTAAACATGCTTATTGTGACAATTTTATGGCAGGGGGTTGAATATATAATTATCATTTTCAATGACTTATATCCAACGCCTTGATTGTCATAAAACTGTCATATTTCGTACATTTATCTGTCACCTGTTTGTCCTATTTTGCTCATCGTAGCCACTTAAACAATGATTTACGAAATCCTTGCAGGAGACATTATGAAAGTTATGCGTACCACTGTCGCAACTGTTGTCGCCGCGACCTTATCGATGAGCGCTTTCTCTGCCTTCGCAGCAGCAAGCCTGACTGGCGCTGGTGCAACCTTCCCTGCGCCGGTGTATGCCAAATGGGCGGATACCTACCAGAAAGAGACCGGTAACAAGGTCAACTATCAGGGTATCGGCTCCTCCGGTGGCGTAAAACAAATTACCGCGAATACCGTTGATTTCGGCGCATCCGACGCTCCGCTGTCTGATGAGAAACTGAATCAGGAAGGCCTGTTCCAGTTCCCGACCGTGATTGGCGGCGTTGTGCTGGCTGTTAACATCCCTGGCCTGAAATCAGGCGAGCTGGTGCTGGACGGCAAAACCCTGGGTGACATCTACCTGGGCAAAATCAAAAAATGGGATGACGAAGCCATCACTAAGCTGAACCCGGGCGTTAAGCTGCCTTCGCAGAATATCGCGGTGGTTCGTCGTGCTGACGGCTCTGGCACCTCTTTCGTGTTCACCAGCTATCTGGCGAAAGTGAACGAAGAGTGGAAATCTAAAGTCGGTTCCGGCTCTACCGTTAACTGGCCAACCGGTCTGGGCGGTAAAGGCAACGACGGTATCGCAGCCTTCGTACAGCGTCTGCCTGGCTCTATCGGCTACGTAGAGTACGCCTACGCTAAGCAGAACAATCTGGCCTACACCAAACTGGTTTCTGCCGACGGCAAACCGGTTAGCCCGACCGAAGAGAACTTCGCCAACGCCGCCAAAGGCGCTGACTGGAGCAAATCCTTCGCTCAGGACCTGACTAACCAGAAAGGTGAAGACGCGTGGCCAATCACCTCTACCACCTTCATTCTGGTTCACAAAGAGCAGAAGAAACCAGAGCAGGGCGCAGAAGTGCTGAAGTTCTTCGACTGGGCATACAAAAACGGCGGCAAACAGGCTAATGACCTGGATTACGCCAGCCTGCCAGACAGCGTGGTTGAGCAGATTCGTGCTGCATGGAAAACCAACGTGAAAGACAGCAGCGGTAAAGCGCTGTACTAACAGGATATTTTTAACGAAGATGGCGGGTGGCGCGCAGCGATCCCGCCCTACGGTTTACTCTGTAGGCCCGGTAAGCGTCAGCGCCACCGGGCATATTCGTAAGACGTCTCATAAAGAAGAGTAATTTATGGCTGCAACCAAGCCTGCATTTAACCCTCCGGGTAAAAAAGGTGACATGATTTTCAGCGCGCTGGTGAAACTGGCTGCGCTGATTGTGCTATTGCTGCTGGGCGGCATTATCGTGTCCCTGATTTTCTCCTCCTGGCCGAGCATTCAAAAATTTGGTTTCGCCTTCCTGTGGACCAAAGAGTGGGATGCGCCGAACGATATTTACGGTGCGCTGGTGCCGATTTACGGCACGCTGGTGACCTCTTTTATCGCCCTGCTAATTGCGGTTCCGGTGAGCTTCGGTATTGCCTTGTTCCTGACGGAACTGGCGCCAGGCTGGCTGCGGCGTCCGCTGGGTATCGCCATTGAACTGCTGGCGGCCATCCCAAGTATCGTTTACGGCATGTGGGGCCTGTTTATTTTTGCTCCGCTGTTTGCAACGTACTTCCAGGAGCCGGTCGGTAACGTGCTTTCTGCCGTTCCGTTTGTGGGGGCGCTGTTCTCCGGCCCGGCATTCGGTATCGGCATTCTGGCGGCGGGTGTGATCCTCGCCATCATGATTATTCCGTACATTGCGGCGGTCATGCGCGATGTCTTCGAACAAACCCCGGTGATGATGAAAGAGTCCGCCTACGGCATCGGCTGCACCACCTGGGAAGTTATCTGGCGCATCGTCCTTCCGTTCACCAAAAATGGGGTGATTGGCGGCATTATGCTGGGCTTAGGTCGCGCGCTCGGTGAAACCATGGCGGTCACCTTTATCATCGGCAACACCTACCAGCTCGATAGCGCTTCGCTCTATATGCCGGGGAACAGTATTACTTCTGCGCTGGCGAACGAATTTGCCGAAGCGGAATCCGGGCTGCACGTCGCGGCGCTGATGGAACTGGGCCTGATCCTGTTTGTTATCACCTTTATTGTGCTGGCTATCTCCAAGCTGATGATTATGCGTCTGGCTAAAAACGAGGGGGCACGCTAATGGCAACTCTCGATATGCAAAATACCGCTCAGCTTGCGGAATCCCGTCGCAAAATGCAGTCAAAGCGCCGGATTAAAAACCGCATTGCGCTGACGCTTTCCATGGCCACGATGGCGTTCGGCCTGTTCTGGCTGATCTGGATCCTGATGTCAACCATCACCCGCGGCATCGATGGAATGTCCCTGGCGCTGTTCACGGAAATGACGCCGCCGCCGAACACGGCGGGCGGTGGTCTGGCAAACGCCCTGGCGGGTAGCGGCCTGCTGATCCTGTGGGCGACCGTTTTCGGTACACCGTTGGGCATCATGGCGGGTATCTATCTGGCGGAGTATGGGCGCAAGTCCTGGATCGCTGAAGTCATCCGCTTTATTAACGACATTCTGCTTTCTGCCCCGTCGATTGTCGTGGGTCTGTTTGTTTACACCATCGTGGTGGCGCAAATGGAACACTTCTCCGGCTGGGCGGGTGTGATTGCGCTGGCGCTGTTGCAGGTGCCTATCGTTATTCGTACTACTGAAAACATGCTGAAACTGGTGCCGGACAGCCTGCGTGAAGCGGCTTACGCGCTGGGCACGCCGAAATGGAAAATGATTTCGGCGATCACCCTGAAAGCGTCCGTCTCGGGGATCATGACCGGTATCCTGCTGGCTATCGCCCGTATCGCCGGTGAAACCGCACCGCTGCTGTTTACCGCCCTCTCCAACCAGTTCTGGAGCACGGACATGATGCAGCCGATCGCCAACCTGCCGGTGACGATCTTTAAATTTGCGATGAGCCCATTCGCGGAATGGCAGCAGCTGGCCTGGGCCGGGGTGCTGATCATCACCCTTTGCGTACTGTTGCTGAACATTCTGGCGCGCGTCATTTTCGCGAAGAAGAAACACGGTTAAATTTTTACGGCGCGGCAGCTCGCGGCGCCGAATGAGGAAATGAGTCAATGAGTATGGTTGATACTGCCCCGGGTAAGATTCAGGTTCGTGATTTGAACTTCTACTACGGCAAATTCCATGCCCTGAAGAATATCAATCTGGATATCGCGAAGAACCAGGTAACGGCATTCATCGGTCCGTCCGGCTGTGGTAAATCCACGCTGCTGCGCACCTTTAACAAAATGTATTCGCTCTATCCGGAGCAGCGCGCAGAAGGTGAAATTCTGCTGGACGGTGACAACATCCTGACCAATACCCAGGATATCGCCCTGCTGCGTGCGAAAGTGGGGATGGTATTCCAGAAACCCACGCCGTTCCCGA
The DNA here is from genome assembly GCF_049238425.1 of Enterobacter cloacae complex sp. IR5401. Lineage (NCBI taxonomy): Bacteria > Pseudomonadati > Pseudomonadota > Gammaproteobacteria > Enterobacterales > Enterobacteriaceae > Enterobacter > Enterobacter cloacae complex sp. IR5401. The sequence goes on along the minus strand of NZ_JBMKHN010000006.1, from coordinate 264,071 downwards.
TGTCGATCTATGACAACATCGCCTTTGGTGTGCGTCTGTTTGAGAAGCTCTCCCGTGCGGATATGGACGAGCGCGTGCAGTGGGCATTGACCAAGGCCGCATTATGGAACGAAACCAAAGATAAACTTCACCAGAGTGGGTACTCTCTCTCCGGTGGTCAGCAGCAGCGTCTGTGCATTGCGCGCGGTATCGCCATTCGCCCGGAAGTCTTGCTGCTGGATGAGCCGTGCTCAGCCCTGGACCCGATCTCAACCGGGCGTATCGAAGAGCTGATCACCGAGCTGAAGCAGGATTACACCGTGGTGATCGTGACCCACAACATGCAGCAGGCTGCACGTTGTTCTGACCACACGGCGTTTATGTACCTGGGCGAGTTGATTGAGTTCAGCGATACGGATGCGCTGTTCACCCGTCCGGCGAAGAAACAAACCGAAGATTATATTACTGGCCGCTACGGTTGATTTGCCTTAGTGCATGTGGAGAAACCATGGACAACCTCAATCTTAATAAACACATTTCCGGCCAGTTTAACGCAGAGCTGGAAAGCATTCGCACCCAGGTGATGACCATGGGCGGCATGGTCGAGCAGCAGCTTTCTGATGCGATCACGGCGATGCACAACCAGGACAGCGAGCTGGCGAAGCGCGTTATTGAAGGCGACCACAACGTCAATATGATGGAAGTCGCCATCGACGAAGCCTGCGTGCGCATCATTGCGAAGCGTCAGCCGACGGCGAGCGACCTGCGTCTGGTGATGGCGATCATCAAAACTATCGCCGAGCTGGAGCGTATTGGTGACGTGGCGGATAAAATCTGCCGCACCGCGCTGGAGAAATTCTCCCAGCAGCACCAGCCGCTGCTGGTGAGTCTGGAGTCTCTCGGTCGCCACACCGTGCAGATGCTGCACGACGTGCTGGACGCTTTCGCGCGCATGGATCTGGACGAAGCGGTCCGTATCTACCGTGAAGACAAGAAAGTTGACCAGGAATACGAAGGCATAGTGCGTCAGCTGATGACCTACATGATGGAAGATTCCCGTACCATTCCAAGCGTACTCACCGCGCTGTTCTGTGCGCGCTCAATCGAGCGTATTGGCGACCGCTGCCAGAACATTTGCGAATACATCTTCTACTTCGTGAAGGGGCAGGATTTCCGACACGTGGGCGGCGACGAGCTGGACAAGCTGCTGGCGGGTAAAGATCCGAAAGAGTGATTTTTACCCTCACCCTAACCCTCTCCCACAGGGAGAGGGGACCATTCGGTTTTCTCCCTCTCCCTGTGGGAGAGGGCCGGGGTGAGGGGAAAACTCAGCGAGTAATATCCCACCCGCGCGCCTTCCACAACGCTGGCAGTTGCGCCAGATCGGTAAAGGTCGTCACTTTTGGATGATCGATCGGCTTGTTGTGCGGATCGGCGCAGAAGTAAAACACCTCCATCCCCGCATCAATCCCCGACTGCGCGCCCGCAGACGAGTCATCCACCAGGATGCAGTTCTCCACGTTGACGTTCATCGCCTTCGCCGCGTGGAACATCAATGCCGGATCCGGCTTCCAGCGCTGGATATCGTAGCCACTGAACAGTTTTTCCGGGAAGTGGTGCAACATGTTCAGCTTGCCGAGCGAGTGCTGCATTTTGCTGACCGGGCCGTTAGAGACCACGCAGATCGGCACCGTCATCGCATCCAGCAGCGTGTTAGCGCCAGCGATAACTTCCAGCTCGGCGTCGAAGAGGCGTGCGGCCTCGGCGCGGTACACCGGTTCCAGATCCGCTTTCGCCAGATCCACCCCGTGCTCTTCGTTAATGATGTCGATGATCTCGTACAGCTTCACGCCCTTAAAGCGTTTAAACACCTCTTCGAGATCGAGCGTAATACCAAATTCCTGGAACATGGCGACATACGCGCGGGAACAAATGACCTCACTGTCGACCAGCGTACCGTCACAGTCGAAAAATACCGCTTCAATTCCGGACATGCCTTTCCCTTTTAACAAGTTTAACGTTTTCGTACGGCAGTTCACCGGGACGCAATCGTTGCCGTATAAGCAAAATCAATGAAAAAAGTATCCCGTAACCGCCACTATTGTCGCATTTTGGTATAGGATAGCGACGAATTTTCCCTCCTTGTTCGGAAATTGATGATGAGTCAACAACACACTACCCAGACGTCTGGTCAGGGGCTGCTTGAGCGCGTGTTCAAACTGCGCGAGCACGGCACAACGGCACGCACCGAAGTGATCGCCGGTTTTACTACCTTCCTGACGATGGTCTATATCGTTTTCGTTAACCCGCAAATTCTGGGCGTGGCTGGCATGGACACCAGCGCCGTCTTCGTGACCACCTGTCTGATCGCGGCGCTTGGCAGCATCCTGATGGGCGTTTTCGCTAATCTGCCCGTGGCGCTGGCCCCGGCAATGGGTCTGAATGCGTTCTTTGCGTTCGTGGTGGTTCAGGCGATGGGCCTGCCGTGGCAGGTCGGGATGGGCGCTATTTTCTGGGGCGCGGTCGGCCTGCTGCTGCTGACCATCTTCCGCGTGCGCTACTGGATGATTGCGAACATTCCCGTGAGCCTGCGCGTGGGTATCACCAGCGGTATCGGTCTGTTTATCGGCATGATGGGGCTGAAAAACGCTGGCGTTATCGTGGCGAACCCGGAAACGCTGGTGAGCATTGGTAACCTGACCTCTCACAGCGTGCTGCTGGGCGTGCTGGGCTTCTTTATCATCGCGATCCTGGCGTCGCGCAACATCCATGCTGCGGTGCTGGTCTCTATCATTGTGACCACGCTGCTGGGCTGGATGCTGGGTGACGTACATTACAACGGTATCGTCTCTGCGCCACCAAGCGTCTCTACCGTGATTGGCCACGTTGATCTGGCGGGCTCGCTGAACCTGGGTCTGGCCGGGGTGATTTTCTCCTTCATGCTGGTCAACCTGTTTGACTCCTCCGGTACGCTGATTGGCGTGACCGACAAAGCGGGTCTGGCGGATGAAAAAGGCAAATTCCCGCGCATGAAGCAGGCGCTGTATGTGGATAGCATCTCGTCCGTCGCTGGCTCTTTCATCGGCACCTCGTCTGTTACCGCTTACATTGAATCCTCTTCCGGTGTGTCCGTGGGCGGTCGTACTGGCCTGACGGCGGTAGTTGTGGGTCTGCTGTTCCTGCTAGTGATCTTCCTCTCTCCGCTGGCGGGGATGGTGCCACCATACGCGGCAGCCGGCGCGCTGATTTACGTCGGCGTGCTGATGACCTCAAGCCTGGCGCGCGTGAAGTGGGAAGATTTGACGGAAGCCGTTCCGGCGTTTATTACCGCGGTGATGATGCCGTTCAGCTTCTCGATCACCGAAGGTATCGCGCTGGGCTTTATCTCTTACTGCGTGATGAAGATCGGTACCGGCCGCTTCCGCGAACTCAGCCCGTGCGTGATTATTGTTGCGCTGCTGTTTGTATTGAAGATTGTGTTTATTGATTCACACTAAAATGCTGGTGGTGTCAGGTGGCGCTTCGCTTACCTGACCTACGGGCAAAGTTCCCTCTCCCTGTGGGAGAGGGTTAGGGTGAGGGCTTACGCCTTCACCCGCTTAATATAATCCCCAAACGCGGTCAGCTGGCCAGAGAGATGGTCACGCGTACTCTGATCCACCACTTCACCCGTCTGCGGGTCGACCTTGTTCTGAATCACGCCGCCCATAAATTCCGGCTTGTTCATCACCATCGCATCCAGGAACACCAGGATCTGACGCAGGTGATACTGGCAGCGCGCGCCGCCAATGGCGCCCATTGAGCTGGTCTGGATCAGCACAGGTTTACCAGACAGCGGCTGCTCCGGTAAACGGGACAGCCAGTCAATGGCGTTCTTCAGACCACCCGGCACCGAGTAGTTATACTCAGGCGTCACAATCACCACGCCGTCAGCCTGACGGATCTGCTCGGCTATCGCTTCCACGCTTTGCGGGAACCCTTCTTCCTGCTGAACGTCAGCATCATAAAGCGGGATGTCGCCAATGGACGGCAGGGCACTGATCTCCATTCCCGCAGGCGCCAGCTGCGGCAGCGTACGGGCAACCATCCCGTTAAAAGAACCTTTGCGCAGGCTTCCCAGTAACGTAACAACTTTCAACGTATCAGACATGATTACTCCTGTTTCATCATGATGACCCTGGACGGATCAGCTATGGGTGTATGCTTTTTCTGCCGGTAAACTGGTTAATCGCATCAGGCGCGCGGCGGGCTCGTTGGCGCGCTCAGGGACATCCGGAAGACTACGCCAACCGCGAATACTGTCAAATTCCCAGATTTTCAGCCGTTCGATGGCGGGGCTCACCGCAACGGACCAGATCAGTACGTCCTCAGCGTCGCTGAGCGCCTCTACCAGCGAGGCTTTTGTCGCGCGCAGGCGTCCGGAGCCGGGGAGCAGCTGCAACAGGCTGGCGTCGTCTGACGCCGCGCCGTTCAGTTTGCGGATGCTCTGGCGAAGGGTGATGAGCTGCGCTCTGGCTTCAACAGGGTCGTTCTGGTTACGTATCCACAGCTTTTCATTGCTGGAGAGCGGGTATTCATCGAGCGCGTTAGCACCATGGAAGCTACGCGTGACGCGTTGCAGCTCCATATCCAGGCCACAATCACCTTCAGTCGTCAGCGCGACGCCAACAATGTTGCCGGTGTACGCAATGGAAAAATGGGGGAGTGCCGGGTCCGCAAAAACCGGGCGACCTTCTGGCTGGGTGAGTATGTCCGGTAGTTCGCTAGTGCCGTAGAGCATAAAAAGCAGTTCTGCGAGGAGCGCTCTGGAAGCTAAAAACCGCGTCCTGCGGTGTTCAGGTAGTTTGAGCGCCTCACTGTGACAGGCTGAAGAAAGTCTGGCCGATACGAGATGCCCTTCCGTTAATGTTCCTCGTGCAAAGTGCGTAGCCATTTTTCGCTCCTTGATAATGGTCGTAGTCGGTTAAACGGTTACATGATTATCGCTTAACTTAGCTTCTGTTTTAATCAGTAAATGGAAATAAGAGAAGCCTGAGCACCGAACTTTACATTATCTTAGGCAAAAACCTGATCTGGTGCGGTATACAGCGCTTTAATCGTCTCACGCAGCCAGAGGATTTTCGGATTATGGCTGTTCCGTTTATGCCAGATCAGCGTGAAGGGTACGGTGAGCTTTTCTGCCTGCGCCTCATCGATGGGAATGGGCAGACAGACCAGATTACGCTGGTGGAGTTGGTTGTAGTGATGGCAGTAGTGCGGCGCAGTGGCTATGTAGTTGTGATCCGGCTGGGCCGCCATAAACATCGACTGTTCAAAACCGGGCAAACTCATGGCGATGTTACGCTCCCGGCCCATCTCCCTTAGCACCTCGTCGAGCGCCCAGGTGTCACTGCGTTCCCAGAAGATGCTGATATGCGGGTAGCGCAGAAACGTCTCCAGATCCCACGCTTCCTGGAGCGCGGGATGATCCTCGCGCAAATACACGCACGGACGGTCACTGAACAGGATTTCGTAGTCGATAAACCACGGCATCAGCTTTAGCAGTTCGCGCGAGCGAGGGTGCGTTTCACGCCCGGTGAAGCCCAGATCCACTTCTCCGCGCGTAATGGCGTCCAGCGAATCGTAATCCCATTGCCGCAGCTTCACCGTCGCCTGTGGGTAGCGTTCATTCACCTGCTCCAGCAGGGTATTAAAGCGGATCAGCATCAGCGGTGTTTCGGCGGCGAGCACAAACTTAAGCCCGCCAGGAGAGCTATGGTGGAATTTATCGAGGATCTGGTTGCCAATCTGCATCCAGTCGGCCAAATCCTGTTCCAGACTCACCGTCAGCGGTGTGGGCAATAGCCCTAAAGGCGTTTTCACAAACAGCGGATCGTCGAACCAGTCGCGCAGCTTCGCCAGCGATTTACTCACCGCGGACGGCGTCACGTTCATCCGCTTCGCGGCTTTGGTGACGCTGCGCTCCTGCAACAAAAGTTGCAGGCAAAGTAAAAGATTAAGATCGAGACTGCTGATGGGCTTCTTCATAGTGCGCCGCGGGCTGGATGACCATAAGTAAGGTAATGCAGAGTATGCTACAGCCAATCAGAACCCCGATCAGCATATTCAGCGCGTTAAGGCCGATCACCGCCGCCAGCCAAATCCATAGCGAAGAACCGCAGACCTGCGCAATGCCCAGCACCGAGCTGGCCACGCCTGCCCGCAGCGAGAAGGGGCCAAGCGCCTGACTCATCGCCACACCAAAGCCGACGGAGAATCCGGCGCAGATCAGAGTAATGCCCACCAGCATTACAGCGTGTGAGGTGGCGGTCGCCAGGATCACGCCTGCGGCGAGAAACAGCGTCTGTGAGGTGAGCATCAGCGTGCGCTGGCGGAAGATGTTGAGCGCAAAGGGCGTTGAGAATGAAACCGCCATGCTCACCATCGCGGTTAGCGCCATCACCGTTGAATACTCACCGCGATCGAAGCCCATCGTCTCCATCAGCAACACCGGGGAAACGTTTACATAGGTGAGGATCACCGCCACGCTAAGCGTGGTGATTGCCAGCCGATTCAGGAAAAAGCGATTCACCAGCTTTTCAGCCGGATGGAGGGTTGCGGTGTGATATGCCTGTTGCGAACCGGGATGGGTCTCTTTCAGCACCGTCACGGACAGGATAAAGACGATGGCGCCCATGGCTGCCATGGTCCAGAAAAGACTCTGCCACGGAAATTTAAGCATAATCAGGTAGCCTACAACCGGTGCCAGCACCGGGATGATGCAGGTAATGCCGTTCAGCATCGACAGCACCTTGGCGCGGCGCTGGGCGCTCAAGGTATCGCGCAGAATGGCAAAGGCCACCACGTAACAGCCGCCTGCGCCAATGCCCTGGATAAAACGTCCTGACAGGAACATTGTGCTTTCCTGAGCCACTGAACAGAGTACTGATGCCAGCGCAAAGATAACTGCACCCGTAATCGCGACGGGCTGGCGGCCTGCTTTATCCGCGATTTTCCCGGCAAATACCATCGACGACGCCATTCCCGCGAGGTAGGCCGAAAACGCGATGTGCAGTTGCGCCTCGCTGGCACCCAGATCGCGGGCAATATGCGGTAGCCCCACCAGATACATATCAATGCCGGACGGATAAAGCAGAACTAATGCGAAACTACAAAACAGAAAACGCGCCATAAACCCCCCATAGATGCAGGCATGCAGGATAGGGGGTGAAAGGGGATTAGGCGAGTTGCCATTTGGACAATGGTGATTTCCCTGGAGGAAATCACCCTGTATTAACGTGAATTACTTACCAATGCAGAAGCTCGAGAAAATCCGTCCAAGCAGATCGTCCGACGTAAACTCCCCGGTGATCTCGCTCAGATTCTGTTGCGCCAGACGCAGCTCTTCCGCCAGCAGTTCACCGGCCCACGCGCCGATCAGCTGGGCTTTACCCTGCTCAAGGTGGCGAGCCGCCTCTTCCAGCGCCTGCAAGTGACGACGACGCGCCAGGAAGCCACCCTCCATGCTGGTGTCGAACCCCATGCTCTGTTTGAGATGGCTACGCAGGGCTTCCACGCCTTCACCGGTACGGGCCGACAGGCGAATAAGTGAGTGACCATTCACATCGCTGATGCCCAGCGTTTCGCCGGTCACGTCGGCCTTATTGCGCACCACGGTGATCGGCAGTTTAGCCGGGAGACGGGCGATAAAGTCTGGCCAGATTTCAGCCGGGTCAACGGCGTCGGTTGTGGTGCCGTCCACCATAAACAGCACGCGGTCGGCCTGCTCGATCTCCTGCCAGGCGCGTTCGATACCGATACGCTCGACTTCATCGCTCGCATCGCGCAGGCCAGCGGTGTCGATGATGTGCAGCGGCATTCCGTCGATGTGGATATGCTCGCGCAGCACGTCGCGGGTGGTGCCGGCTATGTCGGTGACGATCGCCGCTTCACGGCCCGCCAGGGCGTTCAGCAGGCTCGATTTCCCGGCGTTGGGGCGTCCGGCAATGACCACCTTCATGCCTTCACGCAGCAGGCTGCCCTGGCGCGCTTCGGCGCGGACGGCATCGAGATCGTTCATCACCTGGTTGAGCTGAGCTTCAATTTTACCGTCTGAGAGGAAGTCGATCTCCTCGTCCGGGAAGTCGATAGCCGCTTCGACATAGATTCGCAGGTGAGTAAGTGCTTCCACAAGGTGATTCACGCGTGCGGAAAACGCGCCCTGCAACGAGTTCAGCGCGGAGCGGGCCGCCTGTTCGGAGCTGGCGTCGATCAGATCAGCAATCGCCTCGGCCTGCGCCAGGTCGAGCTTATCGTTGAGGAAAGCACGCTCGGAGAACTCACCCGGCTTCGCAATGCGCAGGCCAGGCAGGGTCAGAATACGTTTTAACAGCAGGTCGAGGATCACCGGGCCGCCGTGGCCCTGAAGTTCCAGCACATCTTCGCCGGTAAAGGAGTTTGGGCCGGGGAACCACAGCGCGATGCCCTGGTCCAGCGGTGTGCCGTCGGCATCCTTAAACGGCAGATAATCAGCGTAGCGCGGCTTTGGCAGTTTACCCAGCACCGCTTCGGCCACCTCACGCGCCTTCAGGCCGGAGATACGCAGAATGCCTACACCACCGCGTCCCGGTGGGGTTGCCTGGGCGACGATAGTGTCGTTATGGCTCATGGTTGCTCTCGTTCAATACAAATAAAAAAGGCGGTCAATCGACCGCCCTTATTTTAGCGTTAAGTTACCGAATCAGGACTTTTTCTTTTCGCGGCTATGCAGGCCACGTTTTTCCAGACCACGGTAAATCAACTGCTGCTGGATGATGGTCACCAGGTTGCTGACGATATAGTACAGCACCAGACCTGACGGGAACCACAGGAAGAACACGGTGAAGATGACCGGCATAAAGGTCATGATCTTCTGCTGCATCGGGTCGGTCACGGTGGTCGGAGACATCTTCTGAATGAAGAACATCGTCACGCCCATCAGGATCGGCAGGATGTAGTACGGGTCCTGTGCGGACAGGTCATGGATCCACAGGGCGAACGGCGCGTGGCGCAGCTCAACGGAACCCATCAGCATGTAGTACAGCGCAAGGAAGATTGGCATCTGAATCAGCAGCGGGAAGCAACCACCCAGTGGGTTCACTTTCTCTGCTTTATACAGGGCCATCATCTCCTGGCTCTGACGCTGTTTGTCATCGCCCAGACGCTCACGCATAGCCTGAATCTTCGGCTGTAGCATACGCATCTTCGCCATGGAGGTGTACTGCGCTTTAGTCAGCGGGTACATGATGCCACGAACGATAAAGGTGATAACGATGATGGAGAAGCCCCAGTTACCCAGGAAGCTGTGGATGAACTTCAGCAGCTTAAACAGCGGCTGAGAGATGAACCACAACCAACCGTAATCCACGGTCAGATCCAGGTGCGGCGCAACGGCAGCCATTTTGTCCTGGATTTCCGGGCCGACCCACAGGGTGCTTGCCAGTTTAGCGGTTTGACCCGGCTGCACCAGAACCGGCTGAGATTTGTAGCCGATGGCTGCAATACCGTTGCCGAGGTTCGCGGTGTAGAAGTTGTTCGTACCGTCGTTATTCGGTACCCACGCCGTCGCGAAATACTGTTGCAGCATTGCGACCCAACCGCCTTTAGAGCTGACGTTCAGGTTTTCGTTATCGGCAATGGTGTCGAATTTGTATTTCTCGTACTTGGTATCTGGCGTGGAGTAAGCCGCGCCACGGAAGGTATGCAGCGCAAAGTTGCTGCTTCCGGTATCACGGTGAGACGGCAGATTGATGGACTGCTTCAGCTGACCAAAGGTAGAGATTTCCAGCGGTTTCGCACCGGCGTTCTGTACGCTGTAGCCCACGTTCACCGCATACTCACCGCGTTTCAGGGTGAAGGTTTTGGTGAAGGTGTTGCCTGCCGCGTCGGTGTAGGTCATCGGGATAACCAGTTCGTTCTGACCATCAGCCAGTACAAACGTGTCATTCTCGACGTTATACAGTGGACGCGCACCGTTAGCCGGATTATCCGGGCCATCACGACCGGTCAGGCCGCTCTGCGCCTGGTAGATAAATTCAGGCGTGGTTTCCAGTAACTGGAACGGTTCGGTAGACTTCAGTTCTTTCGGGTAGGTCAACAGCAGCGCCTGCTCAACATCACCACCACGGGTGTTGATAGTCAGCTCAAGCACATCGGTCTTAACCGTAATCTGTTTCCCCTGGCCACTGGCCGGTACGCCCTGGTCGGCGGCGCTACCCGCTGCGGTGGTCGTGGTCTGCGTGGTCTGCTGCTGGGGTTGAGGATTTTTATCCTGCTCCCATGCCTGCCAGATCATGAAAGACACGAACAACAAAGCGATGATAAGAAGATTGCGTTGCGAATCCATCGTTAGTGTTCTCTGGTATCAAAAGGTCCTGGAGGGACGGGGTCGTCTCCACCTGGGTGTAAAGGGTGGCATTTTAATACGCGTTTCACCGTCAACCAACTGCCTTTTATCACTCCAAACCTGCGCAATGCCTCAATTCCGTAGCTTGAGCATGTTGGCGTGAAACGGCAGTGTGGCCCGAGTAGCGGACTAATCAGGCGTTGATAGACCCGAATGAGGGCTATCAGGACCCGCGAGCCAGGCGACAGTGGCGGCGCCATAATTTTTCCAACGCTTCCGAGAGAGCACGGTTATCGAGGTCGGCAACCCCTTTTTTAGCCACCACCACGAAATCCATTGAAGGCAGTTCGTGCTGACGTAAACGGAAACTTTCACGCGTCAGACGTTTAATCCGGTTGCGTTCATGCGCACGCTTAACGTTTTTCTTGGCGACTGTGAGACCGATGCGGGGATGCCCCAGCGAATTTTGGCGGCCGAGGATGGTGATTTGCGGCGTGCCAGCCCGTTGTGGCTGCTGGAAGACGAAAGTGAAATGAGTGGGAGTTAACAAACGTAACTCCCTGGGAAATGCGAGCTTAACCACTCAGGGGTTAGCTTTATTACTTGGAAACGGTCAGACGAGCGCGGCCTTTAGCACGACGACGTGCCAGAACCTGACGACCATTTTTAGTAGCCATACGAGCACGGAAGCCGTGAGAACGGTTGCGCTTCAGTACAGACGGTTGAAAAGTGCGTTTCATGGCGATTTCTACCTAAACTTGAATAAATTCACTGACTTTTGCGTATACCCGAACGAGATTCGAACGACTAACGCCTCAGCGTGGGTGATTAAAGAGGCCGGATTGTAATAATTGTACACTCCGGAGTCAATTCTCTTTCCTTATTTCCCGCGTATTTCCGCACGATTTCGCGTGGAAAATGAGCAACGGACGACGCAGGAAGATGAGCATCACGCGCCGGGTCGAGGATTATACGGGCTCGCCAACAAAGCGCAAGGATCGTCCCGGATCTTCGTTAGATCATTTAAGCCAAAAATTGTCTGTGCTCATTAAATTTTCCAATATGCGGCCTAAATCGCGAGGCACTCGCGTCAGGATCGTTTACACTTACCCGATTCCGGATCTTCCTGTGGATAAATCGGGAAGAATCTGTGAGAAACAGAAGATCTCTGGCTCAGTTTAGGCTATGATCCGCGGTCCCGATCGGGATCCAGCGATCCTGGTCGGGCATAAACACAACATCGTTCAGGCTGTATCAACGATAGCGTGTATAACCGCAGATAGCGGTTCGCACATCACCCTGATGGGGTCATGTCGATGTGCGCCAACAATCATGAATATTCAATAGTTTTCTTTTATTGTTCGAGTGGAGTCCGCCGTGTCACTTTCGCTTTGGCAGCAGTGTCTTGCCCGATTGCAGGATGAGTTACCAGCCACAGAATTCAGTATGTGGATCCGCCCGTTGCAGGCGGAACTGAGCGATAACACGCTGGCTTTGTATGCGCCAAACCGTTTCGTGCTCGATTGGGTAAGGGATAAATACCTTAATAACATCAATGGACTGCTGAACGATTTCTGCGGGTCAGATGCCCCACAGCTGCGTTTTGAAGTGGGCACAAAGCCGGTCACCCAAACCGTTCGTGAAGTTGTCAATGTGGCAGCCCCTGCACAGGCGGCGCCCGCTCCAGCGCCTCGCGTTGCACCGGCTCGTCAGGGCTGGGATAACGTTCCGGCCCCCGCTGAGCCTACCTACCGCTCTAACGTTAACGTGAAACACACGTTCGATAACTTCGTTGAAGGTAAGTCGAACCAGCTGGCGCGCGCGGCGGCTCGCCAGGTTGCCGATAACCCCGGTGGCGCTTACAACCCGCTGTTCCTGTATGGCGGCACGGGTCTCGGTAAAACGCACCTGTTGCATGCGGTGGGCAACGGCATTATGGCGCGTAAGCCCAATGCCAAAGTAGTGTATATGCACTCCGAACGCTTCGTTCAGGACATGGTAAAAGCCCTGCAAAACAATGCGATCGAAGAGTTTAAACGCTACTACCGTTCCGTTGATGCGCTGCTGATCGATGACATTCAGTTCTTTGCCAATAAAGAACGATCGCAGGAAGAGTTTTTCCATACCTTTAACGCCCTGCTGGAAGGCAATCAGCAGATCATTCTGACCTCGGATCGTTATCCAAAAGAGATCAACGGCGTTGAAGATCGTCTCAAATCCCGCTTCGGCTGGGGCCTGACCGTGGCGATCGAGCCGCCGGAACTGGAAACCCGCGTCGCGATCCTGATGAAAAAAGCCGACGAGAACGACATTCGCCTGCCGGGTGAAGTGGCGTTCTTTATTGCCAAGCGCTTGCGTTCCAACGTGCGTGAGCTGGAAGGGGCGCTGAACCGCGTTATCGCTAACGCCAACTTCACCGGTCGTGCGATCACCATCGATTTTGTGCGTGAAGCGCTGCGCGATTTATTGGCTTTGCAGGAAAAACTGGTCACTATCGACAATATTCAGAAGACGGTGGCTGAGTACTACAAGATCAAAGTGGCAGATTTACTGTCTAAACGTCGTTCCCGCTCGGTGGCGCGTCCGCGTCAGATGGCGATGGCGCTGGCAAAAGAGCTCACCAACCACAGCCTGCCGGAAATCGGTGATGCGTTTGGTGGCCGTGACCATACGACCGTGCTGCACGCCTGTCGCAAGATCGAGCAGCTACGCGAAGAAAGCCACGACATAAAAGAAGATTTTTCCAATTTAATCAGAACATTATCATCGTGACGCTATGAAATTTACCGTTGAACGTGAACATTTATTAAAACCGCTGCAACAGGTGAGTGGCCCATTAGGCGGCCGCCCTACGCTGCCTATTCTTGGAAACCTGCTGCTTCAGGTCGCGGACGGTACGCTGTCGCTGACCGGCACAGATCTGGAAATGGAAATGATCGCGCGCGTTACGCTGACTCAGCCGCACGACGCGGGCGCGACCACGGTTCCGGCACGTAAATTCTTTGATATTTGCCGTGGGCTGCCGGAAGGCGCTGAAATCGCCGTGCAGCTGGAGGGCGACCGCATGCTGGTGCGCTCTGGCCGCAGCCGTTTCTCCCTCTCCACGCTGCCCGCTGCGGACTTCCCGAACCTGGATGACTGGCAGAGCGAAGTTGAATTTACCCTGCCGCAGGCGACGATGAAGCGTCTGATTGAAGCCACGCAGTTCTCCATGGCGCATCAGGACGTTCGTTACTACTTAAACGGCATGCTGTTCGAAACCGAAGGTGAAGAGCTGCGTACCGTGGCGACCGACGGTCACCGTCTGGCGGTCTGTTCCATGCCGATTGGCGATTCACTGCCAAACCATTCGGTGATCGTACCGCGTAAAGGCGTAATTGAACTGATGCGCATGCTCGACGGCGGCGATACCCCACTGCGCGTGCAGATTGGCAGCAACAATATTCGTGCCCACGTGGGCGATTTTGTCTTCACATCGAAGCTGGTAGACGGTCGTTTCCCGGATTATCGCCGCGTATTGCCGAAGAATCCGGACAAAACGCTGGAGGCGGGGTGCGACATCCTCAAGCAGGCGTTTGCGCGTGCCGCTATTCTCTCGAACGAGAAATTCCGCGGCGTACGTCTGTACGTGAGTGAAAACCAGATCAAAATCACCGCCAACAACCCGGAGCAGGAAGAGGCAGAAGAGATTCTGGACGTCACCTACGCCGGGGCTGAGATGGAAATCGGCTTCAACGTCAGCTACGTGCTGGATGTGCTGAATGCACTGAAATGCGAGAACGTTCGCATCCTGCTGACTGACTCCGTTTCGAGCGTACAGATTGAAGATGCCGCATCACAGTCGGCTGCTTATGTTGTTATGCCAATGAGACTGTAATGTCGCTCACCCGTCTGTTGATCCGCGACTTTCGCAATATCGAAAGCGCGGATCTCGCTTTATCCCCTGGCTTTAACTTCCTGGTTGGCGCGAACGGCAGCGGCAAAACCAGCGTGCTGGAAGCCATCTATACGCTCGGCCACGGCCGGGCGTTTCGCAGTTTGCAGATTGGTCGCGTGATTCGCCACGAGCAGGATTCTTTTGTTCTGCACGGGCGTTTGCAGGGCGCAGAGCGGGAAACCGCCATCGGCCTGACCAAAGACAAGCAGGGCGACAGCAAGGTGCGCATCGACGGCACCGATGGCCACAAGGTGGCGGAGCTGGCGCTGCTGATGCCGATGCAGCTGATTACGCCCGAGGGGTTTACTTTACTCAACGGCGGCCCCAAATACAGAAGAGCGTTCCTCGACTGGGGATGCTTTCACAATGAAGCCGGTTTCTTTAACGCCTGGAGCAACCTGAAGCGTCTGCTTAAACAGCGTAACGCCGCATTGCGCCAGGTCACGCGCTACGCCCAGCTGCGTCCGTGGGACATGGAACTCATCCCTCTAGCGGAACAAATCAGCCGCTGGCGTGCCGAATACAGCGCAGGTATCGCCGAAGACATGGCCGACACCTGCAAACAGTTTTTACCCGAGTTCTCTCTCACCTTCTCTTTCCAGCGCGGCTGGGAGAAAGAGACGGATTATGCCGAGGTGTTAGAGAGAAGCTTCGAGCGCGATCGCATGTTGACCTACACCGCGCACGGCCCGCACAAGGCGGATTTCCGCATTCGTGCCGACGGTGCGCCGGTGGAAGACACGCTGTCGCGCGGGCAGCTGAAGCTCCTGATGTGCGCGCTGCGCCTGGCGCAGGGGGAGTACCTCACCCGCGAAAGTGGGCGACGCTGCCTTTACCTGATAGATGATTTTGCCTCGGAACTTGACGACGCGCGGCGCGGGCTGCTTGCCAGCCGCCTGAAAGCCACGCAGTCGCAGGTTTTCGTCAGCGCCATTAGCGCTGAACACGTTATGGACATGTCGGACGAAAATTCGAAGATGTTTACCGTGGAAAAGGGTAAAATAACGGATTAACCCAAGTTGAAATGAGCGAGAAACGTTGATGTCGAATTCTTATGACTCCTCCAGTATCAAAGTCCTGAAAGGGCTGGATGCGGTGCGTAAGCGCCCGGGTATGTATATCGGCGACACGGATGACGGCACCGGTCTGCACCACATGGTATTCGAGGTGGTAGATAACGCTATCGACGAAGCGCTCGCGGGTCACTGTAAAGACATCGTGGTCACGATCCATGCGGACAACTCCGTGTCCGTTACCGATGACGGTCGTGGCATCCCAACCGGTATTCACCCGGAAGAGGGCGTATCTGCTGCGGAAGTGATCATGACCGTTCTGCACGCAGGCGGTAAGTTCGATGATAACTCCTATAAAGTTTCCGGCGGTCTGCACGGCGTAGGCGTATCCGTAGTAAACGCCCTGTCGCAGAAGCTGGAGCTGGTTATCCAGCGCGAAGGCAAAATTCACCGTCAGATCTACCAGCACGGCGTGCCTGAAGCGCCGCTGGCCGTCACGGGTGATACCGAGAAAACCGGTACCATGGTGCGTTTCTGGCCGAGCCTTGAAACCTTCACCAACGTCACCGAATTCGAGTACGACATTCTGGCGAAACGCCTGCGTGAACTGTCGTTCCTGAACTCCGGCGTGTCGATTCGTCTGCGCGACAAACGCGACAACAAAGAAGACCACTTCCATTACGAAGGTGGTATCAAGGCGTTCGTTGAGTATCTGAACAAGAACAAAACGCCAATTCACCCGAATATCTTCTACTTCTCTACTGAAAAAGACGGTATCGGCGTGGAAGTGGCCTTGCAGTGGAACGACGGTTTCCAGGAAAACATCTACTGCTTCACCAACAACATTCCACAGCGCGACGGCGGTACGCACCTTGCGGGCTTCCGCGCGGCGATGACCCGTACCCTGAACGCTTACATGGACAAAGAAGGCTACAGCAAAAAAGCGAAAGTCAGCGCCACCGGTGACGATGCCCGTGAAGGCCTGATTGCCGTGGTCTCCGTGAAGGTGCCGGATCCGAAGTTCTCCTCACAGACCAAAGACAAGCTGGTCTCTTCTGAGGTGAAATCGGCGGTTGAACAGCAGATGAACGAACTGCTGAGCGAATACCTGCTGGAAAACCCGTCCGACGCGAAAATCGTGGTGGGTAAAATTATCGATGCGGCGCGTGCCCGTGAAGCGGCGCGTAAAGCGCGTGAAATGACCCGTCGTAAAGGCGCGCTGGACCTGGCAGGCCTGCCGGGCAAACTGGCTGACTGTCAGGAACGCGACCCGGCGCTGTCTGAACTGTACCTTGTGGAAGGGGACTCCGCGGGCGGTTCTGCAAAGCAGGGCCGTAACCGCAAGAACCAGGCGATTCTGCCGCTGAAGGGTAAAATCCTCAACGTTGAGAAAGCGCGCTTCGACAAGATGCTCTCTTCTCAGGAAGTGGCGACGCTCATCACCGCGCTCGGCTGCGGCATTGGTCGCGACGAGTACAACCCGGACAAACTGCGTTATCACAGCATCATCATCATGACCGATGCGGACGTCGACGGCTCGCACATCCGTACGCTGCTGTTGACCTTCTTCTATCGTCAGATGCCGGAAATCGTTGAGCGCGGCCACGTCTACATTGCGCAGCCACCGCTGTACAAGGTGAAAAAAGGCAAGCAGGAACAGTACATTAAAGATGACGACGCGATGGATCAGTACCAAATCGCGATCGCCCTTGATGGTGCGACCCTGCACGCAAACTCCAGCGCGCCAGCGCTGGCCGGTGAGCCGCTGGAGCGTCTGGTCTCCGAGTTCAACGCCACGCAGAAAATGATTGGCCGTATGGAGCGTCGCTATCCGAAAGCGCTGCTGAAAGAGCTGATTTACCAGCCGACCCTGACCGAAGCCGATCTGAGCAACGAGCAGACCGTCACCCGCTGGGTGAACACCCTGGTGAGCGAGCTGAACGAGAAAGAGCAGCACGGCAGCCAGTGGAAGTTCGACGTTCAGCAGAACGCTGAGCAGCAGTTCGAGCCGATCGTCCGCGTGCGTACCCACGGCGTCGATACCGACTACCCGCTGGAGCACGAGTTTGTTACCGGTCCGGAATACCGCCGTATCTGCACCCTGGGCGAGAAGCTGCGCGGTCTGATCGAAGACGATGCGTTCATCGAACGTGGCGAGCGCCGTCAGCCGGTGGCAAGCTTCGAGCAGGCGCTGGAATGGCTGGTGAAAGAGTCCCGTCGCGGCCTCTCTATTCAGCGTTATAAAGGTCTGGGCGAAATGAACCCGGATCAGCTGTGGGAAACCACCATGGATCCGGAAAGCCGCCGCATGCTGCGCGTTACCGTTAAAGACGCGATTGCAGCGGATCAGCTGTTCACGACCCTGATGGGCGATGCGGTTGAACCACGTCGCGCCTTCATCGAAGAGAACGCCCTGAAGGCGGCGAATATCGATATTTAATCGTCGCTTTACGACAACATAACTGGCCGCGCTTTAGCGCGGCTTTTTTATGGACGCAGGAAACTCCAGCGACATCACTGCCGGTAAACGTTTGACCAGCATATCTATGGCAATTCTTACCCTTAGCGGCAGGTGTGGCGTCTGCTGCCAGACGGCATGAACGTCGAAGCGTACATCCGGGGCCTGCTTAAAGAGCGGGACAAGATTTCCCTGATGAATTTCTTTGATGACCATCCAGCAGGGTAACCATGCAATACCGTGGCCGGCCAGCGCCGCGTCGCAGATCGCCTGCAAATCATCCATATTGAGGGATGAGCGGGGAATAAACGTGCGCGACGTGCCATCGTAATCCATCAGCTGCCAGGGTAAGACTCTGCCCGCACGCGTGTAGTTAATGGCCGTATACTGGCGTAAATCATCAACGCTTTGCGGCTGGCCATTCTTAATCAGATAATCCGGCGCGGCACACAGAACCATTCGGTGCACCCCCAGCCTTCTGGCGACCAGCACGGCGCTGTCAGCCAGGGTGCCATTGCGCACCGCCATATCAAACCCTTCTTCCACAAGATCCACGATGCGGTCGCTAAAGGACATTTCAAGCTCAAGCCCGGGATGCTCCTGCGCCAGCTCTATTAGCAGCGGGGCGATACACTGGCGACCAAACAGCACCGGCATGGCAACACGCAGCCGACCGCTGACCTGATGTTTTCCGGTTTCAAGCTGCGATTCAGCGCCACGGATCTCTTCCAGCGCGCGCAGGCAGCGTTCATAAAAAAGCGCGCCGTTATCGGTCAGCCTCTGGCTGCGGGTGGTCCGATGAAACAGACGAACCCCCAGCCTCTCTTCAAGACGAGCAATGCTTTTTCCTACCGCCGAGCGCGACAAATGCAGACGGACGGCGGCCTGGGCAAAACTTCCTGCCTCAACGGAGGCAACGAAAACGGGAATATCTTTCAGCGTATCGGTCATGGATGAATTGTATCAATTTGGTCATCAATGATGGGAAAACTTATCGCCACTGGTGACGCTGAGTCAACGGTAGACTGTCAGAACTGAAAATCATCTGATGACAGGAGAAAAAAATGACAGCAACAATGCAACGCTGGTCAATGGATGCCCTTGGTCGTGAAAGCCTCAGGCTCGTTCAGGAGCCTGTTCCACAGCCAGGCTCGGGGGAGGTTCGCGTACGGGTAAATGCCGTTGCGCTCAACTACCGGGATAAAATGGTGATTGAAGGCACGATGCCGATTCCGCTTTCCTTCCCGTTTACCCCAGCATCTGACATGGCAGGCGTGGTGGACAGCATCGGTGAAGGCGTTACGCGTTTCAAACCCGGCGCACGCGTCATCTCAACCTTCTTCCCGGAATGGATCGACGGCAAGCCGCAGGCAGACGCGCGCGATTTGCCCTATAAAACGTCCGGTGGATACTTCCAGGGCATGCTGGCCGAATATGTGATTGTGAGTGAAAACGCGCTGGTGGCGTCCCCGGAAAGCCTGGATGACGCTGAGGCCAGTACGCTTCCTTGCGCGGGGCTTACCGCATGGTTCGCGCTGGTGGAGCGCGGTCATTTACGCGCCGGGCAATCGGTGCTGGTACAAGGGACGGGCGGTGTGGCGCTATTCGCTTTGCAGATAGCAAAAGCGCACGGCGCAGAGGTGTTTGTCTCCTCGGGAAGTGATGAAAAACTGGCGCGGGCCAAAAAGCTGGGGGCCATCCAGGGCATCAACCGACTGAAAGGCGACTGGGCTGAAAATACGCTGGCACTGACGCAGGATCGCGGCATCGACCATATTATCGAAACCGTGGGTGGGGAGAACCTGAGACATTCCCTGCGCGCCGTTGCCGTTCATGGGCGGATATCGGTCATTGGCGTGCTGGCCGGGACAGAAATTTCTCTGCCTGCAAGCGAGCTGTTGCTGAAATCCCCCGTCATTCAGGGGATTGGGGTTGGACACCGCCGGGCGCTGGAAGATTTTGTCCTTGCTGTTGATGTCACGGAGTTAAAACCGGTGATTGAGCATCGCTACCACTTTGACGAGCTGGAACAGGCGCTTGAGCATCTGGATCGCGGTGCGTTTGGCAAAATCGTTCTCACCCGCGAGTGAGTTCCCGTTCCCGGGATAAACGTGAAAGGGGCTTTTTGTTGCGCAAGGTAGCTCTATTTTTGTGTGCTTAATCGCGTTAGCATGAGGTAGCACTCATTTATCCCGGGGACCCCATGGCCATCAAACTCATTGCAATCGATATGGACGGCACGCTGCTGCTGCCAGACCACACTATCTCTCCTGCCGTTAAAAATGCGATCGCCGCCGCACGCGAAAAAGGCGTGAACGTGGTGCTCACCACCGGACGCCCGTATGCCGGGGTGCACAGTTACCTGAAAGAGCTGCACATGAACCAGCCTGGTGATTACTGCATCACCTATAACGGCGCGCTGGTGCAAAAGGCAGCCGATGGCAGCACGGTGGCGCAAACGGCACTGAGCTATGATGACTACCGGTTCCTGGAAAAACTCTCCCGCGACGTGGGCTCTCACTTCCACGCGCTAGATCGCAATACGCTTTACACCGCCAACCGCGATATCAGCTACTACACGGTGCACGAGTCCTACGTTGCAACCATTCCACTGGTGTTCTGTGAAGCGGAGAAAATGGATCCGGCAACCCAGTTCCTGAAAGTGATGATGATTGATGAACCTGCGGTTCTCGACAAAGCCATTTCACGCATTCCGGCTGAGGTAAAAGAGAAATACACCGTGCTGAAAAGTGCGCCGTACTTCCTCGAAATCCTCGATAAACGCGTCAATAAAGGCACGGGCGTCAAATCGCTTGCCGATGCGCTGGGCATCAAGCCTGAGGAGATCATGGCGCTGGGCGACCAGGAAAACGATATTGCGATGATCGAATATGCTGGCATGGGCGTGGCGATGGATAACGCCATCCCGTCGGTAAAAGAAGTGGCGAACTTCGTGACCAAATCTAACCTGGAAGACGGCGTTGCCTGGGCGATCGAGAAATTTGTCCTCTCCTAGCAGCTGTCTGTAATCATCAGTCTCGGTTATCTACCGGGGCTTTTTTTGGCCCTGAATTTATCAAATTGTTCTTTTTGTGATCTGGATTGTAGTACAACATTAACTGATTGTACTACATTGTCGCCACGGCAAAGACGAAAGGCCTCACGTTTGTACTGCAAAAGTGAGGCGAAATTCAGCGGTCGCGGTAAAGTAGTGATGGACTTACAGAGCACAAGGACTCTCCATGACACTCAATAAAACCGATCGCATTGTCATCACGCTGGGCACTCAGATTGTGGGTGGCAAATACGTTCCCGGTTCGCCGCTGCCAGCAGAGGCGGAACTGTGCGAGGAGTTTGAAACCTCGCGCAACATCATCCGGGAAGTGTTCCGCTCGCTGATGGCGAAGCGGCTGATTGAAATGAAGCGCTATCGCGGCGCGTTTGTGGCGCCGCGTAACCAGTGGAACTACCTCGATACCGATGTTCTGCAATGGGTACTGGAAAACGACTACGACCCACGGCTTATCGGCGCGATGAGCGAAGTCCGAAATCTGGTGGAACCGGCCATTGCCCGCTGGGCGGCAGAGCGCGCAACGTCAGGTGACCTGGCACAGATTGAGTCGGCTTTAAACGACATGATCGCCAATAACCAGAATCGGGAGGCGTTCAACGAGGCGGACATTCGCTACCACGAGGCGGTATTGCAGTCGGTGCATAACCCGGTGTTACAGCAGCTTAGCGTGGCGATCAGCTCGCTACAGCGAGCAGTATTTGAACGTACCTGGATGGGTGATGAGGCCAACATGCCGAAAACGCTTCAGGAACATAAAGCGCTGTTCGATGCGATACGGCATCAGGACGGCGATGCGGCAGAGCAGGCGGCGCTGACCATGATCGCCAGCTCGACACGAAGGTTGAAGGAAATCACATGACATCACGCTACATCGCAATTGACTGGGGATCGACCAATCTGCGCGCCTGGCTCTACCAGGGTGAGCAGTGCCTGGAACGCAGGCAATCAGAAGCAGGTGTGACGCGCCTGAACGGTAAATCCCCAGCAGCGGTGTTAGCAGAGGTGACACAAAACTGGCGCGACGGTACTACGCCAGTGGTGATGGCCGGAATGGTCGGCAGTAACGTAGGCTGGAAGGTTGCGCCTTACCTGTCGGTTCCGGTGCATTTCACTGCCGTTGGCGAGCAGTTAACGTCCGTTGGCGACAATGTCTGGATTATCCCCGGTTTATGCGTCTCTCGCGACGATAACCATAACGTGATGCGCGGTGAAGAGACGCAACTGCTCGGGGCGCGCACGCTTTCTCCTTCTTCTGTCTACGTCATGCCCGGGACGCACTGCAAATGGGTCCAGGCGGATGCTGAGCAAATTCATGACTTTCGCACCGTAATGACCGGCGAATTGCACCACTTGCTGCTTAAGCATTCGCTGGTGGGGGCCGGTTTGCCGGAGCAGACCCCTTCGCCGGAAGCGTTTGCCGCCGGGCTTGAGCGCGGGATCGCATCCCCTGCCGTTTTGCCGCAACTTTTTGAGGTTCGCGCCTCGCACGTGCTGGGAAATCTTCCGCGCGAACAGGTCAGCGAATTTCTGTCCGGCCTGCTGATTGGCGCAGAGGTCGCCACCCTGAGCGACGCGTTCGCCGGGCAGCAGGCCATCACGCTCGTCGCGGGTTCATCGCTGACGTCTCGTTACCGCCAGGCGTTCCACGCTATCGGACGGGATGTTGCTGCGGTGGAAGGCGACACGGCATTTCAGGCAGGCATAAGGAGCATCGCTCATGCAGTGGCAAACTGAACTTCCCCTGATCGCGATTTTGCGCGGTATCACGCCCGGTGAGGCCTTAGCGCACGTTGGCGCGGTGATCGACGCCGGGTTCGACGCGGTGGAAATCCCGCTCAACTCCCCGGAGTGGGAAAAAAGCATTCCGGCAATTGTGAAGGCGTTTGGTGATAAGGCGCTGATTGGCGCTGGCACCGTATTACAGCCGGAGCAGGTGGATGAACTGGCGAAGATGGGCTGCAAGCTTATTGTCACACCGAATATGAACCCCGAGGTGATCCGCCGGGCGGTGGAGTACGGCATGACCGTTTGCCCGGGTTGCGCCACGGCTACAGAAGCCTTTGCCGCCCTCGATGCAGGCGCACAGTCTCTCAAAATTTTCCCGTCGTCGGCCTTTGGTCCGGATTACATCAAAGCGCTGAAAGCGGTCTTACCCGCCAGCGTGCCGGTCTTTGCCGTGGGCGGCGTCACGCCGGAAAACCTGGTGCAGTGGATAAAAGCGGGCTGTGTGGGCGCCGGGCTGGGCAGCGATCTCTATCGTGCCGGACAGCCCGTTGAGCGTACCGCACAGCAGGCGGCAGCATTTGTGAAAGCGTATCGAGAGGCAGTGCAATGAAAATAACCAAACTCACCACGTACCGTTTACCCCCGCGTTGGATGTTCCTGAAAATCGAAACCGACGAAGGCGTGGTTGGCTGGGGCGAGCCGGTGATTGAAGGCCGTGCGCGCACCGTTGAAGCCGCGGTTCACGAGCTGGGCGAATACCTGATTGGCCAGGATCCGGCGCGCATCAACGACCTGTGGCAGGTCATGTACCGGGCGGGATTTTACCGTGGCGGTCCGATCCTGATGAGCGCCATCGCCGGTATTGATCAGGCGCTGTGGGATATCAAAGGCAAAGTGCTGAATGCCCCGGTCTGGCAATTAATGGGCGGCCTGGTGCGCGACAAAATCAAAGCCTACAGCTGGGTGGGCGGTGACCGCCCTGCGGAAGTGATCGACGGTATCCGGCAACTGCGCAACATCGGTTTTGACACCTTCAAACTCAACGGCTGCGAAGAGATGGGCGTTATCGACAACTCGCGCGCGGTAGACCGGGCGGTGAACACCGTGGCGCAAATCCGCGAGGCTTTCGGCAACGAGATTGAGTTTGGCCTGGATTTCCACGGCCGCGTCAGCGCGCCAATGGCCAAAGTGCTGATTAAAGAGCTGGAGCCGTATCGCCCGCTGTTTATCGAAGAGCCGGTGCTGGCCGAGCAGGCGGAATACTATCCGAAACTGGCTGAACAGACGCACATTCCCATCGCGGCGGGTGAACGCATGTTCTCGCGCTTCGAGTTTAAACGCGTGCTGGAAGCGGGCGGCATTGCGATCCTGCAACCGGACCTCTCCCACGCGGGTGGCATCACCGAATGCTACAAAATTGCCGGAATGGCAGAAGCCTACGATGTGGCGCTGGCCCCGCACTGTCCGCTTGGGCCAATTGCGCTTGCGGCCTGTCTGCACGTCGACTTCGTCTCGCGCAATGCGGTGTTCCAGGAACAAAGCATGGGCATTCACTATAACAAGGGCGCGGAGCTGCTCGACTTTGTGAAAAACAAGGAAGACTTCAGCATGGAAGGCGGTTTCTTTAAACCGTTAACGAAGCCGGGCCTTGGCGTGGAGATCGACGAAGCCAAAGTCATTGAGCTGAGTAAAAGTGCGCCGGACTGGCGTAACCCACTGTGGCGTCATGAAGACGGTTCCGTAGCCGAGTGGTAAATGCGCGTCATACTTCGCGCTGGTGATGCGTTGGCTGCGTTTTCTTACCCCGGTCACATACTTTTGTATGCTCCCGGGGATGCGAAAACTTGCCGCCTTCCCCCAGCACGAATTATTTAGCGTATTCCGTTTACGTTTTTAATTAAAAAAACCAAATACACCCTCTGTAAATTACAGGGCATGGTGAGCGGCTTCGCTATGCCCAAAATCTGGAGACAGATTGCGATGGATATTCCAGTTACTGCTGCAAAAACCGGGCGTCGTCGTTACCTGACGCTGATCATGATCTTTATTACCGTGGTCATCTGTTATGTCGACCGCGCCAACCTTGCCGTGGCATCGGCTCATATTCAGGAAGAGTTTGGCATCACCAAAGCGGAAATGGGCTACGTCTTCTCGGCGTTTGCCTGGCTGTATACGCTCTGCCAGATCCCGGGCGGCTGGTTCCTTGACCGCGTGGGGTCGCGTCTGACCTACTTTATCGCTATTTTTGGCTGGTCCATGGCGACCCTGTTCCAGGGCTTCGCCACCGGGCTGATGTCACTGATTGGCCTGCGCGCCATCACCGGGGTGTTTGAAGCGCCCGCGTTTCCGACCAACAACCGCATGGTGACCAGCTGGTTCCCGGAACACGAACGCGCTTCCGCTGTTGGTTTTTACACCTCCGGGCAGTTTGTTGGCCTGGCATTTCTGACGCCGCTGTTAATCTGGATCCAGGAGCTACTGAGCTGGCACTGGGTGTTCATCGTCACCGGCGGGATCGGCATTATCTGGTCGTTAATCTGGTTTAAGGTTTATCAGCCGCCGCGCCTGACCAAAAGCATCACCAAAGCCGAACTGGACTACATCCGCGACGGCGGTGGCCTGGTGGACGGCGATGCGCCCGTGAAAAAAGAGGCGCGCCAGCCGCTGACCAGAGCGGACTGGAAGCTGGTCTTCCACCGTAAGCTGGTGGGCGTTTATCTGGGTCAGTTCGCGGTGACTTCCACGCTGTGGTTCTTCCTCACCTGGTTCCCGAACTATCTGACCCAGGAAAAAGGGATTACCGCGCTGAAGGCGGGCTTTATGACCACCGTACCCTTCCTTGCGGCGTTTTTCGGCGTCCTGCTCTCGGGCTGGCTGGCGGACAAACTGGTGAAAAAAGGCTTCTCACTGGGCGTTGCGCGTAAAACGCCTATTATCTGCGGCCTACTGATCTCTACCTGCATCATGGGAGCGAACTACACCAACGATCCGGTGTGGATCATGACCTTGATGGCGGTAGCGTTCTTCGGGAACGGTTTTGCCTCCATCACCTGGTCGCTGGTGTCGTCGCTGGCGCCGATGCGTCTGATTGGCCTGACCGGCGGCGTGTTTAACTTCGTTGGCGGCCTGGGCGGGATCACCGTGCCGCTGGTCATCGGTTACCTGGCGCAGGACTACGGCTTTGGTCCGGCGCTGGTGTATATCTCTGCCGTGGCGCTGATCGGGGCGCTCTCCTATATCCTGCTGGTCGGCGACGTGAAACGAGTAGGCTAATCCCTTCGGATGTTTTACCCTGATGCGATAACCGCGCATCAGGGTATTTTCATGAAACAAATCACCTTCGCTTCCCGCAACCACCAGCTCACCAACATCAACACCTGGACGCCAGACAGCCAGTGGCTTGTCTATGATGTCCGCCCGTCCGGCGCGTCGTTTACCGGTGAAACCATTGAGCGGGTCAATGTTAGTACGGGCGAGGTTGAGGCGATCTACCGTGCGACTGACGGCGCGCATGTTGGCGTGGTAACCGTTCATCCGGCGCAGGAGAAATATGTTTTTATCCACGGCCCGAAAAACCCGGATGCAGACTGGCAGTATGATTTTCACCATCGTCAGGGGGTGATTGCGCACAATGGTCAGGTGAGCAATCTTGATGCGATGGATATCACCGCGCCTTACACGGCAGGTGCGCTGCGTGGCGGCACCCACGTTCACGTTTTTAGCCCGAACGGGCAGTTCGTCAGCTTTACCTATAACGACCATGTGCTGCACGCGCGCGATCCGCAGCTGGATTTGCGTAACGTTGGGGTGGCGGCGCCTTTTGGTCCGGTAAACCCACAGGGGAACCATCCGCGGGAATATGCCGGAACCTTCTGGAGCGTACTGGTAAGCCGGACAACGCCGAACCCGAAACCGGGCAGCGATGAGATCAACCGCGCCTATGAAGAGGGCTGGGTGGGCAACGACAGGCTGGCGTTTATCGGCGATACGGTGTCTGCGAAAGGCGAGAAAGTGCCCGAACTGTTTATTGTCGATCTTCCCAAAGACGAGCAGGGCTGGAAACGAGCGGGCGATGCGCCGTTGCAGGGAACGCCGGATACAATGCCCGCGCCGCCTGCGGGCGTCATGCAACGCCGCCTTACCTTCACCCATCAGAAGGCGTATCCGGGGCTGGTGAACGTGCCGCGCCACTGGGTGCGCAGCAATCCACAGGGGACGCAGGTTGCGTTTTTAATGCGGGACGATAACGGCGTTGTGCAGCTGTGGCTTATCTCCCCTGAGGGCGGCGAGCCGCGCCAGCTGACCCACAGTGAAAGTGATATCCAGTCGGCTTTTAACTGGCATCCTTCTGGCCGCACACTTGGGTTTGTGCTCGAAAGCCGCATTGCCTGCTGCGATGCGCAGACCGGTGAGGTGACGTTTTTGACCTCCGATCATGGCAATCCGCCGTCTGCTGACGCTGTGGTGTTTTCCCCGGATGGACGATTTATTGCATGGATGGAAGCGAAGGACGGTTTCCGCCAGCTGTGGCTAACGGAAACCGCACAGAATTAGCGTGGAGGCATCGCTGCGGGCGGGATGACGGAGTTGGTTGCCAGCGTCTCCTGCTCGCTTTTCTCAACGCGCGAACGCACTGAGCTGTCGGTGCGGAACATATCCCACGGCAGCAAAAGCGTATCGGCAACCGCCGTAAACGGCATATCAAGAATCGCCAGAGATTTGGTACCCCAGTTTGTCTCATCATCAGAGATCATTGCGGCACTGGCGCGCGTCCCCGGATATGTTCCTTCTTTACCGCCGGTGTGCGACATCACGCTCGAACACCCGCAAAGTAAAACAACCCCGCTGAACGTCGCCAGCTTAATCAGAACATTTCTCATCATCACTCAGTCATCATTAGTAGCACGGCATTGACCTGCAACTCAGGGTTATAGCGAGGCGCGTCCAAAATGGATAGCTCCAAACTCCCGCACTGTGGTCGCCATCGCAATTTAACCCTTTGTGCTGTGCCCCTGAGTCTATGCGACAACCAGCAAAGTGCAAAAAAATCTCACATCAACAGGCTTGAAAAGGCCGTATCCATACCCATTTTAAGAATGTAACCCGATAACGGACACGCCTGATGGGTGTTCGGGGAAGCAGAAGCCTGTCCATGGTGGAAGGCTACATTTTCTCGCTGATTTCAGGAGCATTTATCTATGCGTAATTTCGATCTCTCTCCGCTATACCGTTCTGCCATTGGTTTTGATCGTCTGTTCAACCACTTAGAAAACAACCAGAGCCAGAGCAACGGCTATCCTCCTTACAACGTTGAACTGGTTGACGAAAACCACTATCGCATTGCGATTGCTGTTGCCGGTTTCGCAGAGAGCGAACTGGAGATCACGGCGCAGGACAATCTTCTGGTGGTGAAAGGCTCCCATGCGGGCGAGCAGAAAGAACGAACCTACCTCTACCAGGGTATCGCAGAGCGTAACTTTGAACGCAAGTTCCAGCTGGCTGAGAACATCCACGTCAAGGGCGCGAACCTGGTGAACGGCCTGCTGTTTATCGAACTGGAACGTGTGATTCCGGAAGAGAAAAAACCGCGTCGTATCGAAATCAATTAATTAAGCGGGTCGCGGCTGCGGCCCACCTGAAATTGCTTGCCGTAAAGGGAGCATATGCGAATCCGCAAGGGTTTGCAGGTACAACTGTGCACAAAATTAAACTGTGCCGAACTCGCTTCTCAGAAGGAGATTTAGTATGCGTAACTATGATTTTTCCCCCCTGCTGCGTCAGTGGATCGGTTTTGACAAACTGGCTAACGCGCTGCAAAGCGCAACCGAACAGCAGACCTTTCCGCCGTACAACATCGAAAAAAGCGATGATAACCACTACCGCATCACGCTTGCGCTGGCCGGGTTCCGCCAGGAAGATCTCGACATCCAGCTTGAGGGTGCGCGCCTGACCGTGAAAGGGTCACCGGAAAAACCAGACACCGAGACCAAATGGCTGCATCAGGGGCTTGTCACTCAGCCGTTTAGCCTGAGCTTTACCCTGGCAGACCATATGGAAGTTTCTGGCGCGACGTTCACTAACGGGCTGCTGAACATTGACCTCACCCGTAACGTGCCGGAAGCCATTGCGCCTCAGCGCATCGCCATTAGCGAACGCCCGGCGTTGAATAGCTAATCGTGTGCGGGCTGGTGCCCTCACCCCGACCCTCTCCCTGTGGGAGAGGGTGCAAACACTAAAAACGGTCACCTTCGGGTGACCGTTTTGCGTTTACCTTCGGCTTTTATGTGCGCCATCGCCCATACAACCGCCGCCAGTTCTGAGAGAATCCTTATAATAACTAAGGTTATACACAGGATGTGGAACATGAGTGATATCGCGTTAACCATCAGCGTGTTGGCCCTTGTCGCGGTAGTGGGGCTATGGCTGGGGAATATCAAAATCCGCGGCGTCGGGTTTGGGATTGGCGGGGTGCTGTTCGGCGGGATTTTTGTCGGCCATTTTGCCGACCAGCTTGGGTGGGTGCTCAGCGCCGATATGCTGCATTTCATCCAGGAGTTCGGCCTGATCCTCTTTGTGTATACCATCGGTATTCAGGTGGGGCCGGGCTTCTTCGCTTCCCTGCGCGTCTCCGGTTTACGCCTTAATCTCTTTGCCTTCGGCATCGTCGTGATGGGTGGGCTGGTTACCGCCATTCTGCATAAACTCTTCGCGATTCCGCTGCCCGTTGTGCTGGGCATCTTCTCCGGCGCCGTCACGAATACGCCCGCGCTCGGGGCGGGCCAGCAAATTCTGCGCGATCTGGGTATCCCTGCTGATGTCGTCGATCAGATGGGGATGAGCTACGCCATGGCCTATCCGTTTGGCATTTGCGGTATTTTGCTCTCGATGTGGCTGGTGCGCGTGCTGTTCCGCGTTAACGTCGAGCAGGAGGCAAAAGAGCATGAAAACGCTGACCAATGGCCATGCGCTCATTAAAACTATCAATATTCGCGTCGAAAACCCTAATCTGAACAATATGGCGATTCAGGATGTTCCCATTCTGAACAGCGCGACCATTATCTGTTCCCGCCTGAAACGTGATGAAACGCTGATGGTGCCTTCACCGGATACCCTTATTCAGCACGGCGATCTCCTGCATCTGGTAGGGCAACCGGCGGATTTAAACAATGCCCGGCTGGTGATTGGTCAGGAGGTGGATACCTCACTCTCAACCCGTGGAACGGACATGCGCGTGGAGCGGGTGGTAGTGACCAATGAAAAGGTTCTGGGCAAGAAAATACGCGATTTGCAGGTTAAAGAGCGTTATGACGTGGTGATCTCCCGGCTTAACCGCGCCGGTGTCGAGCTGGTGGCCAGCCAGGATGCCAGCCTGCAATTCGGTGATATTCTCAACCTCGTCGGGCGTCCTTCATCTATTGATGCCGTAGCGGACATGGTGGGCAACGCCCAGCAAAAACTCCAGCAGGTGCAGATGCTGCCGGTCTTTATCGGCGTCGGGCTTGGCGTCATGCTTGGCTCCATCCCCCTGTACGTGCCCGGCTTCCCGGTAGCACTGAAGCTGGGTCTGGCAGGCGGGCCGCTCATTATGGCGCTTATCCTCGGGCGTATCGGCTCCATCGGTAAGCTCTACTGGTTTATGCCGCCGAGCGCTAACCTGGCGCTGCGGGAGTTGGGCATCGTGCTGTTTCTGGCGGTGGTGGGGCTGAAATCCGGCGGCGATTTTGTCGATACTCTGGTGAACGGCGAAGGGATGAGCTGGGTAGGATACGGCATATTTATTACCGCTATCCCACTGATAACTGTCGGATTATTGGCGCGTATGTTCGCTAAAATGAACTATCTCACGCTGTGCGGCATGCTGGCCGGTTCCATGACCGATCCGCCCGCGCTGGCGTTCGCCAATAACCTGCACGCCACCAGCGGCGCGGCGGCGTTATCCTACGCCACGGTTTATCCGCTGGTGATGTTTCTGCGCATCATCACCCCGCAGCTACTGGCGGTGCTATTCTGGGGGATGGGCTAATAAGTCTTCCGGGTGGATACGCCGCAGATGGTAGTCCACCTGGTAATCGCTTGTGTTCCGGAACATCACGGAATAATTGAGGAACTCGCCGCTGTCGCTGTAGGAAAGGGAAGTGATGCGCAGCAGCGGCGTCTGTTCCGGCACATTCATATAACCGGCCAGCTGTTTATCAGCCAGCACCGGCGTCAGGCTCTCGTAGTTGCCGCTGATGGTGATCCCACACTCCTTCTCGATGTAATCAAACTTAGACCCTTCGAGATGCGCCAGGGAAAGATTGCGGAACAGCTTCACCGGCATAAAGCTGTCCTCCAGCATCAGCGGTTTTCCGTCCACGTAACGCACCCGCCTTGAAAAATAGATCCGCTCATCAACCTGAATCCGCAGCTGGCTGGCGATGGCGGGCGGCGCGGGCATCACTTCAAACTGCAACACCTTGCTTTGCACTTCTTTCCCCTGCTGGCGCAATACCTCCACCAGCCCAGTCAGGTTAGTCGTTTCATGATGAACGTCTTTGCGCGCCACGAACGTCCCGCTACCGTGTCGACGTTCAACCAGCCCCCAGCTTACCAGCAGATCCAGCGCTTTGCGGACGGTCATCCGGGCTACGCCAAACTCCTTTGCCAGCGCTTTTTCTCCGGGTAACGGACTGCCAATGTTGTAGTCCGAAGAATTCAGCCGCAGCCGTAGCCGATCGGCAATTGATTTGTAGATCACCAGTAGACCTCTCTGCGCACATCATAGCGTGGAATACGTCTTAACTTGTCCATGTTTAGTTTAAAAAGTAGACCTGATTGGTCAAATTAAAACCATGAATGCGATCACGAATCGCAGCGGCACGCCATGTTCCCGCATCAGTAACTTCTTATGCTCACCTCAGGCCAGTAAAAAACCATAAAGGCCTCTATCCCCTACAGGTTGTTTCATGAGGATTTAAAAATGCTCAGTCAAATACAACGTTTTGGCGGCGCCATGTTCACCCCGGTTTTGCTGTTTCCCTTTGCCGGGATCGTGGTTGGGATCGCCATCATGCTTCGCAATCCGCTGTTTGTCGGTGAGGCCTTAACCGCGCCTGATAATCTGTTCGCGCAAATTGTTCACATCATCGAAGAGGGCGGCTGGGCGGTGTTCCGTAATATGCCGCTGATTTTTGCTGTCGGCTTACCGATTGGCCTGGCAAAGCAGGCGCAGGGCCGCGCCTGTCTGGCGGTGCTGATTAGCTTCCTGACCTGGAACTATTTTATCAACGCGATGGGGATGACCTGGGGCCACTTCTTTGGCGTCGACTTCTCTGCTGAACCCACTGCCGGCAGCGGGCTGGCGATGATTGCCGGAATCAAAACGCTTGATACCAGCATCATCGGGGCGATTATCATTTCCGGGCTCGTCACCGCCATCCACAACCGATTTTTCGACAAGCCGTTGCCGGTCTTTCTGGGGATTTTCCAGGGCACCTCGTTTGTCGTTATCCTCGCGTTCTTCGTGATGATCCCCTGCGCCTGGCTGACGCTGCTGGGCTGGCCGAAAGTGCAGATGGGCATTGAGTCGTTGCAGGCCTTTCTACGTACCGCTGGCGCGCTGGGCGTATGGGTTTATACCTTCCTGGAACGCATTCTGATCCCAACCGGATTACACCACTTTGTCTACGGCCCGTTTATCTTCGGCCCGGCTGCGGTAGAAGGCGGCATTCAGGTCTACTGGGCACAGCACCTTCAGGAATTCAGCCAGAGCACTGTGCCGCTGAAAACGCTGTTCCCGGAGGGCGGATTCGCGCTGCACGGCAACTCTAAGGTGTTTGGCTCAGTCGGTATTGCGCTGGCTATCTGGTATACCGCGTCACCGGAGAACCGCGTCAAAGTGGCAGGTCTGCTGATCCCGGCCACGCTTACCGCCGTGTTGGTGGGCATTACCGAACCGCTGGAGTTCACCTTCCTGTTTATCTCGCCTTTGCTGTTTGCCATCCACGCCGTGCTGGCCGCAACGATGGCGACGGTGATGTATATCTTCGGGGTGGTGGGGAACATGGGCGGCGGTCTGCTGGACCAGTTCCTGCCGCAAAACTGGATCCCGATGTTCCATAACCACGCCTCGACGGTATTCACCCAGATTGGCATCGGCCTCTGCTTCACCGGGATCTACTTCGTGGTCTTCAGAACGCTTATCGAACGTCTGAATCTCAAAACGCCGGGCCGGGAAGAGAGCGAAATCAAGCTCTACAGCAAGGCCGACTATAAGGCCGCTCGTGGGCAAACCACCGCCCCGGCGGCAGCCAGCCAGCAGGTCGGACAGGCCGCTGGGTTCTTACAGGCGCTCGGCGGCGCAGCGAATATCGAAAGTATCAATAACTGCGCCACCCGCCTGCGTATCGCCCTGGTGGATATGACGAAAACCCAAAGCGATGACGTATTCAAAGCCCTGGGCGCACACGGTGTGGTGCGGCGCGGCAACGGCATACAGGTGATTGTCGGTCTGCACGTTCCTCAGGTGCGCGACCAGCTGGAATCGCTGATGAAAACCCCTTTAACAAACGAACAAACCACTCTGACAGAGGCTATATCATGAAAAAATTCTCAGTTGTTATTGCAGGCGGCGGCAGTACATTCACGCCTGGTATCGTCCTGATGCTGTTAGCCAACCGTGACCGTTTCCCGCTGCGTGCGCTGAAGTTCTATGACAATGACGGAGCACGTCAGGAGATCATCGCCGAGGCGTGTAAAATCATCCTTAAGGAGCAGGCGCCGGAGATTGAATTTAGTTACACCACCGATCCTGAAGCGGCCTTTACCGATGTGGATTTCGTGATGGCGCATATTCGCGTTGGCAAATATCCCATGCGTGAAAAAGATGAAAAAATCCCGCTGCGCCACGGCGTGCTGGGCCAGGAAACGTGCGGGCCGGGCGGCATCTCCTACGGCATGCGCTCCATCGGCGGCGTGCTGGAGCTGGTGGATTACATGGAGCAGCACTCCCCGAACGCGTGGATGTTGAACTACTCCAACCCGGCGGCGATTGTCGCGGAAGCCACGCGCCGCCTGCGTCCGAACGCGAAAATTCTCAACATCTGCGACATGCCGATCGGCATTGAAGGACGTATGGCGCAAATCGTGGGCCTGAAAGACCGCAAAGAGATGCGCGTGCGCTACTACGGTCTGAACCACTTCGGCTGGTGGACGTCGATTGAAGATCAGAACGGCAACGATCTGATGCCGAAGCTGCGCGAATACGTGGCGAAAAACGGTTATGTTCCGCCTTCGGAAGATGTGCATACTGAAGCGAGCTGGAACGATACCTTCGCCAAGGCCAAAGACGTACAGGCGCTGGATCCGGACACCATGCCGAACACCTACCTGAAGTATTACCTGTTCCCGGACTATGTGGTCGCCCATTCCAATCCGGAGCGTACCCGCGCCAATGAAGTGATGGATCACCGTGAGAAGCATGTATTCAGTTCATGTCGGGCGATTATCGAAGCCGGTCATTCTTCTGCCGGTGAACTGGAAATTGACGAACATGCGTCGTACATCGTCGATCTGGCGACCGCGATTGCCTTTAACACCCAGGAACGCATGCTGCTGATTGTGCCTAACAATGGGGCTATCCATAACTTTGACGCTGACGCGATGGTAGAAATCCCTTGTCTGGTCGGCCACAACGGACCGGAGCCGCTGACCGTGGGTGATATTCCGCACTTCCAGAAAGGGCTCATGAGCCAGCAGGTGGCGGTGGAAAAACTGGTGGTGGACGCCTGGGAGCAGCGCTCGTATCAGAAACTCTGGCAGGCGATTACCCTGTCGAAAACCGTACCGAGCGCATCGGTGGCGAAGGCGATTCTGGACGATCTGATTGAAGCGAATAAGGATTACTGGCCAGAGCTGCACTAATCTTTCTGACCGGCATCGCCTGATGCCGGTCTCCTTGTCCTGGCTGAATTACGCTATGCTGAAGCCTGCATGCAGCACGACAAGGAACTTTCATGAACATTTCCCGCCTCGGTGAAGCACCGGACTACCGCTTCTCACTGGCTAACGAACGCACGTTCTTAGCGTGGATCCGCACCGCCCTGGGCTTTCTGGCCGCAGGCGTCGGCCTTAATCAGCTCGCCCCCGATTTTGCCACCCCGTTGATTCGCGAAGTGCTGGCCCTGCTACTGTGCCTGATTGCCGGCGTGCTGGCGATTTATGGCTATCTGCGCTGGCTGAGAAATGAAAAGGCGATGCGTCTGAAGCAGGATCTCCCCTACACGCGCGGCTTGCTCATTATCAGTACGATTTTGCTGATGGTTGCGGGCGTAGTGATGTTACTGGTGCTGTATGCCGGATAGCCGCAAAGCGCGGCGGGAAGCGGACCCCGGCCTTCAGCCAGAGCGAACCTCGCTGGCCTGGCTGCGCACGCTGCTGGGGTATGGCGCGCTGATCGCTCTTGCCATTAAGCACAACTGGCACCGCACGGGGGCGCCATTCTGGATCTCCATTGTTGTGCTGGCGCTGGTAGCCATCATTTTATGGCGCTACACCCGCAGCCGTAACCTGATGGACGTGTCGCAGAACGACTTTGCGCAGCCGAAAGCGGTGCGGGATAAGTTCCTCATCGCCCTGGCCGTGCTGTCGTTGTCACTGCTGTTTGCGGTAACCCACATTCAACAAATTTTGCACCTGTAGGCCGGGTAAGGCGCAGCCGCCACCCGGCATAATTACTTCCCTTTCGCTAAATATTTCGCCATCTCGTCTTCCGGCACCATGCCGCCGCCGGTCGCCCACACCAGGTGGGTAACGTTCTCATCGGCATCGACGCGCAGCGGCCCGGCCATCCCCGCCAGCGCCGACGGCTCCAGGCGAATCCTTTCCTCCTGCGCCAGCCAGCCGAGCATGTCGTACATGCTTTGATCGGAGAGGGTATAGAACCCGTCGAGCAGGCGCTCCATCGCGCGGCCCACGAAGCCGGAGGCACGTCCTACCGCCAGTCCGTCCGCCGCCGTCACGTTATCAATACCCAGGTCCTGCACGGCGATTTCATCGTGCAGCCCGGTATAAACGCCCAGCAGCATGCACGGTGAGTGCGTTGGCTCCGCAAAGAAGCAGTGGACGTTATCGCCAAAGGCCAGCTTCAGGCCAAAAGCCACGCCGCCGGGGCCGCCGCCGACGCCGCACGGCAGATAGACGTACAGAGGATGATCGGCATCCACCACGCGGCCCTGTTCGATAAACTGCGCCTTCAGGCGCTCGCCAGCAACCGCATAGCCCAGGAACAGCGTGCGTGAATTCTCATCGTCAATAAAGAAGCAGTTCGGATCGCTTTCCGCCGCTTTGCGTCCCTGCTCCACCGCCACGCCGTAATCCTGCTCATATTCAACGACGATCACGCCGTGGCTGCGCAGTTTGGCTTTCTTCCACTCGCGGGCGTCGGCGGACATATGCACGGTCACCTTAAAGCCAATGCGTGCGCTCATAATGCCGATGGACATCCCCAGGTTGCCGGTTGAGCCCACCGCGATGCTGTACTGGCTGAAGAAGTCCTTAAAGCGCGGCTCCAGCAGAACGCTGTAGTCGTCTTCAACGCTCAGCAACCCGGCTTCCAGCGCCAGTTTCTCCGCATGGGTCAGCACCTCATAGATGCCGCCGCGCGCTTTGATCGAGCCGGAAATCGGCAGATGGCTGTCTTTTTTCAGCAGCAGCGTGCCTGTAACAGGCTTCGCAGATTCTTTCTCCAGCCGCGCCTGCATCGCCGGGATCGCGACCAGGTCGGATTCGATAATCCCGCCCGTTGCCGCCGTTTCCGGGAACGCTTTCGCCAGATACGGCGCGAAGCGTTTCAGGCGCGCGTGCGCGTCGTCTACGTCGGCTTTCGTCAGCCCGACATACGGCAATCCTTCCGCCAGCGTCGTGGTGCGAGGGTTAAGCCAGGTGGTTTCTTTCAGGGCAATCAGATCCTCAACCAGAGGAAACTGTGCGGTTAAAGTAGTGATAGTTGCGTTTTCCATAATACGTCTCTTCGCGCTCAGATAATGAAAGAAAGCAGGAATGTGCCGCCAAGTGCAAGCACCGAGGCGATAAACGTCGCCGTCGTATAGTATTTGAAGGTCTCATTCAGGGTCGCGCCGCAGTACTGCTTCACCAGCCAGAAGAGAGAGTCGGTCACGATCGTGCAGCCAATAGCGCCGGACCCGATGGCAATGGTGATGATCTCCGGGCTTACGTTCGGGTAGAGCGGCAGCATCGGCGCCACTATCGCCGTGGCACCCATCATCGCTACCGTTGCCGAACCCACGGCGGCGTGCAGCACCAGTGCCACCAGCCAGGCGAGAAGGATAGGGTGCATATGCAGGTTCGAGAGAATATGCGCCAGCGTCTCCGCCAGACCACTGATTTTAAGGATGGCGTTGAACGCCCCGCCCGCACCGATAATCAGCAAAATGTTGGCGATAGAGCCAAAGCCGTGCTCCGTATGGATCAGCATTGCGCCCATGCCCATGTGCTGGCGGATCCCCAGCAGGTAGTAGGCGACAAACACGGCGATAAACATCGCGGTGATGGGGTTGCCGATAAACTCCAGCAGGGTATACAGCGAGCCTTCTTTTGCCATGTTCAGCTCGGCAATGGTTTTCACCAGCATCAGGGCAATCGGCAGCAGCACGGTGAACAGCGTGGCGCCCAGCGACGGCAGAGTGTGCTCTTCCCGCACCTTCAGGTCTGAAAATTCCGCCGGAACCGGCTTATAGGGCAGACGGTTGCCGAGCAGCTTCAGGAACAGCGGGCCACCAACCAGAGACGCCATCAGGCCCACCACCAGACCGTAGACAATCACCGTCCCGACGTCCGCCCCTAATTTGTTGGTGACAAATAGTGCGGCCGGATGCGGAGGCACCACGCAGTGCACTGCCATTAGTGCGGTACAGAGCGGAATGGCCAGCTTGAGCAGCGACGTGTTGGTCTTTTTGGCGATGGAAAACGCCAGCGGGATCAGCAGTACCACGCCCACTTCAACAAACAGCGTAATGCCGCAGATCAGGCCGACCAGGACCATAATCACGTCCGCCGACAGCCAGCGGCAGCGCTGCAACGTAATCCCGATGCGCTCTGCCGCGCCGGAGACTTCCATCATTTTGCCGAGAATAGTGCCAAGACCGATAACCGCCGCCAGGAAGCCCAGCGTACCGCCAATCCCGCTCTCAATGGCGTTAACCATATCCAGCGGGCTCATCCCCATCATCGCGCCAACGAAAAAGCTTGCCAGCAGCAGCGCGAGGAACGGGTGAAACTTCAGTTTTACGATGGTTAAAACAATCAACACGATGCTGACAAGCAGCGTTGCCACAACCCAGACCTGAGATCCCATATCTCACCTCACCCTTATGTCATCTGGGGATATTGGACGAAAAAACGGCTTGGGCTGACAAACGATATAAATTGGCGTTCAGATGAGCCAGATTGGATCAACTGAGTGACTGGACTCTAAAAAGCGCACTTATTTTGCCGTTGGTTCACATAAATTCATTCTTGAGCGGTATGCTGTACGCAGAAATTACGTGTGGGAATTGTGATGACCGATGCGAATGAAGGCAGAAACCGGCTGTTAAACGGCTGGCAGCTGTCGAAAATGTACACCTTTGAAGTGGCTGCCCGGCATGAGTCCTTCGCCCTGGCGGCGGCGGAGCTGTCGCTCAGCCCCAGCGCGGTGAGCCACCGCATTAACCTGCTGGAAGAGGAGCTGGGCATTCAGCTGTTTGTCCGCTCACACCGTAAAGTGGAGCTGACGCAGGAAGGCAAGCGCGTTTACTGGACGCTGAAATCGTCCCTCGACACCCTGAATCAGGAGATCCTGGACATTAAAAACCAGGCGCTGTCAGGTACGCTAACGGTGTACTCCCGGCCCTCGATCGCCCAGTGCTGGCTGGTGCCGATGCTGGGGGATTTTACCCGCCGCTACCCGTCGATTTCACTTACTATTCTGACTGGTAATGATTACGTCAACATGCAGCGAACCGGCATCGATCTGGCGCTCTATTTCGACGATACGCCGCCAAACCACCTTTCTCATCACTTTTTGATGGATGAAGAGATTTTGCCCGTCTGCTCGCCAGCGTATGCCCGGGAGCATGAACTGCTGAAAAACCCCCATAACCTCAGCCACTGCACGTTACTGCACGACCGTCAGGCCTGGAGCAATGATTCCGGTACGGATGAGTGGCTGAGCTGGGCGCAGCATTTCGCGGTGAATATGCCGTTATCATCGGGTATTGGCTTCGATCGTTCTGATTTAGCCATTATCGCGGCCATGAGTAATGTCGGGGTGGCGATGGGGAGAAAGCGGCTGGTGCAAAAACGTCTCGAACGGGGGGAGTTGATCGCACCCTTTGATGGGGAAACCCTCAAGTGCCATCAGCATTATTACGTCTCAACGCTTCCCGGCCGTCAGTGGCCGAAAATTGACGCCTTTATCGGCTGGCTAAGAGAGCTGGCGGGTTGAAGAATTATTACGCTTTCGCTCTACACCAAATGTGAAAAAGCGTGCTAAATACAGGTAATGCTTTTGATTTTTCCAGGGTAAACCGTGTTAAAGCCTTTTATTGCCACTGCGATCTTACTCTCTTCCGGCTGGGCGACTGCCGCTGAGCCGCCGCTGACGGCTGCCCGTTATGCGCAGCAGCTGGGCGTCGGGATGGATGTGGACTGGGCACGCACCGAGCGCGGTATCCGCGAATTCGACCCGCTGGTGGTCCGTGATTTTCAGGCGAAAGGCATACACCATGTCCGTATTCGGGTGGCGGGCGAACCGACGGAAGCGCGGCTGATTCACCTGCGTAAGCTGGTGGAGGCCTGCGAGCAATACGGCGTCATCCCCATCATCGCTTATCAGGCCGATGAATATAAAAACGACCCGAAAGCGGATACCGAAAAAGAGGTGATTAACTGGTGGATTGCCGTGGCGCACTATTTTGGTCAGCGCTCGCCGTTGCTGGGCTTTGACCTGATCTACGAACCGGCGGACAAGCTCAACCACAACGTTGCTTCGCTCAACCGGGTGTATGAGAAAGCGATCAAAGACATTCACGCCATTGATGCCAGCCGCATGATTTTTATCGCCCCTCGTCTGCGCGCCGCGCCGGAGGATTTATCCAGCCTGAAGCTACCCGCGCACAGCCAGAATTACCTGCTGGCGGAGTGGCATATTTTCCCCTGGGGTCCGCTGAAAACGAACGGTAAATACCCGTGGACGTCCGGAACTGCGGCTGAGAAAGCGGCTATCCGTAACCGAATCAACGCCGCGCTGCACTGGCAACAAAAAACCGGGCATGTGAGCTGGGTTGGCGGCTGGGGGGTGGGCGAATCGAAAAGCCTGACGCCAACCGCCTCGCAGATGGCGTTTGCCACGTTTATGGCGTGCGAGCTGCAACATGCCAACATCCCGTATGCGATAAACGCCGATGTTCAGTTTTATGACGGGGAAGAGGGGGCGTGGCGGCCTGCCCCAGAGCGGCTATTGCAGGCGATGATTGCGCCCGTCTGTGAAAAGCCCGGCGAGAAGCCGGGCCATCATTCGGTTAAACCGGCTGTTCGTGATGCGAGACACGCGACGCCAGCGGCAGCCAGCACAGCAAAATCAGCAGCCCCATCAGGGTCATCAGCAAGCCTAAACTCGCCTGCCCGGTCTGCGGCATCATAGCCGAAAGCCAGGCCAGCGCGCCGGAACCGATGTTCTGCAAACCGCCCACCAGCGCGCCTGCCGTGCCTGCGAGGAACGGGAACGGCTCCATCGCGCCGCTGGTGGCGAGGGGAAACAGCATGCCCGCGCCGAAGAAGAACAGCGCTGCCGGGATGAGCAACGTCCAGACCGACATTACGTCAAACAGCCCCGGGATCCACATCATCAGCCCGGCCAGCAGACAGCTGATCACCGACTGCCACATCAGGGTGGAGAAACGCTTGTTCGGACGTCCGGCGAACCATGCGCCGAAGAACGCCGCCGGGATCGGCAGAATAAACAGAATACTCACCACCATACTGCTCAGGCCAAGGCCCGCGCCCAGCAGCACGCCGGAACAGGCTTCAAACACCGCAATGCCCGCCAGGCCGCCGATTAGCATCAACAGATAACAGGTAAAGGACCCATTACCGAACAGCGTTTTGTAGCTGGCGATGAGCTTCGTGCGCGGCGCGTCTTTTGGGCGGGTTTCCGGCATCCAGCGCCCCATGCTGAAGGTGACAATAATGCACAGCACCAGCAGGAAGGCATAACAGGCGCGCCAGGACCAGACGGTGTCCAGCAGACCCCCAATCAGCGGGGCCAGCAGCGGGCTGACCAGAATACCCATATTTAACAGACTGTTGGCGTGGCGAAGCTGTGTGCCCTGGTACATATCACGCGGCAGGGTACGCGCCATAACCCCGCCGACGCCGGTGCCCACACCCTGAAGGGCGCTGGCGGCAATCAGGACGGTCAGGCTGTGAGTGGTAATGGCGATCATCGTCGCTACCATGAAAATGCTCATGCCCACCAGAATGACCGGACGACGCCCGACGCGATCGGACAGGGGACCATAAACCAGCTGTGAAACGCCATAGGTTAGCAGATAGGCTGCCATCACGCTCTGGACTGCACCTTCGCGGACGCTCAGATCTTTTGCCATATCGGCAATCGCTGGAATGTAGATGGTTTGCGCCATCTGCCCGACGGCCACCAGTAACACCAGCATCAACAATAAGTTCACGTTCCGTTGCTTTTTCATGTCGCTGAATACTTTTGCCAAAAGAGATAAATGAAGAATAAGTGACTATGCATTCCCATAAATGCGCGAGGAATCTACCACAGAGAGATGACAATTTAAGCATTACTGTGATGAATGACAGAAGACGTGAAGGCAGGATTTGTAAACAAGATCGGCAACTAATGTTGCCAGTGAATTACGCCAGGCGCAGCAGGATCGCACCGGCAGCAATTCCCAGTGCCGCCGCGATGCGCAGGCCGGCAACCTTCTCTTTTAAAAGCACAAATGCGATTAATGCGCCGAAGAGAATAGAGGTTTCACGCAGTGCGGCGACCACAGCCAGCGGTGCCTGGGTCATCGCCCAGAGTGCCAGACCGTAAGATCCCATCGTCCCGACGCCGCCGAGCAGCCCTTTTT
Organism: Enterobacter cloacae complex sp. IR5401; assembly: GCF_049238425.1. Lineage (NCBI taxonomy): Bacteria > Pseudomonadati > Pseudomonadota > Gammaproteobacteria > Enterobacterales > Enterobacteriaceae > Enterobacter > Enterobacter cloacae complex sp. IR5401. The sequence goes on along the minus strand of NZ_JBMKHN010000006.1, from coordinate 222,384 downwards.
TCCAATGCAGGCGCAGGTAGCTGGACGCTTCGCGACGCCGCGCCACCATTGCCCAGCTCAGCAGACAGAAACCGTTCATGAAGAAGGTCCAGAGCGTGTAGCCCAGCGCAGTGTCCGAGAGTCGCACACCGGTGCCGTCCACCAGGGTATACCCGGCGATAAAACAGGCGTTCAGCAGCGCCAGCCAGATCCCCTTGCGTGACTGCATGCGGCCGTTCATCGCCATCGCCAGAATCGAAAGACAAATGACCCCAATGCCGGACCACGCAAACCGGGAGAGATGATCCCCGAGCACCATTACGCTGATCAGCGCCACCAGCATAGGGGCCGTCCCGCGCATAAGGGGGTAGGTCTGGCTCATGTCGGAGACCTGATAAGTTTTTGCCACCAGTACCGTATACACCACCTGTAACGCACAGGAGACGAACAAATATGGCCAGCTTGCGGCAGTTGGCTGAGGAGAGAAGGGCAGTAAAATCAGGGCAATAAGCGCGGCTGAACCGCTGACCCCGATCGCCGAGTAGAGTTTATCCGTTCCGGCTTTAACGATGGCGTTCCAGCTGGCATGCAGCAGTGCGGCGAACAGTAAAATGCAGAAAACGGTGATGGTCATGGCGTATCGGTTGGTGAAATGTCATCCAACTGTAACATTCACCCGTCGATGCTGCCAGCCGCTTACACTGCGCAAAAAAGGCGGTGCGTCACCCGGGGTTCGTCTGACACCAGCCTGAAGCCCGCCCGATGGTAAAATCCGTACGCGGTTTCCGGCGCATGGGTATTAAGAAAATCAAACCAGATGCTGGCATCCGCCATCACCACGGTCAAAAGTTGTTTGCCAATGCCCTGCCCACGGCACTTTTCGCTGACGTAGAGATGACGAATACGTCCGGCGCGCGGCTGCTGGCTGAACGGATCGCGGTTGAGGCCGCACACGCCCACCAGCCTGCCGTTAAGAAACGCCCCCAGCAGTTTTTCACCCGGCGCGTTAAAGCGGTTTTCACCCCGCTGCCAGTTCTCTTCCAGCCTGCGCAGCATATTGAAATTCAACGCGATACTCTCCGCCTTCAGGGCGATATACCCGGGTTCATCGGGCGTGACGGGCTCAATTAACAGACGCGACATAGCATTCCCTCGTTATTAAAGAGGGGCGGTTGCCCGCCCCTCTCAGGTGCGACTTGAACCTGAATCACCGAACGTATTTCAGGACAGCATCAAGCAGTTGCAATACAGCAACAATGAGTTTGAGGACAAGTATGACCATATCCACGACGCTCATACGCGTCTCCTTTTGGTTAAAAGGAGCACGATGCTGGCGTACCTTTCCGCCGCCTGTGGCCAGCACCTGGATTGACGTAACACAGTGTGCTCACTTCAGGGGTTAAGGCACTGACGGCACCACCCGTTTCAGCCAGGACTTCGTTGCGCCGGTAAACTGCGGCCCCCTCGCTCACTGCGAACACCCTCAGTATAGATAAATACTGTATGCATGAACAGTATTTTATGGACAAATTTTGGAAGGCGATCCATACTCAAAAACGTCAAAATCCGTGCCGGAATTGCGCGTTCGTCTTCGATCGCGTATACTTTTCGCGTTGACGTAACACAGTGTGTTCTGCGGCAACCAACCGCAAAACCCTGATAAAAACCTCGCTTAGGCGGGGTTTTTTGTTTTCTGGTCTGCCCATAAAAAGACTGCTGTAAAAGCGAGGTTTCTGCTATTTAGCTTCGTTGTGAACGGGATAGCATCGCTTATGCAACTCTCTTTATAGAGATAGGTATTAGACTCATTTTGCAATGATTAAACTAAAAATGTGTGAACTAATAAAAACCGCTAATGCCCTTCAAGTAATTAAGTTGTTTCGTATATAACCTAATAAATAAAATCGTACTGACTTATTTTTTATGTGAATGTTTATGTAAAGCAATTTTACTGGTTTGAATTTCTGGACTTTTCAATGTATATTTCTATAGCTGCAATCATTGTGTGGACACATTATGCAAGCATCTGATTATTTAAAGATGAAGTTCCAGAGTGACAGGCAGTTGGCTATTTATGGACAGCAAGGTGTTGCAGGAACATGGCGAGCATTAAAGGGGATTGGCTCTGATATTTACTCAGGAATTGAGTGTGTAAGTTGGTACTCATCATGCTTAATCCCCAGCTATCACGATGTGTGTGACGAGCTTCTCTCCGAAGAAAAGAGAATGTACCTCTCAATCCTCTCGCTTTACCGTTATCGCGATGTAATAGCACACATGCTCTATCTTTATTTTGAACATGTTATTTCCGATTCAGAAAACGGGAATGAACACAATCGCGTTCGCAAGATAGATTCAAAAGTAACAGGGCTTGTTAATAACATACCGACCAGCAAGGCCGCGCGTTTAGCAATAGCATGGGGTCTGGCCAAATCCCTGTCCGAATCAGGCCTGCTGTCTGAAATCGTCGTCGAACGGCTTGCACGCCGCGTACCTAACGTTGTCATGGCGCTTCAATTGATTGGAACGGAACAGAAGTGCGCTCTTGCTGCTCGCCGCCTGAAAACATTGGACCCTAAGTATTACGCCACCCTCTATGCCGCACAACTGGAGATGCTTTACTACTTTTTTGAGCCTTTCCTGTCTGAACTCATTAAGAAGGTGCAGTTGGGATTCTATAAGGATTTCGATGCAATTTATAAAGACTTAAAGAGCACGGAGCATGTTTAAGAGTCTGTTATCAATTCTATTCACGGATATTTTATTCCCTGTTTATATTTTTGCGTGCGCCTCTTTGTTTCTGTGGTTAGTGCCTGACCACTGGGTATTACTAACATTCATTTCTATCATTGTATTTATTATTGTACATCCGATAATTTTCGGCCACTTTGATAAGTACGATTAAATAATATAAAAAGGATTTTTTTATGTCAAACCCAGCTTATTTGTTTTTAACAGATGAAAATGGTTCTCCCATGGTTGGCTCTTGCCTTGTGTCAGGGCGTGAAGGTGCAATTGAACTCAAATCGTTCACTCATAATGTCAATATCCCAGTCGACGGAAATACCGGGAAATTAACGGGCACGCGCATACACATGCCCGTCATGTTTCAGAAGGAATTTGATCGTGTAACCCCGATTTTATTTCGGGCGCTGAGTACGGGAAGAATGCTCAAGTCAGCCACTATTAAGATGTATCAGATTAATGAGGCGGGTTTAGAACAGGAATATTTTAATATCCTCCTTGAGAATGTGAAAATAACCTCAATCACACCAGACCTGTATCCCGGCGCAAACACCGGAACACACCTTGAAACGGTTCTTATACGCTACGAGAAAATCACCTGGAAGTATTGTGACGGCAATGTCATCTATAGTGATGCCTGGAATGAGCGAGCAACTTACTGAAACGTGATCCCTGACGCATTTTTGCGCAGATGAAAATATTTCCATTGTCACGCCCGAAAACCTGTGTTTGTATAAATTCAATCAATGATTCCAAACACAGGTCCCCAATGACTTCATCCATCTTCACTTCGACCCTACTAAAAACTGCGCAACCTGCCGCAGTGGTCGTCGTGCGTGTGGTGGTGGTCGTCGGCAATGCGCCGTAGGGACTGGATCAACACACGAATCCAAAACCCCGCCGGCGCAAACCGGGCGGGGTTTTTCGTTTAGGACCCCTCCCGGATACGCTAAGTAGTTCGGGTTGCAGGAAGGCGGCAAGTGAGCGAATCCCCAGGAGCGTACATAGGTACGTGACTGGGGTGAGGGAACGCAGCCAACGCATCTGCAACCTGAACTACGACGCGTAAAGCTGGCTCAGAAGAAAAGGACTGGAGCATGGCAAGTTCGGGCACAACATCCACCAAGACGCGTTTTACAGGCGCGCAGCTGATTGTTCATTTACTGGAACGACAGGGCATCACCACCGTTGCGGGCATCCCGGGTGGGACCGTGCTGCCGCTGTATGATGCGTTAAGCCAAAGCACACAGATCCGCCACGTGCTGGCGCGCCACGAGCAGGGCGCAGGCTTTATCGCCCAGGGCATGGCGCGTACCCAGGGTAAACCGGCGGTCTGTATGGCCTGTAGCGGGCCGGGCGCCACTAACCTGGTGACCGCCATCGCCGACGCGCGTCTCGACTCCATTCCGCTGATCTGCATTACCGGCCAGGTGCCGTCCTCGATGATCGGCACCGATGCGTTCCAGGAAGTCGATACCTACGGCATCTCTATCCCCATCACCAAACATAACTATTTAGTTCGCGATATCAGCGAGCTGCCTCAGGTTATCAGCGATGCGTTCCGCATTGCGCAGTCTGGCCGCCCGGGCCCGGTGTGGATAGACATTCCTAAGGATGTCCAGACCGCAGAGATCGAGATCGACATTCTGCCGGAGCCGGGCGAGCGTGCCCCCGCGCCGGAGTTCAGCGCTGAGAGCGTGCGCGATGCGGCGGCAATGATCAACGCCGCCAAACGCCCGGTGCTGTATCTGGGCGGCGGGGCGATCAACGCCGCGGATGAAATCCGCCAGTTTGCGGAAAAAGCCAACCTGCCGACCACCATGACCCTGATGGCGCTGGGTATGCTGCCCAAAGCGCATCCATTATCTTTAGGGATGCTGGGCATGCACGGCGCGCGCAGCACCAACTACATCCTGCAAGAGGCGGATTTGCTGATAGTTATGGGGGCGCGTTTTGATGACCGGGCGATTGGCAAAACCGAGCAGTTCTGCCCGAACGCCAAAATCATTCACGTGGATATCGACCGCGCCGAGCTGGGTAAAATCAAGCAGCCGCACGTGGCGATCCAGGGCGACGTGGCCGAGGTGCTGGCGCAGCTGATCCCGCAGACGGTGGCAACCGACCGCGCCGACTGGCGCCAGCTGGTGGCCGATCTGCAACGCGAGTTCCCGGGCGCTATCCCAACCGAGGGCGACCCGCTGAGCCACTATGGTCTTATCAACGCTGTTGCCGCCTGCGTGGATGACAGCGCGATTATCACCACCGACGTCGGCCAGCATCAGATGTGGACTGCCCAGGCGTATCCGCTGAACCGCCCGCGCCAGTGGCTGACCTCCGGCGGCCTTGGCACCATGGGCTTCGGCCTGCCCGCAGCGGTTGGCGCGGCGCTCGCCAACCCGGACCGTAAGGTGATCTGCTTCTCCGGTGACGGCAGCCTGATGATGAATATTCAGGAGATGGCGACGGCGGCCGAAAACCAGTTAGACGTCAAAATCATTCTGATGAACAACGAGGCGCTGGGTCTGGTACACCAGCAGCAGAGCCTGTTCTATAAGCAGGGCGTGTTTGCGGCGACCTATCCGGGGATGATCAACTTCATGCAGATTGCCGCTGGTTTTGGCCTGCACACCTGCGATCTGAACGCCGAAGAAGATGCCCACGCGGCGTTGCAGGATGCGATTTCTCGCCCTGGCCCGGCGTTGATCCACGTGCGTATCGACCCTGAACAAAAAGTGTATCCGATGGTGCCGCCGGGTGCGGCAAATACTGAGATGGTGGGAGAATAAGCCATGCAGAAACAACATGATAACGTCATTCTGGAACTCACCGTCCGCAACCACCCTGGCGTCATGACCCACGTCTGCGGGCTGTTTGCCCGCCGGGCATTTAACGTGGAAGGCATTCTCTGCCTGCCGATTCAGGGCAGCGAGCACAGCCGCATCTGGCTACTGGTCAACGACGACCAGCGTCTGGAGCAGATGATAGCGCAGATCGACAAGCTGGAAGACGTCACCAACGTGGCGCGCAACCAGTCCGATCCCACCATGTTTAACAAAATTGCGGTGTTCTTCGAATAGATCGCTTAAGGTAAGCGTCTTTCGCTCTTGTAGGCCGGATAAGCGCAGCGCCATCCGGCTTTTTCAGACCGCAGGAACACACATGACCACCATCGCCCTTATTGACGACCACCTTATCGTCCGCTCTGGCTTTGCCCAGCTTCTCAACCTCGAACCGGATTTCCAGGTCGTGGCCGAGTTTGGCTCCGGTCGCGAGGCGCTGGCGGGCCTGCCGGGGCGCGGGGTGCAGGTCTGTATCTGCGATATCTCAATGCCGGATCTCTCCGGGCTTGAGCTGTTAAGCCAGCTGCCGAAAGGAATGGCGACCATTATGCTCTCGGTCCACGACAGCCCGGCGCTGGTCGAGCAGGCGCTCAACGCGGGGGCGCGCGGGTTCCTCTCAAAACGCTGTAGCCCGGATGAGCTGATCGCCGCCGTGCGCACCGTCTCCACCGGCGGCTGCTACCTGACGCCGGATATCGCCATCAAGCTGGCGGCGGGACGGCAGGATCCACTCACCAGACGCGAGCGTCAGGTGGCAGAGAAACTTGCCCAGGGCATGTCGGTGAAAGAGATTGCCGTAGAGCTGGGATTGTCGCCAAAGACCGTTCACGTTCATCGCGCCAACCTGATGGAAAAACTCAACGTCAGTAACGATGTCGAGCTGGCGCGCCGTATGTTTGACAGCTGGCAATGAACTCCCTTTTTTCGCGGCTGATCGCCGTTGTCGCCAGCTTTTTTATCTTCTCCGCCGCGTGGTTCTGCCTGTGGAGTATCAGCCTGCATCTGGTGGAACGCCCGGAGCTGGCGGTGCTGCTGTTCCCCTTTGGCCTGCGTCTGGGGCTGATGCTGCAATGCCCGCGCGGCTACTGGCCGGTGCTGCTGGGCGCAGAGTGGCTGATGCTGATCTGGCTGGCGCAGGAAGTGGCGCTGGCGCATCTGCCGTTATTGATGACCGGAAGCCTGCTCACGCTTATCCCGGTCGCCCTGATTTCCCGCTACCGTCACCAGCGCGACTGGCGCACGCTGCTGCGTCAGGGGGCGGCGCTAATTGCCGCCGCGCTGTTGCAGTCCCTGCCGTGGGTGGGTGAAAAGGAGGTGCTTAACGCCCTGCTGCTGACCCTTACCGGCGGCCTGACGCTGGCCCCGACCTGCCTTGTGATCTGGCATTATCTTACAAGCACTGTCTGGCAGCCGCTCGGCCCGGCGCTGGTCTCCCAGCCGGTGAACTGGCGCGCCCGGCATCTCATCTGGTATCTGCTGCTGTTTGTGGTGAGCCTGTGGCTCCAGCTTGGTCTCCCCGCTGAATTATCACGCTTCACGCCGTTTTGTCTGGCGCTGCCGATCATCGCCCTTGCCTGGCACTACGGCTGGCAGGGCGCATTGATCGCCACGCTGATGAACGCCATCGCGCTGATTGCCAGCCAGACCTGGCACGATCATCCGGTAGATTTACTGCTTTCCCTGCTGGCCCAGAGCCTGACCGGGCTGCTGCTCGGCGCGGGCATACAGCGCCTGCGCGAGCTGAACCAGTCCCTGCAAAACGAGCTGGCGCGCAACCGCCGTCTGGCGGAGCGTCTGCTGGAGACGGAAGAGAGCGTGCGGCAAGAGGTTGCCCGCGAGCTGCACGACGACATCGGCCAGACCATCACCGCCATCCGTACCCAGGCGGGCATTGTTCAGCGCCTGGCGGCAGAAAACGCGGGCGTGAAGCAGGGCGGGGCGCATATCGAACAGCTTTCGCTGGGCGTCTATGATTCCGTTCGTCGCCTGTTAGGGCGGCTGCGCCCGCGCCAGCTTGACGATCTCTCCCTGGAGCAGGCGGTACGCTCCCTGATGCGCGAGATGGAGCTGGAAAGCCGCGGCATTGTCAGCCATCTCGACTGGCGAATTAACGAATCTGCGCTGAGCGAAGGCCAGCGCGTAACCCTGTTCCGCGTCTGTCAGGAGGGGCTGAACAATATCGTCAAACATGCCAGTGCCAGCGCGGTCACGATCCAGGGCTGGCAGCAGGACGAGCGCCTGATGCTGGTAATTGAAGACGACGGCTGCGGCCTGCCGCCGGGCTCCGGCCAGCAGGGCTTTGGCCTGGCGGGCATGCGCGAGCGCGTAAAGGCGCTTGGCGGCACGCTGAGCCTCTCCTGCACCCACGGGACGCGCGTCAGCGTCAGTTTGCCGTTAAGGACGCATCATGTTTAAAACCCCCGCCAGCGCCGCCCCGCTAAGCAACAAAGCGGAAATCGACTCCCGCTACCGCTACTGGCGTCGCCATATCCTGATTACCATCTGGCTCGGCTACGCGCTGTTCTACTTTACCCGCAAAAGCTTCAACGCCGCCGCGCCGGAGATCCTCGCGAGCGGCGTGATGACCCGCACCGATATCGGCCTGCTGGCGACGCTGTTTTACATCACCTACGGCCTGTCGAAGTTCTTCTCCGGCATCGTCAGCGATCGCTCCAACGCGCGTTATTTTATGGGCGTCGGGCTGATCGCCACCGGCGTGGTGAATATTCTGTTTGGCTTCTCCACCTCGCTCTGGGCCTTCGCCCTGCTGTGGGCGCTGAACGCCTTTTTCCAGGGCTGGGGCGCGCCGGTCTGCGCCCGCCTGCTGACCGCCTGGTACTCACGCAACGAGCGTGGCGGCTGGTGGGCGATATGGAACACCGCGCATAACGTCGGCGGGGCGCTGATCCCGATGGTGGTGGGTGCCGCGGCGCTGCACTACGGCTGGCGCGCGGGGATGATGATAGCCGGTGGCCTCGCGATTGTCGCCGGGCTGTTCCTCTGCTGGCGCCTGCGCGACAGGCCGCAGACCGTCGGCCTTCCACCGGTGGGCGACTGGCGGCACGACGAGATGGAGATCGCCCAGCAGCAGGAAGGGGCCGGGCTGTCCCGCCAGGAGATCCTCACCAAATACGTGCTGAAAAACCCCTACATCTGGCTGCTGTCGCTCTGCTACGTGCTGGTCTACGTGGTGCGCGCGGCCATCAACGACTGGGGCAATCTGTACATGTCCGAGACGCTCGGCGTGGATCTGGTGACCGCCAACTCGGCGGTGACCATGTTTGAACTGGGCGGGTTTATCGGCGCGCTGGTGGCGGGCTGGGGCTCGGACAAGCTGTTCAACGGCAACCGCGGCCCGATGAACCTGATTTTTGCCGCCGGGATCTTGCTCTCCGTCGGCTCACTATGGTTGATGCCGTTCGCCAGCTACGTGATGCAGGCGGCGTGCTTCTTCACCATCGGATTTTTCGTCTTTGGCCCGCAGATGCTGATCGGCATGGCGGCGGCGGAGTGTTCCCACAAAGAGGCGGCCGGCGCGGCGACGGGCTTTGTCGGGCTGTTTGCCTATCTTGGCGCATCGCTCTCCGGCTGGCCGCTGGCGCGGGTGATCGACATCTGGCACTGGAGCGGGTTCTTCGCGGTGATCGCCATCGCGGCGGGCATCTCCGCCCTGCTTTTACTGCCGTTTTTGCACGCGCAGGCGCCGCGCGAAGCGTGACGCGCCTCACCTTTTGCTGCCGAGACGCGCAAAACTAAGAAATTTTCCCGGTTTCACCTGGACGCTGTCTCAGGCATCTCTCCTGGCTGGTTTTTACAATGCTGCAAAAATCAGCTCAGGAGTAAACCAACCATGCTGGCCTTCTTAAACCAGGTGCGCAAGCCGACCCTGGATCTGCCGCTCGACGTGCGGCGCAAGATGTGGTTCAAACCGTTCATGCAGTCTTATCTGGTGGTCTTCATCGGCTACCTGACCATGTATCTGATCCGCAAAAACTTTAACATCGCGCAGAACGACATGATCTCGACCTACGGGCTGAGCATGACGCAGCTGGGGATGATTGGCCTGGGCTTCTCCATTACGTACGGCGTGGGGAAAACCGTTGTCTCGTACTATGCAGACGGCAAAAACACCAAGCAGTTCCTGCCGTTTATGCTGATCCTCTCCGCCATCTGTATGCTCGGCTTCAGCGCCAGCATGGGCGCGGGTTCCGTTAGCCTGTTCCTGATGATCGCCTTCTACGCCCTGAGCGGTTTCTTCCAGAGTACCGGCGGGTCGTGCAGCTATTCCACCATTACCAAATGGACCCCGCGCCGCAAGCGTGGTTCCTACCTCGGCATGTGGAACATCTCCCACAACCTCGGCGGGGCGGGCGCGGCTGGCGTAGCGCTGTTCGGCGCAAACTACCTGTTCGACGGCCATGTGATCGGCATGTTTATCTTCCCGTCGATTATCGCCCTGATCGTCGGCTTTATCGGCCTTCGCTACGGCAGCGACTCCCCGGAATCGTACGGCCTCGGCAAAGCCGAAGAGCTGTTCGGCGAGGAGATCAGCGAAGAGGACAAAGAGACCGAAGAGAACGAGATGACCAAATGGCAGATCTTTGTTGAGTACGTGCTGAAAAACAAAGTGATTTGGCTGCTCTGCTTCTCAAACATCTTCCTCTACGTGGTGCGTATCGGCATTGACCAGTGGTCAACCGTGTATGCTTTCCAGGAGCTGAAGCTTTCTAAAGAGGTGGCGATTCAGGGCTTCACCCTGTTCGAAGTGGGCGCGCTGGTCGGCACGCTGCTGTGGGGCTGGCTCTCCGACCTCGCCAACGGCCGTCGCGCGCTGGTGGCCTGCATCGCGCTGGCGCTGATTATCGCCACGCTCGGCGTTTACCAGCACGCCAGCAACCAGTACGTTTATCTGGCGTCCCTGTTCGCGCTCGGCTTCCTGGTGTTTGGCCCTCAGCTGCTGATTGGCGTGGCGGCGGTTGGCTTTGTCCCGAAAAAAGCGATCGGCGCCGCCGATGGGATTAAGGGCACCTTCGCCTACCTGATCGGCGACAGCTTCGCCAAGCTGGGCTTGGGCATGATCGCCGATGGCACGCCGATTTTCGGTCTCACCGGCTGGGCGGGCACCTTCGCGGCGCTGGATGCGGCAGCGATCGGCTGTATCGTCCTGATGGCGATGGTAGCGGTGCTGGAAGAACGTAAAATTCGCCGTGAGAATCGTGCGCAGAAATTAAAAGTAGCCTGAGTGTGCAGGTAACTTCTTTGCCCGGTGTGTGATGCCGGGCTTTTTTATTTGTACGCCACACCTTTACCCCGCTTTACACACCCGCTCCTCTCCATGCTCTACAGTGTTTTTGCTGCCGCCTTTCGTGCAGCCTTAGCCCCTTTTGCTAACGGAGAGCTTGCATGTTAACCCGACGATTGTCCTGCCTGGCGCTGCTGATGGCGCTGGCCTCCCCCGCAATGGCCGCGAATGCACCTACCTACGGCGAGAAGCTGGAAGGTTTTGACTACGGCTGGCCGGTAAAACACTTTACCTTTACCTCGCAGAACCAGCCTCTGGATATGGCTTACCTGGACGTGAAGCCGGAAAAACCCAACGGCCGCACCGTGGTGCTGATGCACGGCAAAAACTTCTGCGCCGGTACCTGGGACGGCACGATCCGCGCGCTTTCAGCCAGCGGGTATCGCGTGATCGCACCCGACCAGATCGGCTTCTGCAAATCCACCAAGCCGGAGCATTATCAGTACACCTTCCAGCAGCTGGCGGATAACACCCACGCCTTGCTGAAAACCCTCGGCGTCGATCGCGTGACGGTTATCGGCCACTCGACCGGCGGCATGCTGGCGACCCGCTACGCGCTGATGTGGCCGCAGCAGGTGGAGCAGCTGGTGATGGTCAACCCGATAGGCCTGGAGGACTGGAAAGCGCGCGGCGTGCCGCATATTACGGTCGACCAGTGGTACCAGCGCGAGCTGAAGGTTAGCGCCGACGGCATTCGTCAGTACGAGAAAAATACCTACTATGCCGGAGAGTGGAAGCCGGAATACGAACGCTGGGTGACCATGCTCGCCGGGCTGAACAACGGGCCGGGAAAAGAACGTGTGGCCTGGAACTCGGCGCTGCTCTACGACATGATCTACACCCAGCCGGTGATCTACGAATTTAGCGAACTCAGCATGCCGGTATTATTGATGATCGGCACGAAGGACAACACCGCCATCGGGAAAGATCTCGCCCCGCCTGAGATCCGCAAAACGCTCGGCAACTATGCGGTGCTGGGAAAGGAGACGGCGAAGCGCATCCCGCACGCTACGCTGGTGGAATTTAACGACATGGGCCACGCGCCGCAGATGCAGGATCCTGAGCGCTTCCACGAGGCGCTGCTTAAGGGGCTTCAGGCCCGCTGACTGGTTTGCAGCAACAGCCCGCGCAGCCACGCCTGCGCGGGATTGCGGTGCGTTCTGCCGTGCCAGGCCATGCTCTTGGTAAAGCCTGGCACGGGAACTGGTGTCTCGCAGATGAACATCCCCGTCTGATTTTCCGCGATGCGTGACGGCACGACGGCAATCATATCGCTGAGGGCCAGCACGTCCGGCAGAACCAAAAAGTGGCTCACCGAGAGCCCCACGTGCCGCGTCCGGCCAATTTTCTCCAGCGCGCTATCGGTTACCCCGCGAAAGCCGTCTCCCTCGTAAGAGACCAGCACATGCTCAAGGGCGCAAAATCGGTCTAACGTCATTGGCTCTCCGGCGTTTGGATGATCGGCGCGCATCATGCATACGTACCGTTCATCATAAAGCGCACGGCTGTGAAGCTCATCGGGCGTGGTGTGGGGGGTGATAAGCGCTACGTCAATAGCGCCCTGCTCAAGCTGGCTGACAAGGCTACCGGGGGTAACGGGCACCACGCGCACGCGTATGTCAGGCGCCTGTGTTTTAAGGGCGGCGATAAACGGCACAACAACCGCCCGAAGTGCATAATCCGTAGCGGCAAGAGTGAAGGTGAGGCGAGCGGTATTTGGGTCAAAGGCAACGGGCTGAAGCAGCACGTCGATATCCGCGAGAATGCGCTTCACCGGAGCGGCCAGCGCTTCCGCGCGCGTGGTTGGCACCATGCCGTGCGGGGCGCGGATAAAGAGCGGATCGTCGAAGTAGTCCCGCAGGCGGTTGAGCATGCCGCTCACGGCGGGCTGGTTCAGAGCAAGACGCGCCGCCGCGCGGGTGACGCTGCGTTCATCCAGCAGAGCGTGAAGCGTTTTCAGCAGGTTTAGATCCAGCGTGCGCAGATCCGCTTTCATGATGTTTTGCTACCTCTTTTCCGTTCACTATTATGGCGCTGCCCGCTGTCGACGCGTTGCGTTTCCCGCTATGATGGGCGGCTAGTCTAAGGAGAACGCATGGTCTGGATAATGCTGGCAACGCTTGCCGTGGTGTTTGTAGTTGGGTTTCGTGTCCTGACCTCGGATTCCCGCCGCGCCATCAAACGCTTGAGCGAACGGCTGGGTATCACCCCGATGCCGGTAGAATCGATGATCGACCAGTTCGGTAAAACGCCGGGCAATGAGTTTATCCGCTACCTTGAGCGCCCAGACGAAGCGCACCTGCAAAACGCCGCCCAGGTCCTGCTTATCTGGCAGGTCTGCATCGTCGACGGTAGCGAAGAGAATCTGCATACCTGGCACCGCATGCTGCGTAAAGCCCGCCTGGCCGCACCGATCACCGATGCGCAAATCCGCCTCGCGCTCGGCTTCATGCGCGAGATAGAGCCCGATCCGCAGGAGCTTGACGCCTTCCAGCTGCGCTATAACCAGCTTTTCCTCCCGGAAGAGGGCGTGTTTTATCTGCACTGATATCACGAAACGTGATGAAGAGTATAAAGCATCGTCATTAGATTTATATCTGCCGCAGGCGCACCATCACTTCATCCACTCGCTGATGAGGTGAACCATGAAACAATCCGCCATTATCTGGCCAAACGACTACCTGCCAGGCACAACCGATAACTTTGCATCCAACGAAATCATCGTCGCCGGGCTGAGCGCAAAAGAGATTTGGGCGCAGCTTAACGACACTACCCTGTGGCCGAACTACTACAGTAACGCCGAAGATATTCGTTTTCACGACGGCAGCGGTCCGGAACTGAGCGCCAACGCCCGCTTCCGCTTTACGACCTTTGGCTTCCCGGTTGAGGCGCAGGTCACGGAGTATGTTCCGCCCGTTGACGGCGAAGCCGCACGGATCGCCTGGCACGGCTGGATGGAGGGCGATGCCAGCTCGCGTCTGGATGTGATCCACGCCTGGCTGTTTGAAGACTTGCCGGGAAACCGCGTCCGTATTCTGACTCAGGAGTCGCAGAAAGGCGTTCCTGCACAGGAACTTGCTCGCACCGTGCCGAATCCGATGATCAACGGGCACCAGGAGTGGATCGTTGGGCTGGCGAATGCAGCGATGCAAGAAAAGTTGTCGAAACGTTAAATTCGTCACACTTTTGATGATAAACTGCGCGACTTTTCCGCACGTTTTTATCTTCAGGTGATGCCATGACAGAACATATCCAGCCCACAACCAGACCGCAGACCAAAGAGGTGTCGCGCCCCAACTGGTCGGCGGTTTTCTCCGTGGCGTTCTGCGTCGCCTGCCTGATCACCGTCGAGTTTCTACCGGTGAGCCTGCTGACGCCGATGGCGCAGGATCTGGGCATTTCCGAGGGCGTGGCGGGGCAGTCCGTTACCGTCACCGCGTTTGTGGCGATGTTCGCCAGCCTGTTTATCACTCAGGCGATCGGCACCATTGACCGTCGTAAAGTGGTCATTCTGTTCAGCGTGCTGCTGACGCTCTCCTGCCTGCTGGTCTCTTTCGCTGAAAGCTTCACCCTGCTGCTGCTGGGTCGCGCCTGCCTGGGGCTGGGGTTAGGCGGCTTCTGGGCGATGTCCGCCTCGCTGACCATGCGCCTGGTGCCCGCGCGGACGGTGCCAAAAGCGCTTTCCGTTATCTTCGGTGCGGTCTCTATCGCGCTGGTGATTGCCGCGCCGCTGGGCAGCTTCCTCGGCGGGATTATCGGCTGGCGTAACGTGTTCAACGCGGCGGCGGTGATGGGCGTGTTGTGCATTATCTGGGTGTGGAAAGCGCTGCCGTCCCTGCCGGGGGAAGCGGCGCACCACAAACAGAACATGTTCGCGCTGCTGAAACGTCCGGGCGTGCTGGCGGGGATGACCGCCATCTTCATGGCCTTTGCCGGGCAGTTTGCTTTCTTCACCTATATCCGCCCGGTGTATATGACCATGGCGGGCTTTGACGTGGACGGCCTGACGCTGGTGCTCCTGAGCTTCGGTATCGCCAGTTTTGTCGGCACCTCACTGTCGTCTCAGTTCCTGAAGCGCTCCCTGAAGGTGGCGCTGGCGGGTGCCCCGCTGGTGCTGGCGATCAGCGCCGCGGTGCTGGTGTTGTGGGGTAGCGATAAGTGGGTGGCTTCGGCGATCGCGATTATCTGGGGCTTTGCCTTTGCGCTGGTGCCGGTGGGCTGGTCGACGTGGATCACCCGCTCGCTTGCCGATCAGGCGGAAAAAGCCGGGTCGATTCAGGTAGCGGTGATCCAGCTGGCGAACACCTGCGGCGCGGCGGTGGGCGGCGTAGCGCTCGACCATCTGGGGCTGACGTCACCGCTGGTGATTTCCGGCACGCTGATGCTGCTGACGGCGCTGCTGGTGGCGGGGAAGGTTAAGGCGAAGTAGTGCTTTTCTCCCTCTCCCGTGGGAGAGGGTTGGGGTGAGGGCATCAGGCTACGCCGATGCCTTAACCCTTCTGCGTGAATCCATCGAAATCAACACCACCGACGACACAATCAACAGCGTCCCCAGCCAGTCCGGCAGGGTGAATGCCACCCCCAGCAACACCACCGACAGCAGCGCGCTGCTCAGCGGTTCGGCGCAGCTCAGAATGCTCGCTTTCGGCCCGCCGATCATCTGTGCGCCTTTCAGATACAGGCTGAACGTCAGCGCGGTGCCAATCACCACCAGGTAGAAAAACGCCAGCAGCAGGCCGCCGTCGATCACGAAGGTGGTGCCGCGTCCGGCGTAGAACGGCGTCAGCATTAATCCCGCAATCAACATACTCCAGCCGACAATCGGCAGCGTGCCGTAGCGGGCTATAAGCGTTGATGGATAGGTGGTGTAAAACGCCGCGGCAAACGCTGAGGCGATACCGAAGAACAGCGCGGCAGGCGAGATGGAGAGCGACGTCGGGTCGCCGTGGGTGACCAGCAGGAAGGTACCCACAAGCGACGTGAAAATCGCGGATAAGACAAATATGCCGGGACGCGTTTTCCGCGCCAGCGCAAACCATGCCACGATAATGGTCGGCGACAGAAACTGGAGCACGGTGGCCGTCGCAGCGTTGGATTTTTCAATCGTCAGCAGGAAGGTGAGCTGCACGGTGAGCGCGCCAACCAGCGAGAAAAACAGCAGGCTGAGGGCGTCTTTGCGGTTTTTGATGACCGAGAAAATCTTGTCGCCGTGAACGAAGGAGAGCGTCAACAGGATCACGCCGGTAAACAGCAGACGAACCATGGTCAGGTAAGGCGAAGAAATGTGGCTTTTCTCCATGATGTACTGCGCGCAAACCCCGGAACTGCCCCATAAAACGGCGGCGATCAGGACGTTGAGCATCCCTTTGCGTGTGGAACCCATGTTCTCCCCTGTTATGTTGTCGTTAATTCGGTCAACAGCATAGCATGGTTGTGTGCGGCCTGATGCCCTCCCCCCGGCCCTCTCCCACGGGGAGAGGGAGCGAACACTAAAAACGGCAACTTTCGTTGCCGTTTTGCTTTTACTTTAGAACCACGCCTCCCACATCGCGCCGACGTTGAAGTCGTCCAGCGTCTCATCTTTGGTGTTGTTCACGCGCGCGGTGCGTTCGTTATCCACCTTGCCGCCGGTCACGTAGAAGCGCAGCATCGGGCGGAACTCCGGCCCCATGGCGATAGACATGTTCTGCGACAGGGTCAACTTCCAGCCCTTGTTGTCGCCGCCGTTGTCGTAATCCACGTGTTGCCAGCCCGCTTCCAGCCAGGTGGAGTGAACGTCGTTCCACCAGTGCATCGGGCGCACGATGGCATTGTAGTTCTTGCGGTTGTCGGTCTTATCGCGGCTATTGTCGTAATCGTGGAAGGCGAGGATGTACTCCACCTGCGTCGCCTGGGTGAATTTGTACAGCCCTTCGAAGCTGGCGTAGACCGTGGTCAGGTCTTCGGTTTTATTGAACACGCTGTTGTCCGAATTATCGGAGTAGCGGGCGATCACCTTGTTCACGCCGCTGTCGTTTGTGTGGCTCAGCACCACGCCACCCTGCCAGGCGTTAAGACGCTCGTCGCTCTCTACCGCTTTTGAATCAAAGCCGTAGTTGGCGTACAGCTCCAGATCCAGCGGACCGAGCTTCATGCCGTGGATTTTAGAGGTGGCCGCGTAGTTACCTTTGTCGCCCGTGCCGGACCCGCCGGTACAGGTGATGCGTGACGGGTTCGCTTCGTCTTCCATCACTTCCGGGCTACAGGATTCCACTGCCGCCACGGCAGCGACGTCAAACTGCACGCCGCCGATATCGAAGTTCTTCACCCCGGCGCCCTGGCCGTCGTGGTTCATCCAGAAGTAATCGTTGATACCCTGCTGCGGACGCTGGTGGAAGTCGCGACCGGCCCAGAAATAGGCGTTCGGGTTGGAGGCCATAATGTTGGTCACCCCCGCGTAGGCCTTTTTCAGGTTAACTTCGTCGCCCCAGTGGTCGATCATCACGTTGATGTCCCAGATGGCGCCGTTTTCGCCCTTGAAAGCTTTGGAGAGCTGGAACTCGCCGCCGTTGCCTTCGTTACCCAGACGACCGATCGCGGACGCGCCGTTGTAGGAGCCATCGACAGCCACGTATTTCTGATCGGCAGCCTGGAAGTGCGCGCCGTAGCGGGCGTAGCCGGTAAATTTAACCCCGAACGGGATCGCCATATCCGGGGATTGCGCCGCGCTCTGCGGCTCGGTCACCACGTCCGCTTTTTTCGCGACCGCCGCATCCATTTTAGCCTGACGCTCGGCCAGGGCTTTATCCACCGCTTTCGCCACAATGGCGTCGATTTGCTCCTGAGTGAATTCCTGAGCGAGGACGGAAATTGGGCAAAGCGCGGCGATAACCGCCATGGTTAATGGAAGTTTTTTAATCGTATTCATGGTTATCTCAATATAGTTTAATTTTATTCAGACAATAACCATCCCGCTCCGATCTGACAGAATATGTCGCTATCATCAGAACAAGTGGATTTCTAGTTTTAGGTACAGAGGTATTACATTAAATTATTTCGCCATAGACTATCTCTGATATAAATGAATAATCTCTTCAGATAATTCACGCGCTAATAGCGAATTCATTAAATGATCCTGCGCGTGCACCATAATTAATGTCATCGGCTGGCGGGCTTCGCCCGCGTCCTGCTCAATCAGTTTGGTCTGCATCTTGTGCGCCTGGCGCGCGTAGCCGTCGGCTTCGCGCAGCAGGCTTTTGGCCTCGTCAAGGTTGCCCTGGCGCGCCGCGTGCAGGGCTTCAAAGCACAGGCTGCGGGACTGCCCGGCGTTGACGATAATTTCCATTACGGCTTCTTCTAGTGCGATCATTATCTTTACTCTTTATCAAAACTATTATTTAAGGCGGTGGCGGCAAACCACTCTCCGCTTTTTTTAATGGTGCGCTGCTGCGTCTCTACATCGAGCTGAATAAAACCGTAGCGGTTTTTATACGCATTACACCACGACCAGTTATCAATAAACGTCCACATATGGTAACCAAGACAATTGCACCCTTCGCTAATACCCTTATGCAGCCAGGCTAAATGTTCGGAAATAAACTCGATGCGGTATTGATCGTTAATCTGGCCATTTTCAATAAAGCGTTGTTCGTTTTCGACGCCCATGCCGTTTTCAGAAATAAAGCAGCGGGGGTTGCCGTAATTGTCGCGCAGGTTAATCAGAATATCGTAAATACCCGGTGCGTAGATTTCCCAGCCGCGGTAGGGGTTCATCTTGCGGCCCGGCATCTCGTAGCTATCAAAGAACCATTCCGGCATAAACGGCGCCTGCGGGTTCACCGTGCTGTCGCGACACTTCACGCGACGCGGCTGATAGTAGTTAATGCCGAGCAGGTCGATTTTCCCTTCCGCAATCAGGAAACCGTCTTCCGGCTTGCAGGCGGGCAGCTGGTCGTAAGATTTCAGCAGCGCCACCAGATCCGCCGGGTATTCGCCGCGCAGGACCGGGTCGAGGAAGCTGCGGTTAAACATCAGATCCGCAACGTGCGCCGCCTTCACGTCTGCCGGGTTCTGCGAACGCGGATACGACGGCGTCAGGTTCAACACGATGCCGATCTCCCCCGCGTAGTGCCCGGCGCGGTAGGCCTGAACCGCCTTCGCATGGGCCAGCACGGTGTGATACGCCACGGTGGCCGCCCGGCGGAAATCCACTATGTTGGGGTAGTGGAAGTCGTACAGATAACCGCCTTCCACCGGCACGATCGGCTCGTTGAAGGTAAACCAGTGCAGCACGCGGTCGCCGAACAGCTCGAAGCAAATCTGCGCATAGCGGGCGTACGCGTCCACCACGTCACGGTTTTCCCAGCCGCCTATCTCCTGCATCGCCATCGGCATGTCGAAATGGAACAGGGTGATAAACGGCGTGATGTCCTGTTCATTCAGCTCATCAATGACCTGATTATAAAAATCGACCGCGTCCGGGTTCACTTCACCGATACCGTCGGGGATCAGGCGCGCCCAGCTAATCGAGGTACGAAAGCTGTTGTGGTTCAGCTGTTTTAACAGCTGAATGTCCGTTTTCCAGTGCTGATAAAACGTGGAGGTGTGCTGCGGCCCCACGCCGTTGTGAAAACGGTTCGGCTCGCGGGCAAACCAGTAGTCCCACGTGGTTTCACCCTCTCGTGTCCCTTCCGTCTGGAGAGCGGAGCTTGCGCTGCCCCACCAGAAGTTATCGGGAAATGCGTATTTCATGACCCTTCCTCTTTGACTTAATTGCTTGTGGCTTCAGCGGCACCCACGGTTGCAGCCTGGGCTTTCTGCTCTTCGTTTTTAATCAGCGTACGCTCATAGGCGCGCAGGAACGGCAGGTACATCAGCGCCGACATCACCATGCAGACGAGGCACATCACCACCGGGCTCAGCGCCCAGTTCGCCGCCCACGAGGCGCCAATCGGCGCGGGCGTAGTCCACGGGGTTAACGAGACCACCTGTGCCAGCCAGCCGAGCTTCGTGGCGCCGTACGCCAGGCAGGCGTTGACCAGCGGAACAAACACGAACGGGATAAACAGCATCGGGTTCATGATGATCGGCGCGCCGAACAGAATCGGCTCGTTGATGTTAAAGAAGCTTGGCACCACGCCCATTTTGCCGATGGTGCGCAGGTGGGTAACGCGGCTGCGCAGCAGAAGGAAGGCCAGCGGCAGGGTGGAACCGACGCCGCCAATCAGCAGGTAGTGATCCCAGAAACCCTGCAGATAAACGTGCGGCAGCGCCGCGCCTGCGGCCAGTGCCGCCTGGTTTGCCGAGAGGTTCGCCATCCAGAACGGGTTCATGATGCCGGTAACAATCAGCGAGCCGTGGATACCCGCGAACCAGAAGATCTGGCACAGCAGCACGGAGAGCAGAATGGCGGGCAGGGAGTCAGACGCGGACACCAGCGGCTCCAGCAGGTGCATGATCGCCTGCGGGATAATCATCCCGGTCTGCGCTTCAATGAACAGGTTCAGCGGGTGCAGCGTGCCGATCACCACCATCACCGGGATCAGGATCTCAAACGAACGCGCCACGCCGGTGGGCACTTCCTTCGGCAGGCGGATGGTGACGTTGTTCTGCTTCAGCCAGGCGTACACGCGGGTTGAGTAAATGGCGGTGATCAGCGCGGTGAAGATGCCCTGGCCGGAGAGGTACTGGGTTGAGATTTTGCCGTCGGCATACGGCGCGGCGACCAGCAGGAAGGCCATAAAGGCCAGCAGGCCGGACATCACCGGGTCGAGGTTAAACTGACGCCCCAGGCTCGCCCCAATCCCTACCGAGATGAAGAAGGTCATCACGCCCATGCTGAGGTTAAACGGCAGCATCAGCTGTTCGCGGTAGGTCTGGGAGAAATCCAGCCAGCCGCGGGCGAAGCTGTTAGTGGTATCCGCCGAGAACGGCGGAAAGATGAACACCAGCATAAACGAGCCGATGATCATAAACGGCAGCGCGGCGGTAAAGCCGTCGCGGATGGCAATCACATACTTTTGCTGACCCAGCTTCGCGGCCAGCGGGGTAATTGATTGCTCAATGACCGCGACCATAGATTGATATAACGAACTCATGTGAACACCTTTTAGTGTGCCGCTTCGATAAGCGACAGAGCATAGTCCAGTACTTTATCGCCACGCTGCATGCCGTAATCCATCATGTCGATGGGCTGCACCGGAATGCCTTGCGTCGCTGCCTTGTCTGAGAGTGTCTTTAACATGTATTTCACTTGCGGTCCGAGAAGCACCACCTGATAGTGCGGAAACTGCGTATCAAATTCGGATACGCCATACGCATCTATCTTCACGGGTAAGCCCCGTTCTTTTGCAACATCGATCATTTTGCTGACCAGCAGGCTGGTGGACATCCCGGCAGAGCAGCACAGCATAATCTTGAACATCGACAACCATCCTCAAAATGTAAAAAGTTATTGCGAGGATGATTGGACATGATACGGAAACCGGTTTCCATTTATAAAAGACAGAAGTGTGACAACCATCAAGATCCAATACTTATGAGGCTAATTAACCGGATGTGGGTCACATAATTTGGCTGTTTTGGCATCAAATTGAGTGGAAACGGAAAAACGGTTTCCATGGAAAACGGAAACGGATATACTCCGTTCTGGCTATAATGTGAGCCGTAGCGGTGATGGAAATTACAGACGCCAGTTGCGTCTGACAGGGGAGAGAGATGTCTACAATCAACGATGTATCGCGTCTGGCCGGGGTGTCCAAAGCCACGGTATCACGGGTGTTGAGCGGGTCGCGTGGCGTTAAAGAAGCCAGCCGCCAGGCTGTTCTGAAAGCGGTGGACGAGCTGAACTATCGTCCCAACGTGATCGCCCAGTCTCTGCTCAGCCAGTCGACGGGCTGCATTGGGGTGATTTGCGCGCAGGAAAACATTAACCAGACCACCGGTTACCTGTACGCGCTGGAAAAACACCTCAGCCAGCATCAAAAACATCTGCTGCTGCGTTTCGCACACACGAAAACAGAAGTGATGAACGCCCTTGAAGAACTCTCCTGCGGCTTATGTGATGACATTCTGGTGATTGGCGCGCGTTTCCCGCTGGACGTGGACATGGACAACGTGATTCTGGTTGACTGTATGGAAGCCGATAACGCCAACAGCATTCAGTTCGATCACGCGTTCGCGGCTGAAACAGCCTGCAACTATCTCACCAGCCAGGGGCGTCGCCAGATAGCGCTCATCCACCCGCACGGCAGCGGCTTTGCCGATCAGGTGCTGTTGGGTTACAAACATGCGCTGGAGAAAAACTTCCTGCCCTTTAATCGCAACCTCGTGTTTATGGACGCAACTTCATCGTCCGTTGCGCTTCAGGAATTACTCAATAACGCGTCCACGCTGAACTTCAACGCGCTGCTGGTGGCGGATGAGCAGGAAGCCCAGCGGGTGATCCCGCAGTTACAGGCGTTTAATAAATCGGTACCGGAAGACATCATGGTTTTCAGCCTCGGCGGTTCGCTGCATCTGCCGGGTATTCCGGTGATCCCGGCCATTGAGTATTCCATGGACGCCATGGCGGCGCGCATCGTGAGCTGGCTGACAGAGAAAACGCAGATGCTGGGGTCCTACGTGCTGCGCGGGGATTTAATTATTCCGGATGTGCGGAAGCGTTAAACGTGTGATGTAGGCCGGGTAAGCGCAGCGCCACCCGGCGCTCAACCCTCAGTAATCTTCCATACAATCCACCTGACTTACTGCATCCCAGTAGGCGTCCAGGTTGTCACGCTTCACGGCGGTGATGGCGTTTTTGATCAGCAGCTGATTGGCCTCAGACGACAAAATCATCGCCTGCCAGGCTTTATCGTTCTGCTTTTTCTGCGGGGTACAGGTTTTCTTTACATCTTTCAGGACCTGCTGTTTTATCTGGGCCTCTTTCTCCGGAGCGCTCTTCTCCTGCGCGTGAACAAACGCAGCGAAAATCAGGCAAACGAGCAGGCAAACCAGGTGTGCAGATTTCATCGAAACCTCCTTTGAAAGTCACATGCTTCCCCTGAAATATATCGTTACATTCATCAACGCGATTCAAGCCAAAAGTATGAATTTACGCATTCTGCGTGCGGGATCCGATCGCCAGTGCAATGCCATAGCTTACTAACACCGCGAGACTCATTTTCAGCATCGTTTCTCCGCCGATACCCGCGAGAGGCGCTGCGATCCCGCCGAATAAAAACATCAGCATGCCCAGAATGGCTGACGCTGTGCCGGACTCCTTCGTGTCGACTGCGCTCATCGCTTCTGAACCCGCAATGGTGCTGATCCCGCTGTTAAAGGCGACGGTGAAAAAGAGTGCAACCAGTGCCGGAACGGAAAGCTGCATCCACGCAAAGAGCAATGTCAGCCCCGCGCAGGACAACGCCAGAACGAGGCCTGTTCGCATCAATCTTTCCGCCAGATGGCGGCGTGCCAGACGGGAGAAAATCAGCGCTGAGACGATCAGGCCGATACCGTTCACACCGAACAGCAGGCTGAACTGCATGGCGCTCAGGCCATACTCGTTTTGCATCACAAAGGAGGATGCCCCGATATAGGCGAACAGCCCCGCCAGCATGAAGGCCTGGATCAGGCAGTAGCGCATAAAGCGA
This sequence comes from Enterobacter cloacae complex sp. IR5401, assembly GCF_049238425.1. Lineage (NCBI taxonomy): Bacteria > Pseudomonadati > Pseudomonadota > Gammaproteobacteria > Enterobacterales > Enterobacteriaceae > Enterobacter > Enterobacter cloacae complex sp. IR5401. The sequence continues at coordinate 198,904 of NZ_JBMKHN010000006.1, read as the reverse complement.
CGATTTTTAAGTACCGTCCTGGCTGTTTGCGTCAGCGATCCCCTGCCCTGTTTCTCTGTGAGGGACTCGCGGATAAAAAGCTGGCTGGCGATCAGCAGCGCCAGACCCGCCCCTGCCATTACCCAGAACAGCATCCGCCAGTCGAAATGCGACGCGATATAGCCACCGAGTACCGGGGACACCACGGGCGCGATGCCGTTGACCGTCATCAGTAGGGCAAAAAACTGCGTTAGCATCGTGCCATGATAGTTATCGCGGGCGATGGAGCGGGCAAGTACGGAGCCGCCCGCCCCGGCAACGCCCTGCACAAATCGCCAGCCGATCAGGGCGTAAATATTCTGCGTGCTGGCGCAAAGCACTGAAGCCAGTACAAACAGCAAAAGTGAGAACAGCAGCGGCGTTTTACGTCCGATGCGATCGCTTAGCGGGCCGAAAAAGAGTTGTCCCAGCCCCAGGCCAATCAGCGCCGAGGTGAGAGAAAGCTGCGTCAGCGTTGTGGATGTGTTGAGCTGGGTGGCGATCTCCGGCAGCGCCGGAAGATAAAAATCGGAACACAGCGGCCCGATCGCCGTCAGCAGGCCAAGGATGGCCGCGAAAGAAAAAGAGAGTTTTGCCATAGGTATTTACTCTGATGGCCGGGCAACGTTGCGCCGCCCGGCAGTGATGTTACTGTATCCCGCCGCCCAGCGACTGCCACAGCGTGATGCGGTTTTCCAGGTCGGTTTGCTGCAAGGCAATCAGTGATTCCTGCGCCGACCACAGCGACCGCTGCGCGGTGAGCACCGTCAGATAATCGCCCGCGCCAGCCTTGTAACTGCGCGTCGCCACATCCAGCGTTTTTTGCTCCGCCGCCACGTATTCACGCTGGGCATCAAGCTGTTCACTCAACGTTTCGCGCCGCGCCAGCGCGTCGGCCACGTCCTTGAACGCGCTCTGGATGGTTTTCTCATAGGTCGCAATTAACCCTTTTTTCTCGGCTTCCGCATAGCGCAGCTGCGCCATATTGTTGCCGCCGCTGAACAGCGGCAGGGTGATGGAAGGTGCAAACGACCAGACCTTCATCCCGTGGCTGAACAGGGACGACAGCGAATCGCTGCCGACGCCCGCGCTGGCGGTGAGCGAGATGGTCGGGAAGAAGTTGGCGCGCGCCGCGCCGATGTTGGCGTTGGCGCTCAGCAGGTTGTGTTCCGCCTCCTGAATGTCCGGACGACGCAGCAGCGCGCTGGAGCTAACGCCCGCCGGGATCAGCGTGATGGCGTTGTCGCTCAGGCTCTCCAGCGTGCCGGGTAGCAGGTTCTCGGGCACCGTATCGCCCGCCAGCAGGTTGAGAGCGTTTTTGTCCTGCATCACCAGCGTCTGGTAGCTCGCCACGCTGGCGCGCGCCTGCTGGTAAACCGCCATCGCTTCACTGACGTCCGTTGCCGCTGCCACGCCTACTTCCTGCTGGCGCTTCACAATCTTGAGTGAGTTTGCGGCGCTCTCCAGGGTGGACTTCGCCAGCGCCAGATTGCTGTTATCCGCCGCCAGCGTCACCCAGGCCGTGGTCAGCTCGCTGACCATCGTCAGGCGCGTGTTCTGCGCGGTGAATTCGCTGGCAAGCCAGGTTTCACGCGCGGCACGCGACAGGCTCTGGTTGCGGCCAAACAGATCCAGTTCGAAGCTGGAGACCGCGCCGTTGGCTTCGTCACTTGTCGCGACACCGCTCGCCAGCGTGCGGCTGCGGGTGTGGCTCAGTTCCGCGTCCACCGTCGGGAACAGGGACGAGCGCGTTTCGCCATACTGGGCACGGGCGGCGTCGATATCCGCAATCGCTTTTTGCACGTCGCGGTTGCTGTTGAGCGCCATCGTCACCACGCTTTTCAACCGCGCATCATTCATCACCTGCTGCCACTGGCTCACCACGGCGTTGGCTTCGCCGTGCGCGCCGGGCAGGGTGGCCGGAACGGGCGCGTCCGGGCGCTGATACGTGGGATCTAATGACACACAGCCCGCGCTCAGCAGGGCTAACGCTAAAACAGTTACACGAAACATTATGACCTCCGGTTTGCGTGCTTACCGGAGAACAGACGTTTCACCAGTACAAAGAATAAAGGAACAAAGAAGATGGCCAGCAGCGTCGCGGCCAGCGTCCCGCCGATAATGCCGGTACCGATCGCCACGCGGCTGTTGGCCCCGGCGCCGGTGGCAATCGCCAGCGGCGTCACGCCTGCGATAAACGCCAGCGAGGTCATGATGATCGGACGCAGACGCGTCTGGGCGGCCCGCAGGGCGGCGCGCGTCAGGGAGTAGCCTTCGGCGACTTTGGCTTCGGCAAACTCGACAATCAGAATGGCATTCTTCGACGACAGACCGATGGTGGTCAGCAGCGCCACCTGGAAGTAGACGTCGTTGCTCAGGCCACGCAGGGAGGCGGCAATGGCCGCGCCCAGCACCCCAAGCGGGATCACGAGGATGACCGAAATGGGCACCGACCAGCTCTCATACAGCGCCGCCAGGCACAGGAACACCACCAGGATGGAGAGGGCATAGAGGCTCATCGCCTGACCGCTCGCCAGTTTTTCCTGCAACGACAAACCGCTCCATGCCCAGGTGCTGCCGGACGGCAGGTTATTCGCCAGTTGCTCCATTTTGCTCATCGCCGTACCGGAGCTGGCGCCGCTGGCGTTCTCGCCCTGAATTTCATACGCCGCCGAGCCGTTGTAGCGCACCAGGCTTTCCGGGCCATACTCCCAGCGGGTGGTAGCGAAGGCGGAGAACGGGGTCATGGTGCTGTCGCTGCCGCGCACATACCATTTGTTAAGATCCGACGGCACCGCGCGATAGTCGCTGTCGCCCTGGATGTAGACCTTTTTCACGCGGCCACGGTCAATGAAGTCGTTCACGTAGGTGCCGCCCCAGGCGCTGGAGAGGGTGTCGGTCACGTCGCTCAGGGAGAGCCCCAGCGACACGGCTTTGTTGTTATCGATATCCACCTGAAGCTGCGGCATCTGCGGCAGATCGTTGGCGCGCACGGCGTGCAGCGAGCTGTCCTGGTTGGCTTCGCCAATCAGCTGGTTACGCAGTTTCAGCAGCGCGTCGCGGTCGGTGCCGCCGCTGGCCATCAGCTCAAAGGTAAAGCCGTTGCTCTGGCCTAAACCATCCACCGCCGGGGGCGTCATGGCGAAAATTGTGGCATCCCGAATGGTGCTCAGCTCCTGCGTGGCGCGCAGGGCAATGGCCTGGGCGGTATTCTCATCGCCTTTGCGCTCTGACCAGTTTTTCAGGGAGACGAACGCCATCCCGGCGTTCTGGCCGCTGCCGCTGAAGCTGAAGCCTTCAATGGTGAAGATCACGTCGGTATTGGCTTTCTCTTTGGTGAGGAACCACTCGCGTACCTGGCGGCTTACCTCGGCGGTACGCACCGCGGTTGCGCCGGCAGGCAGGGTGTACTGCACCATGATTTCACCCTGGTCTTCGGTTGGCAGGAAGCTGCCCGGCAGTTTTAGCATGGCGAACCCCATCGCGCCGCAGAGCAGGGCGTAGATCACCAGCATGCCACCGGAACGGCGCAGGGCGCGCAGCACCTTGTTCTGATAGCTGTGCTCGGTCTTACTGTAGAAGCGGTTAAACGCGCCGAAGAAGCCCTTTTTGTGCGGAGCGGTGTGATTCAGGATCGAGCCGCACAGCGCGGGCGTCAGGGTCAGCGCCACCACCACGGAGAGGAACATCGCCGAAATAATGGTGACCGAGAACTGGCGGTAAATGACCCCGGTAGAGCCGCCGAAGAAGGCCATCGGCAGGAATACCGCAGAGAGCACCAGCGCAATGGCGATCAGCGCGCCGGAAATTTCGCCCATCGATTTTTCGGTCGCTTCCCGGGCGGGCAGCCCTTCGTCGCGCATAATACGCTCGACGTTTTCCACCACCACGATGGCGTCATCCACCAAAAGCCCTATCGCCAGCACCATCGCAAATAGCGTCAGGGTGTTGATGGAGTAACCGAACAGCGCCAGCACGCCGAAGGTGCCCAGCAGCACCACCGGCACCGCCAGCGCCGGGATCAGCGTCGCACGGATGTTTTGCAGGAACAGGTACATCACCACCACCACGAGGATAATGGCTTCGAACAGGGTCTGAATCACGTCCTCAACGGAGATCTTGATGAACTCGGTGCTGTCTTTCGGGTAGGCCACGTCGTAGCCTTCCGGCATCGACTTTTTGAACTCGGCGATCTTATCTTTTACCGCCGTGGCGGTGTTAAGCGCGTTGGCGCCCGGTGAGAGCATCACCGCCATACCCGCCGCCGGGTGGCCGTTCAGCTTCGCGGTGGCGGTGTAATCTTCGCTGCCCATCTCCACGCGCGCGACGTCGCTGATGCGCACCACCGCACCGTTGGACTGGCTCTTGACGATGATCTTTTTGAACTCATCGACCGTTTGCAGACGCGACTGAGCGCGGACGGTGGCGGTCAGCTGTTGGGCGTTCGACGAGGGCAGCGCGCCGATTTTACCGGCGGAAACCTGCACGTTCTGCGCTTCAATCGCGCTCTGCACGTCGGAGGGCATCAGCGAGTACGACGCCAGCTTCGCCGGGTCGAGCCAGATGCGCATCGCGTATTCTGCACCGAACACCTGTAGGCTACCGACGCCATCCACGCGCGCCAGCGGATCCTGCATATTACTCACCAGCCAGTCGGCGATATCCGAGCTGCTGGCGGTGTCGGTTTTGTCATATACGCCCATGATCAGCAGGAAGTTGCTCTGGGATTTTTCGACGGTGATCCCGGACTGCTGCACCTCGGTCGGCAGGCGCGATTCTGCCTGCTGGACTTTATTCTGCACCTGTACCTGAGCGGTGTCCGGATCGGTTCCCTGTTCAAACGTGACGTTAATGCTCACCGACCCGTCCGAGCTGCTGGTGGAGGTGAAGTAGAGCAGGTTATCCAGCCCGGTGAGCTGCTGCTCGATCACCTGCGTCACGCTGTTCTCCAGCGTTTGTGCGGAGGCGCCGGTGTAGGTGGCGGATATTTTGATCGACGGCGGGGCAACGTCCGGGTACTGCGCAACGGGCAGCGTGCGGATCGCCAGTATCCCGGCGAGCATGATGAGAATGGCGATAACCCAGGCAAAGACCGGGCGACGCACGAAGAAACGGGAAAACATCAGGCGTTTCCTCCGTTGGTTTTCATCTCTTCAGCTTTCACTTCCTGCCCGGCGGTGACTTTGTCGGTGCCTTCCACAATCAGCTTATCGCCAGCCTTCAAACCGCTCAGCACCAGCCATTTGTCGCCGTAAGTGTCACCCGTCTCCAGCTGACGCTGTTCGACCTTGTTGCTGGCGTTCACCACCAGCGCGGTGGCGGTGCCTTTGGCGTCGCGAGTGATGCCCTGCTGCGGGGCGAGGATCGCGTCATTCATGATGCCTTCATCCACTCTGGCGCGGACGAACATGCCCGGCAGAAGCTGATGCTGCGGGTTCGGGAAGACGGCGCGCAGGGTAACTGAGCCGGTAGACTCATCCACCGCCACTTCGGTTAACGCCAGATGGCCTTTTTCGCTGTAGCTGCTGCCGTCTTCGAGGATCAACGACACGTTCAGCGTATCGCTGTTGCTGGCGAGGGTTTGCTTGCGTAAACGCAGCAGATCGGCGCTGGAACGGGTTAAATCGACGTACATACTGTCCAGCCCGCGAATGGTGGCCAGCGCGGTATCCTGCTGGGCGGTCACCAGCGCGCCGGGGGTCACAGAGGAGATGCCGATACGTCCGGCAATCGGCGCGGTGACGGTGGTCCAGTTGAGGTTAATGCGGGCGCTTTCCAGCGCGGCTTTCTTTGACTCGACGCTGGCCTTGTCCTGCGCGCAGGTGGACTTCGCGTCTTCCGCATCCTGACGTGATACGCCGTCGTCCTTCACCAGCTGCGCATAGCGTCGGGCTTTCTGGCAGTCGGCCTGCACCAGCGCCTGCGCCTGTTTCAGTGCGGCGGCAGCTTCATTATAAGCGGCGCGGTAGCTGGAAGGATCGATCTGATACAGCGCCTGCCCGGCCTTGACCGTATCGCCTTCGGTGAACAGGCGCTTCTGGATAATGCCACCTACCTGGGGGCGCACTTCGGCGCTCATTGCGGCGGCGGTGCGGCCGGTCAGCTCGCTGACGACGGACACCGGCTGGCTCATGAGTGTGACAATCCCCACTTCCGGAAGAGGACGCTGGGGAGCAGATGTTTGCGCATTATCGCACCCTGTCAGGAGGAGTAATGCTGCGATGGAGGTTGTTATGGTTTTCATAATCTTTTTCCAGGGTGAACGAAGCCTGCCCTGTTAATCGCTTAACAGGGAGAAGGGCTAATTAAAAGCACAGCGATCCCGCATCTCTGGCAGAGCCAGAAATGAAAAAAGGGAAATTAATTATTTCCGCTAATTATTCACATGCGATTACTTCGCAGAGAAAAGCATATTTAAAATATTCTGGTATATGGGCTCTAATTGTTCTGACGGTACTTTTAAAGGCGTGAGTCGACGGTAAATCGTGCCTTCGATCATCACAGCGGTAATCTCCACGCAGCAGCGAATATGCTCATCGCTCAGGTGGGGGAACTGCTTTTTAAGGTGCTCACAGGCGTTGGCGAACATGCGGGCTTCGGCTTCGATCAGCATGTTTGCCACCAGCGGATTGCGCGTGGCCTCTGCGGACATTTCGAGCATTAGCGCGTCATCATCTTCGTTAAGCGTCTGGCGCCAGGCAAGCGCCTGCGGCATCCCTTCAACCAGGGTTTTGCCCTGCATCTCCTCAATACGTGAGTCGATAATGCGCCGGATCATCTCTTCAATGATCGCGTCTTTGTTACTGAAATAGCGATAGATTTGTCCGACGCTGAGCCTGGCTTCGCTGGCGATCTGCGACATGCTGGCAGCGTGAAATCCACTGGCGCGAAAGCAGCGGCGCGCGGCGGTGATGATTTCGTCCTGCCGTAGTTTTTGTCGTTCTTCCAGCTTTGTGCTCATCGTCGGCTACCGTAAAAAGTGAGAATGATCGTTCTCATTATACGTTTTCGGAGCCTATTGGAAAGGTTTTTTTTATTTACATATTGAATGAATATTTCCTTGTTTAAACAATGGAGGAAATAAGGAGTTTTTATGAAGGTTAAGCTGTGAGATATTCAGATTGCGCTGAAAATAAGGAGAGATTTATGCACCTGAGCATTACAGATAAAGTCACGGCTGAAGAAAAAGAAGAATTATTAACGGGGCTAAGAGCCTATAACGCGCAGTATTTAGATCTGGCGACGTTTAGTGGCGATATTGGCGTATATATGCGAGACGATAATGGCGTCATGCTGGGCGGGTTAATCGGCGTACGGAAAGGCGACTGGCTGAACATCGACTATCTGTGGGTCAGTGACAGCGTGCGGGGTACGGGTGTGGGAAGCCAGCTTATCAAAACGGCTGAAGAGGAGGCCCGTCGCAAAGGCTGTCGTCACGCGCTGGTGGATACGGTCAGCTTCCAGGCGCGTCCGTTCTATGAAAGACAGGGTTATCAGGTGCAGATGTCCTTGCAGGATTACCCTTATCAGGGAATGCAGAGACACTATCTGTCCAAAAATCTTTAACCGCCGATCCCGGTGCCTATCACGGCTAACACGTGGCGCACCACGATCTCCGGCGAGAGGGCGCTAAGCCTCTCGTCATTGCGCATGCGGGAGAACGGCACCAGCACCAGGCTCAGCAGCGTAGTGAACAGCAGTTCGGGGGCCAGCGCCGGATTCAGCTTTCCTTCCTGCTGCCAGCCTTTGATGGTTGCCAGCGTGGTGTGATATTTCTCATCGCCAAAGCGTGCCTGCAAATGGGTGCGCAGTACCGGCATCTCGCCAATCACCTCCTGCATCCACAGCGGGGCAAACCAGCGATACTTTTCCGCCAGTTCGGCCAGCACCCTGACCATTTCCGTCAGGGCATCCACCGGCGAATCCCGGTTGTCGGCGAAAATCGCCCCGATCCGCTCGCGTAACGGCAGGAAGCGCTCCTCAATCATCGCATCCAGTAACTGTTCTCTGGAGTTGAAGTAGTAGTGCAGCATGGCGGGCGTCACGCCTGCTTCGCGGGCGATGGCGTTCAACGACGTATTGGCGATCCCCTGGCGGGAAAAGAGGTTCAGGGCGATGTCCAGCAGCTGTTCACGGCTGGCGGTAACGCGCTTGCCGCCGCGTGGCCGACCGGGGCGGCGGGGTTCAGAATTGTCCTTTTGTGCTGGCATGGTCACCGTATCTCTTGATCTTATTCATCACTTCCACAAATATTAATTATACGATTAATTAATTTCAAGTGATGTCTTATGGAGTCCGACGTAATGACTCAACCTGCGAAAAAGGCGCCGTCGATTAAGCTGCTGTTCAGCGCACTCCTGCTGGTGATGCTGCTCTCGGCGCTGGATCAGACCATTGTCTCCACCGCGCTGCCGACCATCGTCGGTGAGCTGGGCGGGCTGGATAAGCTCTCGTGGGTGGTAACGGCCTATATCCTCAGTTCGACCATCGTGGTGCCGCTGTACGGCAAATTCGGCGATCTGTTTGGCCGAAAAATCGTTCTGCAAATCGCGATTGTGCTGTTTCTTGTAGGGTCCGCGCTGTGCGGTCTGGCGCAGAACATGACCCAGCTGGTGCTGATGCGCGCCCTGCAAGGGCTGGGGGGCGGCGGTCTGATGGTGATCAGCATGGCTGCCGTGGCGGACGTGATCCCGCCTGCCGATCGGGGTCGCTATCAGGGGTTGTTTGGCGGCGTGTTTGGCCTGGCGACGGTGATAGGGCCGCTGATCGGCGGGTTTATCGTTCAGCACGCATCCTGGCGCTGGATTTTCTACATCAACCTGCCGCTGGGGCTGTTTGCCCTGCTGGTGATTGGCGCGGTTTTCCACGGCAGCGCGCGGCGCAGCAAGCATGAGATTGACTACCTGGGGGCGATTTACCTCAGCATGGCGTTGCTGTGCATCATTCTGTTTACCACCGAGGGCGGGACGATCCGCCAATGGAGCGACCCGCAGCTGTGGTGTATTCTGGCCTTCGGCCTGACGGGGATCGCCGGGTTTATCTACGAAGAGCGGCTGGCGTGGGAGCCGATTATCCCGCTGTCGCTCTTCCGCGACCGCAGCTTCCTGCTCTGTAGCCTGATCGGTTTTATTATCGGCATGTCGCTGTTTGGCTCCGTCACTTTCCTGCCGCTCTATTTACAGGTGGTAAAAGACGCCACGCCGACGCAGGCCGGTTTGCAGCTGATCCCCCTGATGGGGGGGCTGTTGCTCACCTCCATTATCAGCGGGCGCATCATCAGCCGTACCGGGAAATATCGTCTGTTCCCGATCCTCGGCACGCTGCTCGGCGTGGTGGGGATGGTGTTACTGACGCGCATTTCAATCACCTCCCCAACCTGGCAGCTGTACCTGTTTACCGGCGTGCTGGGCATGGGGCTGGGACTGGTGATGCAGGTGCTGGTGCTGGCGGTGCAGAACAGCGTGTCAGCCGATCAATACGGCGTCGCGACGTCTGGGGTGACGCTGTTCCGTTCCATTGGCGGGGCGATTGGCGTTGCGCTGTTTGGCGCGGTGTTCACCCATATTCTGCAATCAGGCCTGATCGACAGGCTGCCGGAAGGGGCGGAACTGCCGCGCGAACTTAATCCCGTTGCCATACACCATCTGCCTGATGCCCTGCGTCTGGACTATCTGGATGCGTTCGGCTCGGCGATCCATGCGGTATTCATGCTGGCGGCGGGGATTATGGTGCTGGCGTTTGTGCTGTCGTGGTTTTTGCGCGAAGCGCCGCTGCGTCGGCAGGCGTGAGGGAAGCGGTTCTGCTTGCGCCTGGACTACCGTAGCCTGATGCCCATCGCCCGGTGGCGCTACGCTTACCGGGCCTACACTTCCCCCGTCACGTAGGCCGGGTGAGCGCAGCGCCACCCGGCAACAGGCCGCATATAACTTAACCGTCTTACTGATTCCTTTTCGTTTTTTAGCCTGCCGTCTCGTTGTCGATATAGTCTTCAAAACGTCTATCAAAAGGAACTGTCTCGTGAAACTTCGATTGGGTGCGCTTCTCCTGACTGGCCTGCTGCTCGCGGGCTGTGATCAGGGCGGCAATGATGCCAGACACATTAAAGTCGGCGTGATCAATGGCGCTGAGCAGGACGTGGCGGAAGTCGCCAAAAAGGTGGCAAAGGAGAAATACGGTCTGGATGTTGAGCTGGTGGGCTTTAGCGGCTCGCTGCTGCCCAACGATGCCACCAACCAGGGCGAACTGGACGCCAACGTCTTCCAGCATCGCCCGTTCCTCGCAGAAGATAACAAGGCGCACAATTACAAGCTGGTCGCCGTGGCCAATACCTTCGTCTTCCCGATGGCGGGTTACTCCCGAAAGATTAAATCGGTCTCTGAGCTGAAGGACGGCGCAACCATTGCGATTCCAAACGATCCCACCAACCTTGGCCGCGCGCTGTTGCTGCTGCAAAAAGAGAAGCTGATTACCCTTAAACCGGATGTTGGCCTGCTGCCAACGGCGCTGGATATTACCGCGAACCCGAAAAACTTACAGATTATGGAGCTGGAAGGGGCGCAGCTGCCGCGCGTGCTGGACGATCCGAAAGTGGATGTGGCCATCATCAGTACCACCTATCTCCAGCAAACGGGGCTGTCTCCGGTACACGACAGCGTCTTTATTGAAGACAAAAACTCACCCTATGTGAATATTGTGGTCACGCGTGAAGACAACAAAGACGCTGAAAACGTGAAGGAATTTATCCAGTCCTATCAGTCGCCGGAAGTGGCGAAAGCGGCAGAGACCCTTTTTAACGGTGGCGCGGTGCCGGGCTGGTAAGCCCCGGTAAAAAGGCCAGCGCTCCGCTGGCCGTCAAAGCGTTACGCGGGCATCGGTTCGGCTTTCGGGCCACAGAAAACCCTGGCCAGACTGTGCGCCGGACGTGCGGGCGCGCGCCAGATCCCGCGAGTTTTCGATGCCTTCGATAAGAATTGATTGCGCGATACCTGTCCTGACCTCCTGCACAAACGGGGCAAGCGGCGCGCGCTCGCGCAGCGCTGAGCGGTCAATTTTTACCCCATCCAGCGGTAGCGCAAGCCGCGCGAACGCCTCAGCCAACTCCCGGGTTAAATCGTCCAGCCAGATTTGCCATCCCGCCTCTTTTAACCGAACAAGCGTGGCATGAAGATGACGTTGCTCAGCCTCGCTCAGCCGTGTGATGGTCAGGGGATCCTGAATTTCAATCGTTAACCGCTGCTGATGGCGTAACGCCAGCAACAACCGGATAGCGCGTTCGTCGAGAAGGTGCTCTGCCGGAAGGTTTAGCCAGTAACCGTCCCGGGCGGGTATCTGTAAGAGAGTGTTGGCCTGCCAGAAGAAGATTTGCAGCGCGCTGCGCGAGGGCAGCGAGGCAAACAGCACCTCAAGATTGACGTTACGGATCTCCACAAGCACTTCATGCGCGAACACCTGGCCCGAATGAAGATCGACAAGCGGCTGGAAGCGCAGCCCTGAGATACGTTGCAACAGGGGAGAGGGAAGAACGGTATACATGGAACAGCCTTCAGGAAATGAAAAAAAGGTTCCCGCGGACACGGGAACAAAAGGCAAACGACACACGGTCAAATTCTTAATTCAGGATCCAGCGAATGCTCTGGTAAAACGAGGGGCCACGCACGGCTTTAAGCTTGTTCATGGCGTTGTTCTTATAAAAGTAAACCAGCCTGACGTTACACCCCAGCTGACGGGCGATTTGCTTGGTTTTGAGATTACAGGAATAGCCGCGCAATACGCTGGCCTCCTCGCTGGACAGCCTCGCCGGGGTGCGTAAGCGGGTCGTCATGCCTACGTTGTAACGGCCAGACTCTTGCGGCGTCTGGCTCATCAGTATTTGCCACAGCGCTTTGATATCCCCCAGGGAGACTCTTTTGCTGATTACCCCATCAACATGTTTGAATTTCAAATAGCCAGCGGATAACGAATAGATATAGATCTTCGCCGTCACTTGTTTCTGTTTAATGCAGAGAATGTCGTCGTTCGTCGTCACCCGGAAATGACGCGTATTCAACGGATCATAAATGATGATATCAAAGAATTGTTCACTCATAGCAAGTTCTTCGATATGGGTAAACCCATGGAAAATAACGTCGTGTTTTTCATCAGGCTCACGCTTTCCAAGCGATTGCAGGCCAATCATCGTGAATTCGCAGCTGTCAACAACGGCAACGTGAATTGTTTTTTTATTTTGCATTGGCATTCTCCTTTCGCTGAGTAAACAGTCCATATAAGAGAAAATGGCGGTTCGCACTCTCTTATTAAAAGAATAGCGAGCACTTTTTTAAATAACGCGATGCGATGGCATCAATGTAAGCCAATACAAACCGTCGAGTAAAGCTGATGCCAATTATTAGAGGAAGATAAAATTGAAAAATGGTTTTAATGGTATATGCAATTGTTTTAATCTTCAAATAATATTCATGCCAGATTTTTATTCTGTAAATGAGCGGATAATAAGTATCGGACGGTTAATTAATGGGGTTAATCCACCGATTTTTCAGTGGCTTAATGCTATTCCTGTAAGAAAAATTGTGATCGTGGCAGAGTTATCAACAAGGCTTTATCTGCAAGGGGAAACGGCGCGCAGAATAAAATAGAATTTTTTCTATGAATTTAATGTCCTTGTTCAGATTTTTAAGCCTGAGAAGGATAAAATCCTGGCGCGAAGAGGTTGTGAGTGGTGAGTACATAAACTATTATCATTTTCCTCCGGTCACGAGAATTTAGAAAAGACATGAATAATACTGAACGTATCGTAAGGGTAATGGTGTTTTACAAAATAAATATATTTAAAGAGATAATATTCCGGGCGCTCCAGGATCTTTTACCCGATTACGTACTGAACATTACTCAGGTCGATTCCACAGAACAGGCGCTGGCGGCGGTGGCGGATAATAACGTGGATGTTTTCTTCACTGAATTTAATTATCTGCTTAATCATAAAGAGTGGAGCGCGGAGGTCAGCAGCCGTTTTACATCTTTATGTAAAACCCATCACGTCAGGCGTGTTCTGTTGGTGCCCGAGCTGCCTTACGGGCTGTTAAAAAAAGTTCTGGAGATGAAATTTGAATTAACCATCAGTCAGCAGGATGAATTGACTGAACTGAAAAAGGAATTACCCGCGTTGCTCATGGCGGACGGGCAAAAACCGTCGATCTCTTCGTGGCTCAGGCGGGTAATGCGGTCCGGCTCCCGGGCGCGCTCCATCCTCTCGGCCAGAGAGTGGGAGGTGCTTCATCTTATTGTGGAAGGATTTTCAACGACGGAGATTGCCCGTCATCGAAACCGTTCGGTCAGTACTATTGCGACGCAGAAGCATAATGCGATGAAAAAGCTGAATCTTTCCAACCACAGCGAACTGATTAAGTATGTGCAGGCGGTTGGAAAGATGGAGGAATAGTCCACATCAGGGGTAGATAATATTCAGCGTAGCCGATGTATTGATCTTACCCTGGCTCACCTGGGCGGGTGCCCACACGTAATAGTACGCCGCCATCGGAAGGGTGAAATGTTCGTCCAGCGCCGCGCCAGCCGCCACGCTGAAGATCATTGTGGCGTTGCCACGGCTGGTGGTCGAGGTAGAGAAGGTCACCGGCGTTTGCGGGGCGTCACGTTTTATCAGGCGGAGCCCCACGCCCTGCGCCGCGCTACTGCTGCTGTCGATCAGCACCGAGCTGTCGGTCGAAAGCAGCTGCGTGCTGGACAGAAACATCTCAATTGCCCGATCGGAATTGCCATTAACCCCGACGTTCTGACAGCTCATGTTCAGTGAAAAAGGCGTCAGCCCCGGCTGTGAGGATGCACTGAGCTGGGGAATGCCGAGCGTCGGCAGCGCCACGGTCAGCCCCGCATTATCAAAGGAACAGGTAGTCAGTTTTGGCGCGTATTTGATGATCATCGGCTGACCAAACATATCGCGGTTGTCGTAAGGCCACTTGAACCCGCTGAATAACCACTGCGCTATCTTGATGACCTGATTGATTGGCCAGGTGATGATTTCCCAGATAGATAACCCGCTCATGTCGCTGACGAACAGAACGTCGCTCATGTTCGCCGTATCCCCCGTCAGGGTGGTGCCGCTCTGGTTAACGAGGGTGAAGCGAACCGTAAACGGTGTATTCAGCTCAGACGCCGTATGGCTACCGCTGGCAGACAGGGTTTTATTGGCCGGGGGATTGGTGATCTCCGCCCGCACCATATACTTGTTGTTGCTGAATCCGAGGATGGTCGCGTATTTGCTGTCGGTCGAGAGGATCGGCGTGTAAGAAAATTCGCTATTACCCGTCGTACAGTTGAACGAGCCGCTGTACTGGGTGGTGAAGCTGCCGGTCCATGTGGGCGTGGCCGGGCTCAGCTTATCCGATAAATCAATGGTAATCGGTGTGCCATAAACGATGCTGCTGCCGGAGCAGGTGGCATAGCTCATCCCGCTAACGCTGGTGAGGAGCAGGAACATGAATGATCGTAACATTTTGATAATCCGTAATTAATGGCAAACCGATGAGGGGCTGTTCAGCCCCCAGGCCGGGGAGGAGATTTCGCACTTTCCGCCGCGGAGATGCACGTTGAGCGCGCGTGGCGGCTGTTCAGCACGGATATACAGTACGCTGGCCTGTCCGACATACCCGACAGATTCACCATGTTCATCCAGCACTTCGGTGCCAAAGGGCAGCGGTTTGCCGTCGGCGCGCGTCGCATGAAGTACCCATGACTGGCGCTTGTCGGTTTCAAAGCGGATATAGCTCACCGCCCCGTCGTAAGGAGCCACGTTAGCCATATTGCCGATCACTTCCGCGCCAGCGCTGTTTTCAGTTTCAGTTAACGTAATGGCGTTTTTGCGATACGGGGTGGCGTAAGGCACCAGCGCCACGCCATCGCGGTTCGTCATAATGCTTTCATCGCCGTTCACCATCAGCCCCTCCGCCTTTGGCGCATCGACGATAGTCATGGTTGTGCCGGTTTCGTTTGAGGCGAGAACGTGCCACGGGTAGGCCACCAGGCTGCCGCGTCCGCTGAGCCCGGTCTGGCGGTAGTCGGAGGATTCGCTGTAAGAGCCACCGAGTGTCGCGAAGTTCGAACGGTACGCGGCGTTAACGCTTGCCGCATTTTTCCCCCCCCGCGCATTACTGCCGGAGAGGGTGTAGCTCAGTCGGTTCGACTCCAGCGCGTTCCCGCTCATGCTGATATTGCTCTGCTCGTAATGCGAATCGCTGGCCGTCAGGCTGGAGGTGATCCACGCATTATTATCAAACAGCGAGAACGGCAGGCTGAGGGAGAGGTAAAGGCGCGTCTCTTCTTCACTGTCCCTGTTCCGTACCCGGCTGGCCGACAGGGTATAGCTGGCGCGGCCGATGGCGTTGGAATAGCCCATCTGGTATTCGCGCGTGGTTTGCTGTGAGTTCCAGTAATCGCGCTGTGTGCCGGAGACAAACACCGTGCCCCAGTTATTGAGCAGGCGCTGATTAAGGTTAAGCGTAAAGGTATTCTTGGGCTGCGCCGCGCGCATGGCGTCCCAGGTGCTTAGCGACATGTCGGGCGCAACGCCAAACCGATCTTCATAGTCGTCGTACTGCGCTCTCAGGCGCTGATACCCTTCGCGCGAATAGAGCGCGTCGCTGAAGCTGTAATAGCCTTTAGTGGAATAGCGATAGGCCGCCAGGGTGAAGTTGGTGGCGGTGGTATCGATAAATTTGCTGTACGACACGCGATAACTCTGACCGCTGCTGGTGCGATCCTGTAGGGTGGTTTTGGCGTGGGTGACATCAAACGAGACCGCGCCAAAGGGAAGGTTCCACCCGGTACCGACAAGCCCGGCCTGGTAGTTATCGCTAATAATCGTCCCGGTATACCCGGTGATGAGGTTATTAAACCCGTAGCGCAGCGTGGCCTGCATGAATGCGGGTTCGGCATCGAGCGTGTTCTGATGCACTTTACCCGCCACCACGCTGTACTGACTCACCCCTTCTTTTAGCATCCCGGGTACGGCGGAAAACGGCACCGTGAAGGACTGCTGTGAACCGTCCGCTTCACGCACCACCACCAGCAAATCGCCCGCGGAGCCGGTAGGCTGAATGCTGTCGAGGGTAAACTGGCCCGGCGGCACATTCTCCTGATAGATCACGTTGCCATTCTGGATAACTTTCACCAGGGCGTTCGTCCGTGCCACGCCGTGAACCACCGGTGAAAAACCCTGCTGTGAATTTGGGCGCATCTTCATGTCCGACGCCAGCGACACGCCGCGCACGCGCAGGGAATCAAACAGATCGCCAGGAATATAAAAGTCACCCAGCGTCAGGTTGGATTTCAGCGAGGCCAGGGGACGGCGCAGGTAGCGGGTATTATTCTGCCAGCTACTCTCTCCGCTGGCCGTTTTCCGCCAGGCGCTGCTGTCGCGAAACTGCCAGCCGAACAGGTTGGCGCCGGAATCCAGCCCGGCATAAAAATCATCATTTGTGTCTTTCGCAGCGCCTTTCGCGCGGGTGTTGTACCAGGTCGTGTTCCACGAGAGCATCAGCGCCGGTATCCCCTCGTCCCAGAACTGGGGGGCAATGTAACCTTCTTCAGTACGCAGCACGGCCGCCTGCGGAACGGTAAGCGCCAGACTCAGGGTGCTGGTATCGGTTTTGACTTCACCGCCCTGAACCAGATCGCGCAGCTGAACCTGCCCGTGCGCAATGGCGGGCGCAGGCACGGACGTGGTGTTGATGCCAAGCGACCGGGCATCTTTCCAGGCAATGCGGATGTCGTCACGCTGCTCGCCGTAGATGACGGTATAACGTCCCTTCCAGCTGCCGTTTACGTAGATATCCATCTCCTGGCTGCCGGCAGGCATGGCGTTGTTTTCGGAAAAGCGAGACAGATCGGACTCACCGGATGCGCCAGCAAGCAGGGAGGGATCAAACGAGACGGCCCCTGATTTATGCGAAAGCAGAAGCGTGCAGACTGCCAGCAGACAGAGTCTGTTTTGTTTCATTTTCATGGTGAGTCTTTCCGATCACTGACTGGTGAAAGTCCGGGTTTTATACGCGCCAAGATCGTCCACATACATCAGCTGGAAGGTCTGTCCCCGCTTAACCGTATTTTTTGCGGCGACCGTCACCTGCCCAAACGGGGAAACCATAGGGGACTCCTGGAGCAATTTCGTTTTACCCAGCGAAATATTGGCGACCGTAATATGGAACGGACTGTTATTTGTAATGCGAAAGCGATCGCCTTCGGCGGCGAGCGTCAGTTTCGCCACCGCGTCATCCAGCGTGCCTTTCAGCGCAGCGGGCCGGTAAAAAAGTTTGATACGGGATTTAATCGCCAGCTGAACGGTATTCTGATTTTGCAGATTTTCAGGTCTGGGCGGAATGTCGAGAACATTCAGGAAAAAGACGGATTCGCGATCCGCAGGCAAGCTGGACGGCAGCTTTTTAATACGAAGCTGTTGGCCATTATGTTCGTTAACCTTTATCACTGGCGGCGACAGCAAAAACGGCACATTGGCTGTTTCCGGCGTGGAATTAATATCACCGTCATCTATCCAGGATTGCACCAGAGCGGGCGCATCGCCCGTATTCATTAACTGGACGATCACCTCTTTGTTATTTTCAGGATAAAGGACACGGGTGCCATTAATGACAATATTGGCCCACGAGTGACCGGTGCTTAGCAGTAAACCTGCCAGCAAAATTGCCTTGCGCATGATTGCAACCTTAAATACAGGCTCTGCGAAAACAGAGCCTGAATAATCATTATTACAGGTAGGAAATGGTATACGTTACGTTGGAGCTTAACTCGCCCACGGTGGCGGCAGCGGCGTTCGTTTTATAATAATAAACATCCAGCGTCAGCGTCTCGGAATCTGGCGCGGTCGCTGTACCCATAATATCCGTGGTGTAAGGCTGGTTCAGGGTAATTGGCGTGGACGAACCTGGCTCCACTAGCGCAAAACCGACATTACGTGCCACGCTGGCATCGCTTTCGTTCACGCTGTTATTCAGCAGGTATTTACCGTCAGTGGAAATATTATCCGCGCTGGAGAAATACACTTTCAGCGGGGTGCCGGTCGTTTCGGCTGCTGGTGAACAACCTGAGAAAGTCAGCGCAATAGATTTTTTATTCTTAGTGATCAGGCCAACCGTGGTGCCCGCATCTTTTACCGAAATAGGGGAAAGCGCAACGGTAAAGTCTGCGCTTTTACCGCCGTTAATGGTACAGGTTGTATCGGTAATAGCGCCGGTAAAGTTAATAATACCACCCGCCGAATTGTCTGCGGCCACTGCGCTGGTAGAGGCAATAGCGGCGGCCAGCAGTGATACGGTCATGATCGATTTGAACATGATAAACTCCATGAAGATTTGTGTTATTTAAAATGAATGTTAATCGGCTACACATGTCCCTGATGTACCGGCTAGACGCATGGCGACTCGGGAGAATGCTTTGACGATATTATGTTGCACTAAAAAAGTACATAACAAAACATTATTCCAACAATTTCTAAAGTTTAAGATTATAATCTTGTGTGTTAGTTTTTTTTAATGTTTTAACCTAAATGCGTTGGTTCAAATATTTTTATTAATGATTTAATAATTGTTAATTAATGAAGCTTTATGAATTCATCTCTCAATTAATATCACGCGACTTGACCACACAAACTTTAGACTTATTATTGCCTGGCAAATGCACATAATTTTAACAATGGCGTAATAATAATATGAAGTATCTCATTGATCTTACAATGCTTTATGAAGTCGACACCGGTATGATCATGATTAATGGAGAGGAAGAGTCATCCATTAAGTTATCTAACCAGGCGGATCGTCTGCTTTATGAACTTATCATCAATAATGGTAAAACTCTCGACAGAGACGACCTGATAAAGAAGGTCTGGGAGGATCATGGTTTCTCTGGTTCTTCGGTGAGTCTGAATGTTGCCATAAGTGAAATCAGAAAAGCATTTCGTACATTAGGATGCGACCCTTTACTGATAAAAACGATACGTGGCAAGGGATTTAGCCTTGCCGCGCATATTGAACACCACACGGTCAGGCCGCCGGTTGTTTCAACGCTTAGTGAACAATCTGCCTCTGAATCATTCGATACGCTAGCGCATAAGAAAGATGCCGATCCGCCTAAACAATTAATATCGCTGCACAGACTCTTTATTTCTCTCTGCACCTTATTACTGATTACCGTTATCGGCACCGCTGTTTTACTGTTGCACCAAAGGGATTCCTATGCCGAGAGCCTGAAAGATTCTGATATGCATCTGCTCGGTAAAGTGGACCGGTGTACGGTATACCTGATCGATAAGAATATGTATCAGCCGCGACAGCACTACTTTAATCACGTAAAAGAGGTCATCGGCAGTCAACATATCGACTGTCAACATCAGGTTGCAGATGCTTACTATTCCAGGTTTAAAAAGTCGCAGATAGAAAATTATTTCCTGGCCATCTGTTATCAGCAGGACAGTATCGACGATTATAAGAACTGCATTTCTTACAGAAGCCTGACCGGGAGTTAAAATATGTCAAGGACTAAAATGAGTGTACTGTTCAGTATCGTACTGGCGCTGTCTGTCATCGCGTTGTTATGGATCTATTTTACCAGAACGCAGGATGAGGGGTTTGGCTGCCAGTCAGATACCATTTCCTGGAAAACATATTCCACGGGTGAGTCAACCGATATGTCGCTAACCACGCTTTTCCTGTTTAACAACAAAGATGTTGTAACGGTTATTCATAAAGGCGTGCTCAAGAAAGAGGGCAAAAGCTACCTGATTGACCGAAATTACACGCTCAGCGTGGAAAAAGTCGATGGAAGCAATATCTTTTATATTAAGGATAAAAAGCTGAATAAATCTGAAGATGATGCGGCGCCGGATGGCGTTGTAAACGAAATGTTACTTGATAATATCAACTTCTTCTATATTACCAGCGTAAAAAAACATGCGTGGTTAATTAAGGGGCTGGTGTTGCCTGTAATGATGTGTGTGGCTGTACCGACGTCCTGATATTTCTCTTTATTAAAAAATCGATATTTATCTATTGCTCGGGAAAATGAGTAATTTACTCAATACGTAACAATAAGATACGAGAAATTTATTTATATTTTTATTGTTGCTCTCCGTCGAGTGAATTTTTCTGTATTGCCTCGTTATTTTGCGGCTGTCTATACTCCGCCTCGAAAAAGGGGCTCCCCTTTTTATACACGTGGATTCTTTTTTGAAGGACTAAATAAATGAACAAACTGAACGCTATCGTTCTGGGCTCCCTGCTGTCTGTTTCTGCCCTGAGCGCAGTTAATGCAGCAGAAACGACGGCTTCTGCCACATGGCAGGCAACCGCGACCAAAGACAGCGAATCCGATCTGGTTGTTACGCCAACGCGTGCTCTGAACTTTGTTTACAGCGCCAACACCAAATCTTTCAACACCGACACCGGTCTGTTTGATGTGGCTATCCGTGGCGATCACTCTACGGCGACCAGCTTCAAACTCGAAGCTATCCTCGACGATTCAAACAACACGCTGTTCAGCGTGGGTGGTGAAGCGACCAAGCTGAAAGTGGGTGCGCGTTGGGGCGGTAACGACCTGGGCTCTATCGGTGGCACCGTGGGGGCGAAATCAACCGCATGGACCACGCTGGTTGATTCCTCTTCTAACACCGGCGTCTCTTCTGGCCTGTGGAACCTGACCACCAGCGCAGGCGCGGCGGCAGATACCGAAATTACCGGCCAGGACAAATTCGTCTTCTACGTTGACTCCGCTCAGGACAATGCCGGTACGGCGAAAGAGTTCAAAGACCTGACCAACAGCCTGTGGGAAGGGACCGTGTCTGTTGCGTTCCGCGCAACCTGGGGCTAAGGCCTGATCGATCCAGGGGCGCAAGCCCCTGTTTAGGGAAATAGCATGTTTAACCTCAAATCCGCCTTCTTATTTTTATTATTTATCTCTTCCTCCGCGCTGGCCATTAATGTGGGAAAAGTCACCACCATTATTTCTGCGGATGCTGACTCCACCGCCAAGGAAATAAAAAACGAAGCAGACAGCGTGCGTATTGTTTCTGTTCGCGCACAGCGGATCAGCAGCCCAATGGATGAAGGGATCGTCATTAATCCGGAGAAAGTGGACGAACTGTTGCTGACGCCCACGCGCATGGTGATGCCCGCCGGTACCAGCAATATCGTCAAATTTTACTATCACGGGAACGCCGATAACAAAGAGCGTTACTACCGCATTACCTTCACGGATGAAGGGGTAAGCGAAGAGGTGGACAGCGGTTCGCCAAAAAACGGCACCGGGATGACGCGCGCGGTGGTGAGCACCATTCTGGTGGTTCAGCCCCGGGATAAGAAGATTGATTTCGTCTATGTGGCGGGAAAAATAACCAATAAAGGGAACACCTCGTTTCGCGTCAATGCGACCGGGACCTGCCTGAAGCCGAATCCGGAATCCCCCGGCACGCCGTGTAGCAAAAACTTCTACCTGATGCCAGAGACCTCGCGCGCTATCGAGGATATCAACGTTACGGATAACCATTTTCATCTCGGAATATGGGACCTGAAACAGTTCATTCCTGTTAAGTAAGGATGCATGGTGAAAAATAAATTAGTGTTGCCGGTGATGATGGCTTGCGCATCCGGCACGCTGCCCGCGCTTGCGCATGCAGCCTCAAGCTCCGTGGTTATCGCTAATTACCGTTTTCCCGACTCGCTTTATGCACTGCTGGAGCAGGGGATCAAAATTCCCGTCTATCTGGTGAATACGCGTCCACACTCAGCACAACAAGGGAACCACGAAGGCACGGCGAGTGAATATGTTCGTATCGGTGACGTGACGCTCTTTGCAAAAGATCTGAAGCTGGGGCTGAGGGACGTTCAGGTCCAGGAGTCTGATAACGGCATTCGTCTGTCAAAAGAGATGCGGGCGTTACTGCAAAGCATTAACGATAAGCAGTTTGATGACCAGATGCGTATTCCGGTTAGCGCGGGTTCGGCGTTCGAACTGGATCAGAAAAAAATGCGCCTGTTGCTGAATCTGTCGCAGAGCGACTACGGGGTGAATATTCGCCCGCGTGAGGTGGATATTGATGCGCCGGAGTCTGACGACCTGAGCGGCACGTTCTCCTACAACCTCGGGGCGTATCACACCGAGAGCGGCTACGGTGACAGCTGGTCGTCGGGCTATCTGAACGCGAGAAACTGGATCTCAATGGGCGTCGATCATGTGCTGATCGATGGCTCTGGCTACGTCAACGAGAGCAGCAGCGATACCCAGATGAACGCGGTTATGTGGGAGCGCGACTATCAGGGGATGCGCTACGCCGCAGGCATGCTGAACGGCTGGGCGATGCAGTCTCTGGCGAGCGTCAGCGGGATTTCCGGCGGTGAAGTCTACGGCGTTTCCATGGGCAACCAGGCCAACTCCCGCAAACGCGATAACACGCTCTCTCTGACGCCGGTGGTGGTCTATTTCCCCACGGCGGGCGAGGCCCGTATTCGTCGTGACGGGCAGCTTATCGGCATTCAGCGCTTTGACGTCGGCAACCATGAAATTGACACCAGCAGCCTGCCCTACGGGATCTACAGCATCGAAGTTGAGGTGGTGAGCGGAAGCCGCACCGTGTCGCGTAGCATGTACACCGTAAATAAGCCGTTCTCCAGCAACGTGTCGGAAACGCTGCGCTGGCAGATGTGGGGCGGGATGTATAGCCGCGATAAATCCGTCGTCAATTATAAAAAATACGCGAAACGCAAAAACGAGCAGGACAACACCTACTACTACGATTACGACACCAAACATAAAGACACCATGTCGCTGGTGGGAGCCTCGTTCAGCAAGCGCAGCGGGATGGTCGACTGGAACGCCTCCACCTACATGATGCGGGAACACATCGTCAGCGAGCTGTGGGCCTCCCTGAACCTGACGGGCTATTTCTCGGTGAATACCCAGACCATGGCCGCCTCCGACGGAACGTATCGCGCCAACTATGGGGCGAATCTCAGCCTGCCGTGGCAGATCGGTTCGGTGTGGTACTCCCATGAACAGCTCTCCAGTGGCAAGTTCCTCGATATCTATGAGAGCAAGGGCAATACCTGGGGCGCCTCCTTTAGCCTGCCGTCGTTCGGTCTGCCCTCGGCGGGCAACCTGAGCCTGATGCGCCAGGAGGACGACCTCTATCGCTATAAACGCTATCAGCTGGACTACTCCCAGGGGTTATACGCCGGTCGCTACGGTACGGCGCGCCTGCGGGTGGGAATGTCGCGCAACAAATACGATGGGTATTACGAAGAGAAAGATCGTTACGTGATGCTCGATTTCGCTATACCGCTCGGCAATACCGTGTCGGTTGGCGTTTCCCACAATCGCGATACCGGCACGGCGCTGAACGTCAGCGCCAGCCGCCAGTTTGAAGGCGATTACCTGAAATCGGCTACCGCCAACGTCTCGAAAGCCTTTAACAGCCGTCAGGATCGCAGCGTAAGCGGCGGCGGCAGCGTCAACTTCGACACGCCGTGGAACAGCAACATCCTCAGCGTCCAGAGCGGCATGAGTAAAGGCTGGAACTCCACGCTGACCAGTGACGGCAGCGTGGGCTGGTCCAAAGAGGCCATCGCCGCCGGGAAAGGCACCGAAAGCGCAGGGGTGATTGTCAGTACCGGTCTCAAATCTGATGAAGCTCTGACCCTGAAGCTTAACGGCCGGGCAGAACGCATCAAAGGGGATAAGACCTGGCTGTCGCTGCCGGCATACCAGGCTTATGACCTGGAAGTGATGAACAGTGAAACCGGTACGGAAAGCTATGAGATTGGCGCGAATGCGCGTCGCCATATCACGGTTTATCCGGGCAATACCGTGGTGATGAAGCCACAGGTGAAGAAAATCGTCACTCTGTTTGGTCGTCTTGTGGATGCAAACGGGGCCCCGATTGGCGCCATGCAGATCAAAAACCACGTCGGGCTGACCCGGACGGAAAACGACGGACGCTTCGTGATCGACGTTGATAAGAACAACCCTGTCCTGAGTATCGCCACGCCGGACGACAGCGTCTGCGAAGTGCGCCTGGACATCGAGTCTAACCGCGGTGCGCTGTGGCTTGGGGACATCTCCTGCGACAAAGGCGATTTCGTCTGGCAGGAAGCAAAAGGAACGCAGGAACGTGACGATGAAAAAGATATTCGCTCTTAATTTACTGCTGATGAGCGCGGCGGCCCAGGCGCAGGAGCTGCCCTATTTCGCCATTAATAACCCGGACAATAACGGTACGGGAAACAGCGCGGGGCTGTTTAGTCTGAACAGCACGTCGACCGCGTTTTTACACGGTTCGCGCGAGTGGCCGACCCTGAGTGCGAAAACGAATAACGGTATCGCCACTTACATCCCGGACAACAGCTTCAACGGCCCGGCAGGCAGCGCGTTAACTATCGACTTTTCGGTGACCGGTTCCAGCGCTTCTCCGTTCTTTAAAGGGACGGCGTGTTCCTCGTCCTGCGGCAACACGGGGTACACCCCGACGACCAGCTATACCGACACGTCGATGGTGGTTAAGCCGCCGGTGATGGAGCCCGGCACGTCATACGGGCGCTGGGTACTGGGCGATCCGTTCTTTAACTATTTGCTCAACGCCGCGCCAGGGGATGAAGTGACCATCACCTCCACGCCGCAAATCAGCTCCATCAACAAAGTGACCACCACCAATACGCTTCACAAGGTGGGCACGCTGACCATGACCAACTCCAGAGCGCTTAACCTGGGTATTGACCCGATCAGCGGCGAGGTGACGATTGTCGATGGATCAACGGGGGCCACCTGCACCAAGTACACCCGTAACACGGTCTCTGGCGTCCTGTGCGACCTGCTCGAATACACATTTGTTGGGGAAGATATCTCCGGTTACAACGGAGGGCTGGCGCTCACCTCTTCCCGCGTCAACAGCGTGCTGCAATCGCACATGAGCGGCGGCACCGGGCTTGCCGCCGAGCTGACCTTCGATGAAAACACCTGGTACAGTATCTCCGGCGGTATCCTGAGCGATACGCGTGTCCTGGCGAACACCTTCCTTGCAGCGCCGCAGAAAAACGGCGGCAAAGCGTACCTTAAAATCTTTTTGCCGAAAGCGTTAATTCTGAGCGTGGCGCAGGCGGGGGACGGCAGCAACATTGGCAATATCGTCAGCCTGTGTCTGACGCCCGGCAACAGCTCGCTGGCGGCGGATTTCTGCTTCCAGCCGGGGGGCGGCCTGGTGATTAACCCGATCGAACCCGGGCTGGAAATTGTGCCAGACAACCCGGATTACACCCTCGATCCTGACGGTCTGGGCGGCTCAGGGAAAGGCATTATCGGCGAAGCGCCCATTGAGATCCCCTACACCATCACCTACAGCGGGGCGCAAAAAGATGCGGCGATTGCGGTCACGGTAAAAGTCACCGGGCCTACCCAAAGCCTGAATGGGGTGGACTACTGCGCCTTTAGCGGCAACGGCTTTACGGTTCCCATTCCGGGCAACGTGCTGGTGGGGAAAAGCCAGACGCTGATGGCGCACAACTGTAAAGGCGAAGTACTGTCGATCCCGGCGCCGGCCACCCATGCGGAAGAGTGGGACAAAATGAGTTCCGGCGTGACCGATATGTGGCTCTGGAAAACACCGCTGATCCTCCAGTTCGTTATGGATAATCCGGTATCGAAAACCACCTATGACGGAAATAGCTGGTTTGGTGAAGTGACCGCGCAGGGAAGAATAGATGTTAGCGCATCCTGGAATTAATCAACCATGACTGGAAAATTCCTGGCTATTTTTGCAATAAATTGCTTCATTTCCACAGGGGCAAATGCTTTAATTATCGAAAGTCTGAATATTGATTTTCTTCCCGAAAGAGAAGTTGTTTTTCAGCCGATAAAAAACGATACCAGCGAGCGTCAGAATTATACCGTGTCGCTTATTCAGGTAGACGTTCCTAAAGAGAAGGGAAAAGAAACCGAAATAAAAGACGGCGAAGTCATGTATTCGCCTAAGCAATTAACGCTGGGGAGCGGTGAGCGCGCGGGTTTTAAATTTTATTATACCGGCCCGCATGACAACAAAGAGCGATACTATCGCGTAAAATTCACCGAGACGCCGCTCCAGGCAAAGGTTATCACGCGCAAAGGCCAGCGCATCCAGTCGGATGTGGTGGTCTCGCTTGAGGCTATTTTGATTGTCCGCCCATGGACACGACATTTTGATTATGCGTTTAGCAACGGGGTGGTGAGTAATACCGGGAATACCTATTTTAAATATGTTTCCTCGGTCGGGTGCAGTACGCAATACAACAATTCAAAATATATTCCACCGGGGCAACGGCTGGAAATAGATAATGCCGGGCAGGCTGCAAGGCGGATGATTATTTATGGCAATAAAATCATTCCGCTGACCACCTGCCCGTAGCAACCGCTTTCCTTCATAAAAGGAAATTAGCCTTTAGCATCATGCTAAAGATCCATCACTACAGGAGATAAAAATGAAAGCGATTTCATTCGTAGAAGCGAAAGACATTATTGGCGGCGCGTTAAACCCGTTCGCTGGTCTGGTTAAAGGTGCACAGCTGGGTTACGACACTGGCGCCAGCATCATGGGCATGGTTGGCGGTGTGGTTGGCGGAGTTCTGGGTGGCGCAATGGGCTTCCTGGGCGCGCTGGTTGGTAGCTACAACTAATTCACGTTAACAGGAAAAGTATCATGCAAGTTATCGATTTCAAAAAAGCACAGGCCATCATCGGTGGTTGGGATCCGTTTGCTGCCGCTATTCAGGGCGCAAGCGCGGGCTATAACGCGGGCAGCCAGATGTTAGGCGCGCTGGGCGGCACCATCGGCGGCGTATTCGGCCTGGTGGGCGGCTTCATCGGCGGTTTCTTCAGCGCCTAAGCGAGAAGCACGTTGTACGCATGGCCCGCATTGCCGGGCCATTTTTTTATTTCAGCCACGGATCATTATGTTTTCGCTCTTTCAGTATAAAAAACAGGGTAAGACCCCTGTTATTCGCCAGCATGAATTTACCGAATGTGGACTGGCCTGCCTGGCGATGGTGTTGGGGCACTACGACCACCATGTCTCCGTCAGCCAGCTGCGCCGGGAGATTTCCGTTTCCGCCGATGCGGGAACCTCAATGGCGGAATTGATGACCCTTGCCAGCGATAAAAATATGTCTGGCCGGGTGCTTAAAGGCGAAATCACTGAAATAGAAACGTCTGAGCTGCCGCTCATCGCCTTCTGGCGCGGCAACCATTTCGTGGTCATCGTGAAGATCGACAGCCGCAGCGTGACCGTTCACGACCCGGCCAGCGGCGTGCGTCGTTACCGTCTGAAAGAGGCGGAAAAACTCTTTTCCGGCTATGTGCTTGAGCTTAAGCCCACGCCGTGCTTCGAAAAGAAATCTCCGGATGAAACGCTCACGCTTGGCCGTTTAGCCAATAAATCTCCGAGCCTGTTCCAGCGCCAGCTGCTGCTGTTTGTGCTCTGTATTTTTACTCTCATCACCATGCTGGCAAGCCCCACCTACGTGCAGCTGATTATGGATGAGGCCATTTCCCGCAGCGACAGCGATCTGGTGATCCTGCTCACCGCGATCTTCGCTATCGTCTTTATCTTTGAAGTCATCGGTAAATTCCTCAAGCAGCTGCTTGAGATCCTGATGCGTAACATTGCCTATGACGATTTAAGCCAGTCCGTGCGCCACTACATGCTGCGCACCCAGACCAGCTGGTTCCGCTCGCGCCCGCCGGGCATCGTGCTGGCTATTGAGAAATCGCTCCACGCCTGCGCGGAGTTCATCAGCAATGGTTACGTGCAAATTCTCTTTTCCAGCCTGATCGCCGTCACCAGCCTGCTGTTTATGCTGCTGTATAACGTCAAAATTGCGCTGCTGACAATGCTGCTGATGGGCGTGTTTTTTCTGATCCGCTTTTCGCTGATCGGCCCCTATCAACGCGCGGTGGATGACTCCATCGAGCGCACCGCCCAGTATGAGTCTCTGCTGGTGGAGACGCAGAAAGGGATCATAACGCTCAAAGCGAACAACATGGAGCAGGCCCGGGATGCGGTGATGGACAAATCCCAGCGCGAGCACATCGCCGGGCTGATGCGTAAAGAGCGGCTACTGGCCCGCTTTGACGTGGCTTCGCTGCTGGTGATCAATGCCGAGCAGCTGCTGGTGGTCTGCTTTGGCGCGTGGCTGATCCTGGAAGGGCAGATGAGCATCGGGATGCTTTACGCCTATATCAGCTATAAGCGCTATTTTTCCGATGCCATGGTGCAGGTGGCGCAGAAGCTGCTGGACAAAAATGCCCTCAAGGGGCCGCTGGATCGCGTGGGCGACCTGCTGTTTGCCCCCTCTGAAACCAGCCAGTTTGGGAAGCGGATTGTCACCTCGCCGGTCTGTCTGCAATTTGAGGATGTCTCATTTGCCTATCCTAGCCGGGAGGCCACGCTACAGCATATCAACATGACCCTGAAGCAGGGCGAAGAAGCGGTGATTGTGGGCCAGAGCGGGTCGGGAAAAACCACGCTGCTGCGTCTGATCTCCGGCATGCTGCTGGCATCGTCTGGCACGCTGCGGATCAATAAGATCCCCATTGACGAGTGCGATCTTTCCTCGCTGCGTCAGCACATCCGCATCGTCCATGCGGACGATATTCTCTTCACCGGCTCGATTCTGGACAACATCGCCTGCTTTGACAGCGCACCGGATAAAGAGCAGGTCATTGCCGCGTGTCGGCTGGCGGAGGTGGATCACGTCGTCGCCCGGCTGCCGCACGGCTACGAAACGGAGATGCTGCCGGGGAACACCTTTTTCTCTGCCGGGGAGATGCAGCGTCTGGTTCTGGCGCGCGCCCTGTACAGCCAGCCTAAGCTTCTGCTCTGTGACGAAGTGACGGCGAATCTGGATAAAACGACCGCGCAGAAAGTGCTGGCGAACCTGCGTAGCCTGGGGATTGGCCTGGTGTTTGTCACCCACTCGCCGGACGTGGTGGGCTGTCAGGGGCGTCTCTATACCATGGAAAACGGCACCCTGCGGGAGAGTGAGCAATGATGTTTTTGCCGCGTCTCTATGCGCGACTCTGCGCGCGCCAGGCCGGGCGCACGCTGCTGGCAAACCGGATCACGCAAAACTACAGCCAGTTTATGCGTTGCCCGGAGGCCGATGTTCCGGCTGATTTTCTGCATCAGAATGCGCATGAGCTGAGCGGGTTTAACTTCGTGGAGCAGATCTTCCCGCCCGCGCTTTGGGCGCGCAACGTTAGTTTTGATCTGCACGGGTACGTGGCGCAGTGGACGCGGGAGCAGGCATTTTACAGTTCATCTCGCACCCTGCTACTGGGCATGCGCTGGGCGGGCTTTGGTCTGATCGTGGATGCGCTGCTCGCCACCGCGCCAGCCGATGTGCGCTTTCAGTTTATTACCCGTCACCCTGCGCTGCATAAGCTGATGGCCGCGCACGAAGGCCGACGCGCCAGCTCGTTTTTCGCCCCTCACCGCCTGGTGACGGTGCTGCTGATGGACGAACGCCTGCCGGATGCGCCGCTGTTCTCCACCCAGGCAGGGGATCAAAAGGCGTGGTTAACGGACGTCTCAACGCGGTTTTTATCGCGCTATGGCTACAGCGTCCGAACGCTGCTGCCGATCTGTTCGCTGCACGCGGCGGAGTTTGGGCTGGAGAGTCAGACGTATGCGCCGGAGGATTACCGTCAGGCCGCCGCCGACACGCTGAACGCGCTGCGCAAAACCCCCACGCTCTGGAGTGCATGGGATGATCTTTCAGTGATTTATCATGGATGACATATCGTGAAATTAAAAAACCGAAGCGGACAGCGGCGGGCGCTGATCCCGCATCACTTCTCAAAAAGCTATCACATCAACGCGCCACGGCTGAAAGCCGTGCTGACCTTGTTCATCGCCTTTTTTCTCTGCCTGCTGGTCTTTGCGATTGTCTTTAATTTTTCGGAAACCACGCTGGCACGCGGGGTGTTGATCCCGGCGCAGGGCGATGTGGAAGTCCGCGCCAGAGAGTCCGGTACCCTTGTCGATTTTGCCGTCCGGCCCGGTCAGTACGTGAAGGAAAACGATCCGCTGTTCACCGTGTCGCAGGACTATGGCGGCAAGCAGGGCTCGGTGGTGCAGTTTGACCGCCAGCAGATGGAAGCGGAGAAGAAGCGCAGCGAGCAGCGCATTCAGGCCATTGAGGACTCGATTGCGTCGTATCGCAAAAATCTGGCGCAGCAGCTGGCTCTCACCGACAAGCAGATCGCCGTTTCCCGCGATAAGGTGAAGAAGCTGCGCGCGCTGTTAAAAAACAGCACCGACACCTACGAGGCGTGGAAATCCGTCTCCGGGAAGGGCTATGTCTCCAGAGTGGATCTCGATAAAAGCCACAATGATGTGCTCAATGCGCAGCTCAACCTGACGCTGGAGGAGAGCACTATTCTTGAGCTTGAGGCACGCAAAACCAGCCTGACCGACAGCACCCAGTCGCAAATTGACTCTCTGAGCGAAGAGCAGCTGTATGTGAAAAACCGCATCAGCGAAATCGATCGCAACCTGTCCAGCCGGGGAAGTTCCACCATGGCGATGCTGGCCCCTGCCGATGGTTACGTGGTGGCGATTAACTTCCCGCCTGGCCGGGCCATTACGCAAAATAGCGAGGTGGTGGTGGTGATCCGTAAAAATACCGCGGCGACGATGGAGGGGTACCTGTATGTTCCGGCAACGGGGGTGGGGCGCGTGGCGAAAGGCGATAAGGTCAAGCTGCGCTTCGACTCCTGGCCCGTGGACAAATACGGTTCGGTGGAGGCGACGCTGTCCGATTTCTATGAGGTAAACATTGATGCCCATTCGGCGCTGATCCCGCTCCAGGAAGGGCAGAACTACTACCTGGCTAAAGTGCGCGTCCCCTCCTGGTTTACCGACCCGGACAAGAAAAAGCGCATGCTGATGGGCGGGATGACGGTGAACGCCGATATCGTTATCGATCGTAAGCCGCTTATCAATCTGCTGATTGCCCCGCTGGAAAGGGTGCGCAAGCGGTTTATCGATTGACCCGATTTCATCGATCATCGCCCTTTGGCCCACATTCTTAACGGCACCCTGGGGCTATTCTCCTTCTCATACCAACCGGAGGATAGCCCATGAACATTACGCAAATTCGCAATGCCACCCAACTGATCACTTACGCGGGAAAACGCTTTTTAATCGACCCAATGCTGGCGCCAAAAGGCACTTATCCGGGTTTTCCCGGCACGGCGCGGGCTGATATTCGCAACCCGATGGTCGAGCTTCCCGTTGACGTTCAAACGCTTCTGGATGCTGACGCGGTGATCGTCACCCATACCCATGCCGATCACTGGGATCAGTACGCCGTTGAGCTGATCGCCAAAGGCAAGCCGATCTACGTGCAAAATGATAGCGATGCCGCGCTACTGCGCAGCCAGGGATTTACCAACCTGACGATCATGACCGGGGAAACAACATACGGCGATATCCGTATAGTGAAAACCCACGGCGGCCAGCACGGTACTGACCGCGCTTACGCCGTGCCGGAGCTGGCAGAGTTTCTGGGGGAAGCCTGCGGCGTGGTGTTCCGTCATCCCGATGAGAAGACGCTTTATATCGCAGGGGATACCATCTGGCGCGATGCGGTGGCGGCCGATCTGCAAAAGCACCAGCCGGATATCGTCGTGCTCAACGCCGGTTACGCTCATGTCATTGGGTTTGGGCCGATTATCATGGGGGAAGAAGATCTGCTTAACGTGCATTTCCTGCTGCCGCAGGCGAAAATCGTGGCGACCCATATGGAAGTTATCAACCACTGCCTGCTGACCCGCCGCGCGCTGCGCGAGTATGTTGACGCCAACGAGATAAGTGACGCGGTGAGCATTCCTCAGGACGGCGAAACCGTTATATTCTGAGTGTTAAAGGGGAAAGGAGAGACAGATGCCGCTTGTTAACGTTGCTATTGTCGCGGTGGACGGGTTTAGCCCGTTCCACTACTCCGTCCCCTGCATTCTGTTTGGCGATACGGTATCCGGGGAAAAGCGCTTTAACGTTACGATCTGTGCTGAAAAACCGGGATTCCTGACCTCGAAAGACGGTTTTGCCCTGCATGCGACGCAGGATTTTTCTGCAATCGCATCGGCTGAAATTGTGGTTGTACCCTACTGGCAGCACGTGCTGGAGCGCCCGCCTCAGACGCTGCTCGACAGCCTGGTTCAGGCCAGAGACAACGGGGCGGAAATTGTTGGGCTGTGTCTGGGCTCGTTTGTACTGGGCTATGCGGGCATACTCAGCGGCAAACGGGCCGCCACCCACTGGGAGTTTGAACACCAGTTTCAGACGCTGTTTCCGGACGTTCGACTGGACATCAACGCGCTCTACGTGGACGACGGCAATGTGATCACCTCGGCGGGTACCGCCGCCGCGCTCGACTGCTGTTTGTACATCATCCGCCAGCGCTTTGGCAGCGTCGTCGCCAATCAGATTGCCCGCCGGATGATCGTCCCGCCGCACCGCGAGGGCGGGCAGGCGCAGTTTATTGCGCAACCTGTGCCGAAAGATACCCGCGACGGGCGGATTAACTGTCTCATTGACTACCTTCAGCAGCACATTTCCGAGCCGCATAACCTGGATTCGCTGGCGGACGTGGTGTCGATGAGCCGACGCACGCTGACCCGCCATTTTATCAAGGCGACGGGCATGAGCGTTGCCGACTGGCTTACCGCCGAGCGCCTGCGGCGCAGCCAGATCCTGCTGGAGTCCGGCAGTCTGCCAATCGAAAGCGTCGCTGAGCAGGTGGGGTTTTTATCAGCGGTGACGTATCGGCAGCAGTTTAAGGCGCGCTTTGGTGTCAGTCCGGCGGAGTGGCGTAAGACGTTTCGCGTTAAGCCGTATGCAGCGAAAAATAATGCTGGCGCGATGGAATAAAAAGACGTGGGCGGCTTCTTTGCCTTTAAAGCTGGCGGCAATGGATATGCATCAGACGGGTTACAAGCACTTCTCTTCCGGTTAAGATAATCCACGTTACTTTCCAGAAGAAAAGGTAGTGGCATGAACAATATTGAAACGCAGTTACTTGAATCAGGTTTCACCGTAAAAGAATTAGCGTATCTGAACCGAAACATTAGCCGTTATGGTTCATCCCTGCTCGAGGTAGTGCTTGAGTTAGGTAAGCGATTTATCATGGTTCTGTGTATTACTGCGACTGTGGCCCTGATTTTCCTGGCGCTTCTTTTTTTCGCTGAACATTATAATATTGTTTCCGGTGGCATTTCTCTTTTCATCGTATTGATTATTGCCTGGTTTTTTCAACCCCCGATCATTACCTACAAAGCCTGGCGCTTCAGAAAGAAATACATTAGTTCTGTCCAGACGCATTAGAAATTAAATCAAACGAGACTTTTGCAGAGACACCCCAGCCGACAATTTTCATAGTGAGCGCTGCGCGATTCATTCCGTCGACTTTGCGGTAGAAATCCAGCGGGAGATAACGAAACAGACGCCATGATTCGGGTTTCCGGATGGCGCCAAATACCGTATAGACGCTTGCTGCCAGGCTTACGCTATTGAATACCCCAAGTGCTGATTCACGTTTAAATCCCATAAACTGAGCGATATCCATGACGCCATCTGCCAGCATACCTTCGGAGTTTGGTTGATGTTGAAGCGTTCTGTTAATTTCTTTTGAAATGGCATTTGCACCATCCATAACCAGAATCGCTCCTGCAAGCGCACCCACTGGATTCATTGTCATCATTGCACCAACACCTGCAACAATCTGTAACCCTGAAAGCACAACCTTAATCGATGAGATAACGTAACCGACGACTTTGTTATTTTCTTTAACCAGTTCAATCTGAGCAAAAAGCTGAGCTGTACGGGAGCGAAGCATTCTGCTTTGCTCAAGAAGACTTTCGTTCTCAGCCCGGATGTTTTTCAGGCATTCCATGCACTCCTCATTACTTCTGGCTGCCCGGGTAGCACTAAATTGTTGCATCACAAACTGCCGAATATCATCCATAAATTTAATCCGTGCGAGTCCGTCGCTGAGATGTTGCCCTCCGACAATATTCGCAGTATTGATGAGCTTGCGGGCTTCAAGATTTATCATTGTTTCAGCCCATGCGCGGGCGTTCTGACCAGGGAAAATTACAATATCCATTTTAATTTTCTCATCTGATAACCAACGTTTACAGATTATCCTGACATCAGAAACTGGCAACAATAAATTGGATAATCTGTCGCGAGCGCAGAATTCGCCGAAGGTATATACCGACGGAAATCATCTTCGTCGTTGATGGCGACCTTGAAAGTGGTGACAGCATAAAAGAAGTGCATTACCCCAGCCGCTCCATCCGTGTCTCCCCCTCCGCCATCGACAGCTGATACAGCGAAAACGATCGGTGCTTCTCAATCAAATGCGCCAGCTCCGGCGAGTGGCTGGTGAGCCAGATCTGCGAATAGCGGCTGGCCTCGGCAATGAGGCTTGCCAGGGCGGGCAGCATCTGCGGATGCAGGCTGTTTTCCGGTTCGTTGAGGGCGATAAATGCGGGAGGGCGCGGGCTTAACAGCGCCACCGCCAGGCATAAAAAACGCAGCGTGCCGTCGGAGAACTCTGCCGGTTCCAGCGGTCTGCTCAGCCCCTCGCGCTGCATCATCATGCGGAAGCGCCCGCCGGTGTTGTCGCTGTAAAACACGCAGCCGGGGAAGGCCTGGTCGAGAATGCGCATCAGCAGCAGCTCGTCGCCAATTTCGACAATGGTCTGAAACGCGGCGGCCAGGTTCGCGCCGTCGCTGGCCAGCACCGGGGAGCGGAAACCCACCTGCGGCGCGCGGATCGCCGAGCCGGATGAAACGGAAAACTCATGATAAAAGCGCCAGTTACGCAGGGACTCACGCATCTGCGACACTTCGGGGTAGAGGTGCGGTTCACCGAGCTGACCGAACACTGACTCGTTCTCATACAGCGTACCGCTGTGGGTCACTTTTTCGTGATGTACGTTGTTCAGGAATACGGCCTGGTTCTTACGCTTCATCAGCTGTGACGACGGACGACGGTGCTGGCCGCTCAGCCAGATAGATTCCTCTTTGATCACCGGATCGAGCTGAAACTGTGAGGGGTAGGGCAGCTTTTCCACGAACCCGACCTGAAGCTCATATTCATAGGTTTCCGTTTCCACCGCCAGGTTCATGCGCCGCAGCTGGTCGCTGCGGGTTTTGCCCGCCCAGAACACTTTCAAAATGCCCCCCTCGTTTGCCAGCGCCTGGGAGAATTGCCCCTGCGCCGCGCTGTGCATCAGGTAAATCGCCTTATAAATATTGGATTTTCCGGTGCCGTTGGGGCCGAACACGATATTGAGCTGTTCCAGCTCAAGCGACATATCGCGAATTGAGCGATAGTTTTGAATATGCAGATTTTTGATCATCGGGTTACTCCGCTGTGCACGCTTAACCTGTACAGAATTACAGTATTTTACGCTGAGCGCAAAAAAAAGACGACAGTGAGGGTGTCGTCTAAACGGGGTACAGCTTTGGGCCTCTGTGGGTCAATGGGGCCTTCGCTTCTTTCTTATCAGGTAACGGCCAGACGCAGACCCAAATCATCAGGATAGGGATCAAAGTAGTTTTGCGTCATCAGATACCGGTCAGGGTATTCAGCCAGATAATGCTTAAGCAGCGTCAGCGGCGCGAGGATCGGCAGCAGTCCGTCCCGGTAATGCAGGATCACATCACGCAGTTCTCCGCGCTGGCGGCTGTTCAGCTGGTTACGGAAATAGCCCTGAATGTGCATCAGCACGTTAGTGTGATTCTTCCGCGAAGCAGGTTTTTTCAGGATGGTCATCAGTTTGTCGCGATAGGCCACGAAATACGCGTCCAGATCGTCCCACTCGTGCAGTGATGCCACGAACGGGCCAATTTCACGGTAGCCTGCCTGATGGTGCGCCAGAAGCTGAAGCTTATAGCGGCTGTGAAAGTCCAGCAGAGCACGGCGCGTCAGGCCATTTTTACGCATTACGTTCAGTTCGTGGAGGGCAAAAACGCGCTCAACAAAGTTTTCCCGCAGTACCGGATCGTGCAGGCGACCGTCTTCTTCGACGGGCAGCCAGGGGAAAGTTTCAAGGAGGGAGGCGGTGAACAGCCCGACACCCTCCTTGCGGCCCCGGTTGCCGTTTTCGTCGTACAGCCGCACGCGCTCCATGCCGCAGCTGGGGGATTTTGCACAGACGATAAACCCCGACAGATCGCCGATTTTCGGCAAATAATCTGCCGTAAATGCGGCCATCTTCTGCGTGACGTCATCGTGGGGCGCTTTGCTGAACCGCATTTCTGTCTCGCCGCCGGTGGTCATCACCAGGCGCAGCGCCGGACGAGGCGTGGGCAGGCCGATAGCCATTTCAGGGCATACCGGGCGGAAAGCGACCCACTGCGCCAGCTCATCCATCACAAAGCCCATACGCTTATGCCCGCCGTCAAAGCGAACGGCGGAACCGGTCAAACATCCGCTAATACCCAGCACA
This sequence comes from Enterobacter cloacae complex sp. IR5401, assembly GCF_049238425.1. NCBI lineage: Bacteria > Pseudomonadati > Pseudomonadota > Gammaproteobacteria > Enterobacterales > Enterobacteriaceae > Enterobacter > Enterobacter cloacae complex sp. IR5401. The sequence goes on along the minus strand of NZ_JBMKHN010000006.1, from coordinate 162,325 downwards.
GGTTTTGTTGTCATGGTGTGCACCTCCCGATCTCATATCTAAAAGTTACACAACAATGCGAGTTTGTCCAAGTATTGGCGGGATTATTTTTTAATCGTCTTTAAAATCAAGAGCAATCAGCTGCCCTTGTAGGTTGAGTAACCGTACTGGCTGAGCAGAAGCGGGATGTGCAGTTTTTCATTGGTGCGGGTGACGGTGAACAGCACCGGCACTTCCGGGAAGAAGGAGTCCAGCTTTTTGCCGTGGAAGTAATCGGCGGTTTTGAAGGTCACTTTATACACGCCAGGTGCCATATCCTGATCCTGCGGATAAAGCGATTTAATGCGCCCGTCGTGGTCGGTTTTACCGCTGGCAATCGGGGTCCACTTGTCCTGCTCCTGCTTCTCCAGCGTAACGGTCACATCCGCTGGCGGCATACCGGTTTGCTGGTCCAGAACGTGGACGCTCAGGGTGCCTGCCGGGGCGCTGAATGCGGCAGGCGCGAAAGCCATTGCAGCCAGCATCATCAGAGGGAGTGTCTTTTTCATCGTGTTTTCCTGTTGAGTTGTCGGTGACAGGAAAACGTTAGCACTCGCTGCGCGAAAAAATATTCAACTTTTCGTGAAGATTGCCACAGCAGAAAATAATCAGAGGATAATTACCTCAAGGGAAACCTGCTGCTGCCACTGCGCAACCTGCTTTTTCCGCGCGGCGGTGAGTTTGCCGCTGGTGACCAGCAGCCATTTGCGATCCGGGAAAATTTCCGGGGCCAGCGCGGCAGGGGGAACCGGCAGGATGTCGATGCGGTGGCCCTGGCCGGTGCGCGTCAGGGCTTCAAGCCAGATCTCACACGGGTCGTTGAGGTACCAGCCGCTGATGAGAACGTTATCGCCCGGCGCTTTTTTATCGCCCTCAAGGCAAAACGAGGTATAGGCGATGAGGATGCCGTCGAGGATCTCACGCAGCGTCATGGCGGCGGCGACGTTGGCCGATATCTGGCTGCGCAACGGACGCAGCACGTTAGTGACCAGCTCTGGCCTTGGGTATTCGCGTCCGGCGTCGTAAATCATCTGACGCAGGGATTCAATTTTCCCCTCCTGCAACTTTTGCATCATGGCCTGTTGCAGGGTTTGCCAGTTATTGGCGCGGCGCGGCGCAGGGCGTTCCAGCAGTGATTTAACCTGACCGATGGGTACGCCTTTTTTTACCCAGTCGAGGATTTTCAGCGCCTGCTGAACGTCCTCATCGCTGTACAGGCGGTGACCGCCGTCCGTACGCTCGGGTTTGAGCAAGCCATAGCGTCGCTGCCACGCCCGCAGCGTGGTGGCGGTGATGCCGCTGAGTCTGGCGAATTCGCCGATGGAGTAAGCCATGTCTGCATCCGAAGAGAAGGAGTTGTCTCAATATACTACGAATATTCTCCGACGGGATGAAGCGCCGCACGGGTGCGCTACACTTAACGTCCAACCGCGTAAATGAAAGGAGTTCTCATGAGGCTATGGCCTGTAGTTACCGGTGTCGCCATTGCGCTGACTCTGGTTGCCTGTAAATCTCCCACGCCGCCGAAAGGCGTGCAGCCCATTACCGGCTTTGATGCCAGCCGCTATCTCGGCAAATGGTATGAAGTCGCCCGACTGGAAAACCGCTTTGAGCGCGGTCTGGAACAGGTCACCGCGACGTACGGCAAGCGCAGCGATGGCGGTATCAGCGTACTGAACCGCGGCTATGATCCGGTGAAGAACAAATGGAATGAGAGCGAAGGAAAGGCGTACTTTACCGGCGAACCGACTACGGCTGCGCTGAAGGTATCGTTCTTCGGCCCGTTCTACGGCGGCTATAACGTGATCAAGCTGGACGATAAGTACCAGTACGCGCTGGTCAGCGGCCCGAACCGTGACTACCTGTGGATTTTATCGCGCACCCCGACCATTCCGGATGCGGTAAAACAGGACTACCTGAACACCGCACGCGGTCTGGGCTTCCGGGTCGATCAGCTGGTGTGGGTGAAGCACTAACCTACTGATACGAAAAGGTGATGCTTGCCAGGGCATTGGCCGAGCCGGGGACCAGGTCTCCGGTTCGGATGTACTGCGCCTGGAACGGCAGGGATAGCGTTTGTGCTGCGCTGGTGGTCTGGATGAAAAACTGTCCCGTCGTGCCTGCGGCCGAGCTGTCTGGCCCCATCATCAGCGGCCCGGTACCGTTATAGAAAAACTGCACGCCAATGCCGGAGGCCGTGGAGTCCCCGGTCAGCGTCACGACCGACGAGGTATTTGACGGTGTGGTCTGATCGGTCATCACTGCGTTAACCGCCACGTTCTCATCGCAGGTCAGGCTGACGTTAAACTCCCCTGACGGCGAGGTGCTGCCTACGCTGGGCAGCGTGTGAACATCAATGGTGCCCAGGTCGACGTTGGCGCTTTTTGTGCCTACCGTGCAGCCGCTTGCCGTCACCGTGATGGTGGTGGGGTTGATGATCACCTGCGCGGTTTTCACTTCGTTGTTATAGGCCGTCAGGATCGCCGCGTTAATGGTCGGGGTCTGGTATACGCCGGATTTCAGCGGAACGCCGGTCTTGATAAACGTCACTTTTGCCGACCAGCCCAGTGCGGTGGCGTAACCGTTAGTCCCATCGGCCGGATAGCTCTGCGTAATGCCCGTCTGCATCGGCACATAGGTGGTGCCGTTATAATCTTTGAGCCCAAGAATGAAGCCGATGCCGGGCACGCCCGTTTCAAATACCATGTAATTTGCGCCATCAAGAATAACCGTGATGCCGGTGGCGGTTATACTGCTGCTCGGCTCCAGCGTCCCTTTGGAGCAGGTAAATACCAGGCCGCACCAGAACACTTCCGAGACGCTCGCAGAGGCGCTCCATTCAGAGCCGATCGTCTTTCCAGGCACGATGGAGTCTGCCGGGCCGGACCATGACATGGGTGTTGGCGAAAGGGTGATATCCGATGTCCAGGAGAGGGCAAGTGCCTGAGAGGACATAAAAAACAGGGCTAAAAACAGTAAACGCATTATTGATACTCCGTCGTCCAGGTCGCCACTGCCGAAACGTCTCCGGCATTGACCGGCGCACCCGTGGCGGCCAGTCGCGCATAGAAGGTCATTTTTACGCTGTCATCCCCCGCCGCGCCGTAAGCAGCGGTTTGGGTGTCCAGCGGGATAAGTACGCTGTCTTTATCCAGAATCTGCACTGCCACGCCGGTCGCGCCACCGTCAGCGACTTTCAGAAGCTGCGGGTTTTCGTCATCCGGCGTACCGCTGAAGCGGATTTTCACGCCAGCAAAGGTGGGGCCGCACGCTTCAAGGGTGAGCGTGAAGGGCGTTTTGATATTGCTGACCGCCCCCGCCTCGCTAAATTGCTTCACGCCGAGGGTGCCCAGCGGCACGTTTTGCTCCTTCGAATCTTCCGAGACAATGCAGGTATTGCCGATCACGTTGCCGGTCACGGAAACCAGCACGTCATAGCCGCGCGCGGGGACGGTGATGACCATCAGCAGGATCAGGGGGAGGAAACGGACGGTTACTGACATATGGCCTCCTGGGAATAAAGCCCGGTGCGGGCGTGATAATTCTGCGGGTTCAACGCATAGCGGATCGTGCAGCGCTGGGCGCTGTCGCGTCCCCATACGGCATGCAAGGTTCCCTGCGCTGACAGGCCGGTCAGATACACGCTGCCGCCGTCGCCGACGATACCGCTGGCTTTGTCATTCTCTGACGAGACCAGCGTGCCGAAGGGGAGCACGTCTTTAGCGTGACGTACGATAAACATCGCTTTTGCCCCCTGACGCGTGGTGAGGGTGGCGCGAACCAGTGCCCCGTCGGTGGGGATTTTATTGGCGATGGCGTTCTCAAGCTCCACGTCATTGCCCACGGTGGTGACATCCAGCGCAACCTGATTAACGCGATACGGCGTGGCGTACGGGATCACCGCATAGCCCCGGCTGTCGGTTTTGATGCCCTTGTGGTTGAGCACGGCGACATGGCTGGCGCCCGGGGCTTTCACCAGAATATTGGTGTTCCCGAGCGGCTGGCTCAGCGTCAGACCATCCTCATGCAGCACCGCTCCGCCGCTCATCCCGTAGCTGAGGTTGCGGGAGTCACCGGCGTAGCTGTAGCCCAGGTTATAGTCTCCCCACGCGCCCTCGTATTGCAGCGCGGCATCGCCGCCGTAGTGCTGCTGCGCGCTGTAGCGCTGGTTGACGCTATAGAAAAGATTCTCCTGCCCCGGCAGATAACCACTGACACCGGTACTGGCGGTGGTGCCAGCGGGATCCGCATGGGTAGCGGTAAAACGGAGACGGGTCGACAGCGCCGGATTACCCAGCGGCACCGACAGGGACAACGCGAGGATATTGTCTTTCTTGTTGTCGTACAGGCCAGAGCTACGCTGGGCGCTGATGCCAAGCGACAGGTTACGAAACGTCGCGTTCCACGCGAACTGCAAACTTTGCGTGGTTTTTGACGTATTCCAGTAGGTTTGTTGATCCCAGGACAGCGACAGCGCGCCGTATTCGCCCATCGGCTGCGACAACAGCAGCTGATTTTTTGCCTTACGCGACATATGCAGGTTGTAAACCGTGTCGTAGTGAGTGGTGACGGTGCCATCGTCTTCCACGGTCTGTTCTGGCGCTCCGCCCGCCATGCCTTTGTAAGTGGTATCGCTGAGGGTATAAAACCCTGCCGTTGAGTAACGCAGCGAGAAGAAATTGACCCGCGTCCCGATATCGTTCAGCAGCTTGCTGTACCGCAGGCGCACCGAATCCCCGGTGTAGTGCTGGTTATCAGCCAGCTGGCTGCGGGCATGGGTGAGGTCGAGGGAGTAGGCGCCAAAGTGGCCGAGATTCTGCCCGATCCCGAAGGCCAGGCCGGTGTAGCGATCGGAAAACTGCGCCCCGCCATAAAACGTGAGGCCGTATCGCCAGCCCAGGAACAGCTCGCCCTGCGCGAAGGAGGGCGAGATCTGATTGCCCGCAGGACGGTATTTCCCCGCCCCCAGAGCATATTTGACCTGACCGTTACGCACCAGATTCGGCACACTGGCAAAGGGCAGGGTGTATTGCGTCTGGCTACCGTCGCTCTCCTGAATGGTGACCGCGAGGTCGCCGCCGGAAGAGGTCGGATAGAGATCTTTCAGCACAAACGCCCCTGGCGGAACGGAGGTTTGATAGATGACGTTACCGTTCTGGCGAACCGTCACCGTGGCATTGCTGCGCGCGATGCCGCGCACTTCAGGCGCGTAACCGCTCAGGCTGGCGGGCAACATATTGTCATCGGTCTTCAGGGCAATCCCACGCAGGCCAACGGCGTCAAACACCTGCGAGGAGGTGAACGTTTCACCGGCGTAAACCTGGGCACGCAGGGCGCGGATATCCCGCTGTAGCCAGGTCTGGACGTGGGTGAGCTCGTTACTCTCTTTGGTCCACGTGGTGAAATCACGCAGCCGCCATGCGCCCAGGTTGGCGCCGCTGTTCAGGCTCACAAACAGCTGTTGTTCCCGCGTGCGCGTCTCGCCCCGGTAGTCATTATTCGCGCCATTGACCACATAGTTCAGCCACGCGGCAGGGATGCCGGATTCCCAGCTCTCCGGGCTGACGTATCCGCGCGGCAGAGCGCGCATCGCGCTTTGCGGTACGGTGAAGTTGAGGGTAAGCGTCCTCTGGTCAAAATCAAACCGGGTATCGGCGAATGACTGGGTTAAAAAAATGCAGCGCTGCGCAGGCGGCAGCTCACCCCCTTTAGCCTGACGGCTGTCGATGCCAAGTGCGGCGAATTGTGCAGGCGTAAGGCACGGCAGGGCTTCACCGGCGGTGCTTTCAGCGACGCGAAACGTGACGTTACCTGTGAACGCGAACTGGGTGTTGATATACACGTTAAGATTGTACTCGCCCGGCGGCAACGCGCTCCCGGCGTTGACCCAGGCGAGATCGGCGCTGTTGGCGCGCTCGCCGTTGAGAAACGCAGGATTAAATTGCAGCTCGCTTTCGGCAGCCACGGCTTGCCGAATCACCAGGGCGATCGCCGTGGCGCACAGGATTTTAATTTTCATGTGGTCACGCCTTACTGTTTTTATTATTGGGACAATGACGTGCGGGTGACGGGCGTCCAGGCCCCATAATCGTTAATCGTCTGGTAGCTCATGCTGCTCGCATGGCTGAAGGTGTCTGCCAGCGTCACGCTGGCTTTCGGCGGTACCATGACGGGCGATACCGGCCTGCCATCAATTTTCACGTTAATGGTGGTGAGGTAATACGGCGTTGGGTTGGTCAGCGTGACCTTGCCCGCGCGGTAGGCGCCGGCAAGGTTTTTCCATGCCTCCCCTGCACCTTCCCTGAGCCGCTCCGGGCGATAAAAGACCTTGATGCGGTTGGCAGAGGCGAATTGCAGCGAATTGCCGGAACCGTTTTTAACCTGCTGTGGGATAGCTTTGACCGTCATCCAGTACAGCGTCTCGCGATCGGATGGCAGGGCGTTGCCGCTGAACATGATTTTCACCGCGCTTTCGCTGGCGGGCTTCATGACGTACAGCGGCGGCGTGATGACGAAGTCGTTGGTACGGCTCCCTTTCTCGTCTTCCATCCATGACTGGATCAGGAACGTGGCATCAGGGTGGGTATTTCTTACCTGCATCATCATCTGCGTAGCCGCGCCTGCGTAGACCAGCCGCGTTGCGCCTAACCCCACGCCGCCTGCGTACACGGCGGATGAACATAACGTGCCAGCCAGACAAATCCATGTGTTTACGCGCATTGTGCGTCTCCTGAAAGCTGAGTCAGACCCGGTCAGCAGACCGGGCCTGAAGATTACGAATAGGTCACGGTGTAGGTGGCGACCGCGCTGGCATCACCCGCCGTGGCGTTGCCCAGTGGGGAGTAATATTTCGCGCTGAAGTTCAGGGTGTTCGCCCCCGCACGCAGGGGGATCGCTGCTGCCGGCTCACCCAGCCTGACGACGTTGCCCTGTTCGTCATAAAGACGGATAGCGACATGCTGCGCCGAGCCCGCGCCGCCGTTTACTCCCGCGGCCAGGCTATTGACATCGGTACTGTCCGGCGTACCGGTGAAGGTGATAGCCACGGTCGTTGCGGCGATGGGGTTATTTTCCGTGGACGCGGAGGTATCGGCGATTTCGCAATCCTCCAGCGTGATGGAGAAGGCTTTTGCGGTACTGGCTTCACTGCCTGCGGCAGCCAGCGTGGCGGTACGCACTTCCCCCATGTCGACGTCGATATTGGCGCTACCGGCGCTGATGGCACAGGCGGAGGTCACCACTTTACCGCTGAAGTTAACCGTGCCGCCGCTGGTGGTGGCGGCCAGTGCTGAGCCCGCTGGCAGCAGGGCGGCAATGCTTAATGCCAGCAGAGAATGGCAAGTAAGGCGTGCTTTCATTTCATAGTTCCTTGGTTTTTTTATTACGAGATTTGCTCTGAAAGCGGCAGGTCTAACTGGTTAAAAAGACCAGCAAATCTGTCTTATTCCTGAGCCCGAGTTTCCTTATCGCTGAGCTTTTTAAGGCGCTCACGCGGCGATAAGAAAGTTTCTCCAGTTCTGCGATGTAACGTATATCCAGTCCGTTCCTGAGTTCCTTTAATACCCTCCTTTCTCCAGGCGTCAGCGATAACGCCGCTGGCTGCTTTTGGGGCCGATAATGGCTATCGACCATTTTTGCTAGCTTTATCCGCCACTGATAAACCGTGTTCTGTAGCGAGATATAGGCATCAATATCTTCCCGGACCCATAACAGGGAATGGGCAGAGGTTGAGTACAGGCAGATCATCACTTCAGGGTGCGTGGCTTTGATTTTTTTTAAATATTTCAGTGAGTCATACCCTGTATGGTATTTCTCTGCGCCGGATATAAATAAGATATCGACACGAATCGACGACAGCGCCTTATCCAGTTCCTGATAACCTCCTTCGATGATAATGATGTGAAGGTCGTCGCGGATGCTGCTTAATAATGTTTTAATGCCGTTTCTTGCATAATGATCGCCGCCCATCAGTGCAACAGTTATATGCTGTGTTATTTGGCTATTGTTCGTCATGTTAATCCTCGATTTATAATAGTAATCAGGCGAATTATTTATAAGGTTATCGCCAGTATTCTCGAAGCAATGACGTATTGCATAGTGTAGGCCTACTATACGTCGGCCAATAAAGAGGTAATCTGAATTAATCTAAAATTGTATTAATTACTAAGATCGAGACCGGTTACGACGCTTCCCTCTGATTGGTCTTATTCCGCTTCGCTTTCTGTAAATTATGATAGCTTCTATTTTTAATGAAAATTTAGCTTTGATAAATGTTTTGTAAGGAGTTTGTCGTCTGGTGTCAGTGCGGGTGTGAAGTTGCTGACGGGGAATAACAATTTACGAATGTTATCATCGATAAAAACTGATAGAAAGGTGGCTGAAAAGCATACAAAAACCACATAAGTTATTGATATTGTTCTGGTTGAGAAAAGTTAAGGCTTAAGGGTGCTGAATATTTCAGACACGCATGTCCGTGGCGTACAATGTTTTTTTATGTAGGTATTTGTCAATGTCAAGAGGCGAGGAGTGCGCCAAAAGGTGAGGCTCTGATAAATGAGATGCTGCCGGTAGTGAGATACTTCTGTGGAGCGGAAATTCACTTCACAAAACATCATAATGAGGATGAGCGCGGATGAAGTGGCTCTGCAAGCCGCATTCTACAAGGGTTGAGTTCTTATGCAGGTTCAGTGAAGCTTAAGGGATGAAATATAAATTAAGATTTTTCGCCAATGGCGAAGATATACAGCATGCCGTTAATCAGTCACATTAATCCCGACGTGAATGTCATCCCATACATGCGGTGACCCAGGTTCAACATCTGTTAACCGGAGAATTCATACTGCCCCTATGCATAAGCATTACATTATAAATAATATCGTCGAATTTCATCCTGCGGCCAGCACGTTACGTGATATCAACAATCCTGACCGTGTGGTTGTGTTAAATTCGCCAGCAGGCCGATGCCTGTTGTTATTAATCGACAGAGCGGGGTCGATTGTCACTCAGCAAGAGTTCCTTGATGTTGTCTGGCAAAGCCGCGGCATGCTTGTCTCCTCCAATACCTATTACCAGAACATCTCCATCCTGCGCAAAGGGCTCAAAAAGATTGGTTTTGAAACTGACCCTATCGTTACCATTCCGCGGATTGGGTTGACGCTGGCAAGCGACACGCAAATAACCGTCAGAGAGTCTTCACCTGTCGCGTCTCAACCCGCAGAGGAACAATGTGTGGAGGCGCCAGCGATCGAGGAGGTCTCTGCATCCTCCGCGCCAGCAACGCCCGTTGCCAGGAAGCCCACGCGCTGGCTGGCTGTTGTCATGGGGCTATTGATCGTCCTGGCCGGGGCAGGCGTGACGGGATATATGAACGCCACAGAAAACCGTTTTGTTGAGGATTACCGTTTTGCGGCATCCGTCGGAGCCTGTCGCGTTTATCTTGCGAACGACATTCAGACTCACGCTGAACGCGCTTCCGCGCTGACCTATGTGGAACAATTCAAGGCTGAATGCGCGCAATATCCCTGGGTTTACATCAGCTGGTACGCTCTGCTTCCTCGTGCGTCGGTTATTCGCTGCGACCGGCCAATGAAAGAACCGAACCGCTGTATATCTGATTATTTCCTGAAGGATAGCTAGCATGACTCGTTTTCGGCAGATGCTGTATATCATCGTGACGGGCCTCGTCACCGCAGGCGTGCTGACGGGCTATTACCTGTGGCACCGAACTTACGTTCAGCCTTTTTCATGCCAGGCTAATCTGGTCCAGCACCATCCGGATGAGACGCTGACGGTCTGGCTGAATTACACCTTCGACGGGAAATTCGGCACCCTGAGCATGAATGGCCGGGCAAAGAGCGATCCGGGTAAAACCATCGACAGGAAAATTTCCTTTCGGGTGGAGAGACAAGATCATCTCTATTTGCTGACGTCAGAAAAAAATATGACGTTCCCGGACGATAATGTTGACGACAGCTGGCTGGAAAAATATGAACCGCAATTTTTTGTCTATCCGGGCAAGAGTATTTATATGCGGATCAATGAACAACATAATGGTAACTATATCTTTACCTTAGGAACATTACCGACATATGTGTGTCGTGGTTCAAAAAAAGAATGATATAAACGAGAAAAACATTATATTTTCCTCCCGTCTCATTTATGCTTGATTTAAAATATCAGCATTATCTTAGAAATATAAAGTGCGACAGATCATGTTGCGATAATGTAATTAATTTTAAATTTGGCAAGTAAATGAAAAGTGTATTTGACTCCTCCGATGGGGGAAAATCAGTACCGGAAAAGTGTCTGCATATTGGGTTGATATTATGGCCCCGTTATTCACTCCTGGCCGTCTCCGGATTGCTGGAGGCGCTGCGTTATGCAGCGAAAGCTCAGGATAAATTAGCATTTAAAATCAGCCTGATAAGTGAATTTCCTGATATCCCGATTATCAGCAATGCGGGGATTATCATGAGACCGGATTCCACCCATGCGCCGCCGGACAGTTTTAACTACCTTGCTGTTATCGGCGGTGAATTGCAGTATCTGGACTTAGGGTATCAGGGGGATAAAGCGTATCTGGCACATGCCCACCATGCCGGGGTTCCGCTCATTGGCATTGGCACCGGCAGTTTTGTCCTCGCACAGGAAGGATTGCTGAATGAACGACGAGCGTCCATCCATCCTTTCCACCTTGATGCATTTCGGCAGGCTTTCCCGCTGGTTTATGCTGAGCAAGGGTATGATTTCATCGACGATGGCGATGTGCTGACCTGCCCGGGCGGTATTTCCACCCTGACGCTGGCAACTGAGCTTATCCGCGCCCATGCCGGGGATGATATCGCCAGCACCACCTGTCAGCGTTTGTCGCTCGTTCCGCATGAAATTGCCACCCCACGTCCGGCGAATCTTGCGCTTATCCCTGACTCGCGGTTGCGCCGCGCCGTCATGCTGATTGAACAGTTCCTGACCCGGCCGCTCACCACCGCCGGGCTTGCGCGAGAAGTGGCATTGAGTGAACGCCAGCTCAACCGCCTGTTCCACGCAGAATTCGGCAAAACGGCCCGCGAATTTATCCGCAGCGCCAGGCTGCGCTATGCTTGCTGGCTGCTGAAGAACTCACAGCAAAGCGTGACGGATATTGCGCAGCGGATGGGGTTCAGCGACTGCGCGCACTTTATTCGTCATTTTCATACGGAGTACGGTTGTACGCCTGGCGTGTGGCGCACGTCGCAGAGCTGAATATCATTACATTGCTGCCCTGAAACTTTACTCAACCGGAATATCACCATGAAAATAGAAGCCGCACACCCTTCACAATTTGAACGCCTCGTCGCAGTCTGGGAGTCGTCCGTTCGCGCCACGCACCGCTTTTTGCAGGAAAGCGATATCGCGGCGCTGCGTCCGTTATTGCTCAACGCATATTTGCCTAATCTCAGGGTTGTGATTGCCCGGGATGACGTGGGTATTATTCACGGCTTTTTGGGCGTGGATAAAAATCGCAGTGAAATGCTGTTTGTGGATGATGCGAGCCGGGGGAAGGGTATCGGGAAAATGCTGCTGCAATATGCCATTGCAGAATTCGGCGTAAATGAAGTGGATGTGAACGAGCAGAATCCGCAGGGGGTGGCGTTTTATCGTTATATGGGGTTTGAGCAGGTCGGGCGCTCGGAGCTGGACGGGCAGGGGAATCCGTTTCCGCTGTTGCATATGAAGCTGAGCAGGAATACCGGGATTAGCGCTTAGCCTGCTTATCCCATTTTAATAAGCCGACAATATCTTTCTCACCTTCGACCTCTTTCAGCAGGCGCTGCTTTTTTTCATATTCGATGTATTCTGAGCACGCCTTTTCATCAGCCGCTTTCTTGCTGATTTTTCCTGCGCCTTCTAAAACGTCCCGGTCGTTGAATTGCAGGAACTGATCGAGCTTGGTTTGCCAGTCTCGTAAAAATACCTGCTTGCGGCGTTTGGCCTGATCTTCGGCAAAATCGAGCCACATATTAACGACGCGATTAAGCTCGCTCACCTCATCCTGAGACAGATAATTTTTTGCGGTGGTGACATCGCTTTTACGGACTTCTTCGCCTTTATAGCTGGTCAGCCCCATATGCGGTTGAGTGGCGTCCGCACGTTGGTGAATCAACTCAGCAGCGGTGTGCCCAGTGCAGGCAAAATGCAGTTTATTCTGGATGGTCTGAAAGAATTGCGTGGTTTCTTTGAGCGACGGCTGATAGTCAGCGGCTAATGCGAAAATCTCCCTCACGCGAAGATAGACCCGGCGTTCACTGGCTCGTATATCGCGGATGCGTTCCAGCATTTCATCGAAATAGTCAGGGACGGCGGAAGATCCCACAGGCGGATTTTTCAGGCGCTCGTCGTCCATAACGAAGCCTTTAACCAGGTATTCCTGTAGCGTTTGGGTGGCCCACTGGCGGAACTGTGTACCTCGCGTGGATCGGACGCGATAGCCGATGGCGAGAATGACGGGCAGGCTATAGTGAAGTGTGTTGCGATTGACCTTGCGCTGACCTTCTTGCTGAACTTGTAAGTAAGCCTTACAAGTTGCTTTTTGTTCAAGCTCACCTTCTTCATAAATAGCTTTAATATGCTGAGTAATAGCTTGAGGGGTGACCTGGTAAAGAGACGCAATGGCTGCTTGCGACAGCCAGAGTGTTTCATGTTCAAAGCGACATGTGATGCGAACCGTTCCATCATCACTGGCAAACATAACAAATTCGCCTACCGGGGATTGGATTACGTCTTTATCTGCCATGTCGCCTCCACATCTAATGCACCAGGCAGGTAGTATGCCAGAAACAGCCGCTAAGCCAGGTGGTTTGTATTTGATTTTGCGAGGCGCTTTCCAGCATGTGGAATTTGGATCGCTGCAAGCGCGTCCTCTATCTCAATAAGCTTTGCTTTCGTCCGTTTATAATCGTCCTGCAAACGCTGCTCCTGCTCGTTATACGCCACCAGAACGATGCATCCTTTCATGACCTTTACCGTGACCTGCTGCCCGGTATCAAACCCCGCCGCGCGCAGCCACTTGCCGGAAAGGATGATTTTTGGCGTAGATTTGTCGTAAACATTCGGGCGGTATCCCACAATTAACGAACGCTCGGTTCCGGATTGGTCGGTGTCTGGGGTAGAATGCGAATCAGCCATAATCAACTCCTTGATAGTTGGTGAGGTTAGACGCTCCGGTTGTGTTCCCGCACATCGGGGCGTTGAAATACAGGAGGTTTAGGTGGCCTCCTATATGTATCAGAGTAGATGGATAGGTGGCCTCATGTCAATCATATCGCGCGAAAAAAAACCAAAAGGCGGCGGGCAGTCTCCGCAGTTTAAGATGCGTATTGATCCGGCATTGAAGGAACAGTTGGATGCTGTGGCGGCTGAGGAAGGAGTGAGTCTCGCCAGCTGGTTGAAGGAACTGGCGAGGGAGGCGCTAGTCGCCCGAGGTGTCAAACCAAAGGGATAATATCGAGCTGTAATTAAATTCCATTTCGTGCAGATTTGATATCTAATAAATTGATGGTTTTTATCTTGTCATAATTTATAATAATAGAAAGTTTAGCTGGATATTTAAATCTCATTTCACTTATTCTGAATGTCCAAAGCATGATCTTCAAAAGTTCTTCATCACTAATGTTCTTATGCTCTTTTATTCGTGTGATTCCTGAACCAAAGATAGGAACAGATACATTCCTTTGAGCATATACTTTATTTACTTTATCCCAGAAGGTTATTAAAAAAGATAAATAATCTGGCATAGAAAGATATGCTTTATTGTTTTTATCAAAATGGCTGAAGGCAGTAAGTAAATAATCATCAATAACGCAAGTTGTTCCTAAAGAGTACTTTACTTTTTTCCCTACTCTTCTCTCATTATTAATACCTATTTTTTCTTCTTCTTCAAATTCATACTCAGTTATTATTTTGTCTAACTCATTAACCGAGTTAGGGAAGAACTTATTAATATATTGGCCGTTTAAAGATGTTGATGATATGATTTTTTCGTCAACCTTGGTATCAAAATACTCGTTAAATGCTATACATTTCAAACCGGGCTGTAAAAATAAGTCTCCAGTCTTAATTGAAACTTTACTACCTTCAACATCCAACTCAATCTCTTGAAGGTTATTAAAGTGCCACCATATTTTGCAGTAAAGTAAAAAAAGACACGCCGAAAAAACAGCGAATAAAATGATTTTTTTGTTCTCCGGTATATTAAAAAAAATTAATAAAACAGAGGCGAGTGTACTTATTGCTGATATATGCTTAGAGAACTTATCTCTCACTCTGCTATCGAAAAATTTTACTTTCTTCATGATAAAGAGTCCCAATAAACCGCATTATATAAAAACATAATGCGGTAAGTTATTAGTTATAGTAATATCCAATATTTTTAGCGGCGCTACCTAAAAAGAAGTCCTTATCTTTTAATGCTGATTGTACGAGTTCCTTTTTTAGAGGAATGTGCATTACTGGAACTTTGTGTTTAGAATCACGGAAAATTGGAAGCAGATCCCAAAGATTAGTTATTTTCTTCGTGAAGCCATTAGCATCATGTATATCTTCTTTATTTTCAAATTCTGGATATATTACTATTACAGGCAATGATAAAACATTTATAGCATAATCAACTTCTTCTCTTATCGCTCTTGAGTTGATGGTGGAAGAGCTTAAAAATAGAATTATGTTTTTTGAATTTTTAAGTCTTTGATGTAATCTCGGTTTAAGAGTTTTTTCCCAATCACTTCCATCCCGAACACTGTAAGTTGAGCTATGAGAATCAATAAATGGAAATGAGGCGTCAGCACCTTTCCATGATCTTAGTAAATTATAATATACAAAATCTTTAGTTGCATGTGCCCCTAATGAACTCTGATTAAAAGGCTCAGAAACATAAAAAGCACAATAATTCCCTTTTTGCTGAGACATATTTCACCTTAATGTTAAATCTGTTACCAGATTGTTTTAAATGCTACGTGTCCTGTTCAGTTAGCAGAGCATAGATATTAATAATCCTTTACCAATAAAATTTCAAAGCTTATTTTATATTGTATTCTGGTAGGTGAAAAAAGAGCACAAATAGTGCATTTTTAACAATTATAGGAAATATTAAATTTCATTAAGAGTAGAAGGAACATAGAGACGTAAGTGGAATTAATAAACCGAACGGATTAACAAGATTAGGAAAAATAGAATGATTTTGGCGGAAGATCACAGGAGTCGAACCTGCCCGGGAACGCTGGCGTCCCCAACTGGATTTGAAGTCCAGCCACCTCACCGGAGATGACGATCTTCCGCGCCTGCATTGCTACATGGAGGCGGGGCGCATTATAGCTACTTTCAGGCATTTACCACATACCCCACACCACTTTTTTCACCTCTCTTTTGACCTGAATCCCCCTGTTTCAGCTAATTCTTAAGAAAATCCTCAGGTTAGCATTTCGTGCTCATCAACTTTTATCCCGATCACAAAAAACAAGAAACGTAATCTCTTAACCAGAAAACGCAATACCCGCTCCTGAAACAATGGTTTAAAAAACGGTAACCGGTCTCAGCGCCCCCTACAGCGTGAAGGATAAAAATATGAGCGAAGTACTGTCAGTAAAAGAGAAGATTGGCTACGGCATGGGAGACGCCGCCAGCCATATCATTTTTGATAACGTTATGCTTTATATGATGTTTTTCTACACCGATATTTTTGGTATTCCCGCCGGGTTTGTCGGCACCATGTTCCTGCTGGCCCGCGCGCTGGATGCGATCTCCGACCCGTGCATGGGGCTGATTGCCGACCGCACCCGCAGCCGCTGGGGCAAGTTCCGTCCATGGATTTTGTTTGGCGCTATCCCGTTCGGCATCGTCTGCGTGCTGGCGTATACCACGCCGGACCTGAGCCTCAACGGCAAAATGGTTTACGCCGCCATCACCTACACGCTGCTGACCCTGCTCTATACCGTGGTCAACATCCCGTACTGCGCGCTGGGCGGCGTGATCACCAACGACCCGACGCAGCGTATCTCCCTCCAGTCCTGGCGCTTTGTGCTGGCGACGGCGGGCGGCATGCTCTCTACGGTGCTGATGATGCCGCTGGTGAACCTGATTGGCGGCGACGATAAAGCGTTCGGCTTCCAGGGCGGGATCGCCGTGCTGTCGGTGGTCGCGTTCCTGATGCTGGCGTTCTGCTTCTTCACCACCAAAGAGCGCATCCAGGTGCCGCCGAGCACCACCTCCATGCGTGAAGATCTGCGCGACATCTGGCAAAACGACCAGTGGCGTATCGTCGGCGTGCTCACCATCCTCAACATCCTCGCCGTCTGCGTGCGCGGCGGCGCGATGATGTACTACTGCACCTGGATCATGGGCTCGCCGGAGGTGTTCGTCGCCTTCCTCACCACCTACTGCGTCGGTAACCTGATCGGCTCCGCGCTGGCGAAACCGCTCACCGACTGGAAGTGCAAGGTGAGCATCTTCTGGTGGACCAACGCCGCGCTGGCGGTGGTCAGCGTGGCGATGTTCTTCGTGCCGATGCATGCCACCGTGCTGATGTTCGGCTTCATCTTCGTTATCGGCGTGCTGCACCAGCTGGTGACGCCGATTCAGTGGGTAATGATGTCCGATACCGTCGACTACGGCGAATGGACCAACGGCAAACGTCTGACCGGCATCAGCTTTGCGGGCACGCTGTTCGTGCTGAAGCTCGGCCTGGCGCTGGGCGGGGCGATGATCGGCTGGATGCTGGCAGGCGGCGGCTACGACGCGGCGGCCAAAACCCAGAACAGCGCGACCATCAGCATCATTATCGGCCTGTTTACCCTGGCCCCGGCGGTCTGCTACGTGCTGAGCGCCATCATCGCCAAACGCTACTACACGCTGAAAACCCCCTTCCTGACCAAAATCCTGGGCGAGCTGGCACAGGGCGCGCGCCGTAATCAGCAGGAATTTGAAACCCTGCCGGTCAGCAAAGAATTGCAGAATTAAGAGGACGAAAGCATGAAAATCAGTGATGGAAACTGGCTTATTCAACCGGGCCTGAACGTGACCTGTCCGGTTCAGGTGTTCGACGTGGAGCAGCAGGGCAATGACCTGGTGGTGTATGTTGCGCCGCGCGACGTGCGTGAGCGCACCTGGCAGCTCGACACGTTGATGTTCACGGTGCGTCTGTTTTCCCCGCAGGAAGGGATTGTCGGGGTGCGCATCGAGCACTTCCAGGGCGCGCTAAACAACGGCCCGCACTATCCGCTGAATGTTCTGAAAGACGTGAAGGTAGAGATCGAAAACAACGCCGATTTTGCCGAGCTGAAAAGCGGCAGCGTCAGCGTGCGCGTCACCAAAGGCGAGTTTTGGGCGCTGGATTTCCTGCGCAACGGCCAGCGCATTACCGGCAGCCAGCTGAAAAACAACGGCTACGTGCAGGACAGCAATACCGACCGCAATTACGTTTTTGAGCGTCTGGATCTGGGCGTGGGGGAAACGGTCTACGGTCTGGGCGAGCGCTTTACCGCGCTGGTGCGCAACGGCCAGACGGTCGAGACCTGGAACCGCGACGGCGGCACCAGCACCGAGCAGTCCTACAAAAACATCCCGTTCTATCTGACCAACCGCGGCTACGGCGTGCTGGTGAATCACCCGGAAAACGTCTCGTTTGAAGTGGGCTCCGAGAAAGTCTCTAAGGTGCAGTTCAGCGTGGAAGGCGAATATCTTGAGTACTTCGTGATCGACGGCCCGACGCCGAAAGAAGTGCTGAACCGCTATACCCGCTTCACTGGCCGTCCGGCGCTGCCGCCTGCGTGGTCGTTCGGCCTGTGGCTGACCACCTCCTTCACCACCAACTACGATGAAGCGACGGTGAACAGCTTTATCGACGGCATGGCCGGGCGCGACCTGCCGCTGCACGTCTTCCACTTCGACTGCTTCTGGATGAAGGCCTTCCAGTGGTGCGACTTCGAGTGGGACCCGGTGACCTTCCCCGATCCGGAAGGGATGATCCGCCGCCTGAAAGAGAAAGGGCTGAAGGTCTGCGTGTGGATTAACCCGTACATCGGCCAGAAATCCCCGATTTTCCGCGAGCTGAAAGAGAAGGGCTACCTGCTGAAGCGCCCGGACGGCTCCCTGTGGCAGTGGGACAAATGGCAGCCGGGGCTGGCGATCTACGACTTCACCAACCCGGACGCGTGCCGGTGGTACGCCGACAAGTTGAAAGGCCTGGTGGAGATCGGAGTCGACTGCTTCAAGACCGATTTCGGCGAGCGTATCCCGACGGACGTCCAGTGGTTCGACGGTTCCGATCCGCAGAAGATGCACAACCATTACGCCTACATCTATAACGAGCTGGTGTGGAACGTGCTGAAAGAGACGGTGGGAGAAGAAGAGGCGGTGCTGTTTGCCCGCTCCGCGTCCGTGGGTGCGCAACAGTTCCCGGTACACTGGGGCGGCGACTGCTACGCCAACTATGAATCGATGGCCGAAAGCCTGCGCGGCGGGCTGTCGATTGGCCTGTCCGGCTTCGGGTTCTGGAGCCACGATATCGGCGGGTTCGAAAACACCGCTCCGGCGCACGTCTACAAACGCTGGTGCGCGTTCGGGCTGTTCTCCAGCCACAGCCGCCTGCACGGCAGCAAATCCTACCGCGTGCCGTGGGCGTACGATGACGAGTCCTGCGACGTGGTGCGCCACTTCACGCAGCTGAAATGCCAGCTGATGCCGTACCTGTATCGTCAGGCGGCTCTGGCGCGTGAGTTCGGCACGCCGATGCTGCGGGCGATGATGCTGGAGTTCCCGGACGATCCGGCGTGTGACTATCTTGACCGTCAGTACATGCTGGGGGATTCAATGATGGTGGCGCCGGTGTTCTCCGAGGCGGGCGACGTGCAGTTCTGGCTGCCGGAAGGGCGCTGGACGCACCTGTGGCACAACGACGAAATCGAGGGTAGCCGCTGGCATAAGCAGCAGCACGATTTCCAGAGCCTGCCGGTCTATGTGCGCGACAACACGCTGCTGGCGCTCGGCAATAATAACCAGAAGCCGGACTATGCGTGGCATGAGGGGACAGCCTTCCAGCTCTTCAACCTGAGCGATGGCGCAACGGCGGTGAGTGAAGTGCCTGCGGCGGACGGTTCCGTGTTGTTTACGCTGAAGGCGTCACGTCAGGGCGACGTCGTGACCTTTACCGGCACGGGAGATGCGCAAAACTGGTCGGTGTGCTTGCGCAACGTGCAGAAGGTCGGCGGCGTAAAAGGCGGTTCACATGCGGGCAGCGAGTGGGGTGTGGTGGTGAAAGCCGAGGGGGATGAGGTGGTGGTTCACCTCTGAGCTGGAAAAATGCCCGGTGGCGCTTAGCTTACCGGGCCTACATGAGATCGTAGGCCGGGTAAGGCGAAGCCGCCACCCGGCTATTTACTGTGCCGGAGCCACCGTCGACACCACACCACCCGTCATCGTCTGTTGCACCTGCTGTTTATCCATATTCACCGCGCTCAGCTTCCCGTTCACCGTCGGCTTCAGCGGCGCATTCGCCTGCACGCTGCCGCTGGCGGTGAGCTGAATATTGCCGTCGCCCGTAATCGGCAGCGCTGGCCAGCCCCACTGCTGCAAGACGTTGAGTGGTACACCGCGCCCGTTCAGGCTCACGGTGGTTTGTCGCTGTGGCAGCTGTGACACGGTGGCGGTCGCTTCCAGGATCCCTTTCTCGGTAAAGGCGCTCAGGTCGGTAATATTTACCGTTGCGGCGTTGGCATTCAGCGCCAGCGACGGGCGACGCACGTCGACGCGGTTAAAGGTCGCTGCCGCCCCGTTGAGGGTTGCGTTACCGCCCCACACGCCCCACTTGTGATCCTGCGCCAGCCGCAAATTAGCGCCATAACCGTCGAGGGAGGTGATCTGCCACGGGAACGCCGGATCGATGTCGATCACCAGGTTGCGGCTCAGGCCGAATTTTTTCAGCGTCACGCTGTTCAGCCATGCCGGGAGCGGGTCCATCCACAGCGTTTTCCAGTTTTCCGGAAGCGTATATTCCAGCCCGGCAATCGCAACGTCGTCCAGCACCAGCGCCTGACCCTCGCGCAGCCAGTTGCCGGAGGTGCGCACCATGCCCCCTTCCCAGCGGGAGGTGAACTGACGCAGCGCAATGCCCTGCGGGGAGAATTCCGCATTCAGGATAGGGTCAAACAGATGCAGCGAGCCGTAGATAAATTCGCTGGCGTTCATGGATAACCGTCCCTCCTGGCTTTGCCAGTCACCTTTACTCAGGGTGAGGTTACGCAGGCTGAGATCGAGGTCGGTTACCGCCCAGTCTGGCCCCTGTAGACGGGCATCGGTCACTTCCAGCCGCCCAATCTGTAACGAAGGCAGGGTGGAGAGAGGGGCGAAGAAATCCAGCAGCGATTTGTCGCTTTGCAGGCGGATCTCATTCAGACGCAGGGTGTTGATAACCCAGCCACCGTCGGCATTACGCAGAGCCGAGCCCGTAAGCGAGCCGCGCGCCATATCGGCACTGATGGTATTCAGCGCCACCTCTTTGCCGTTGAGTTGTCCCTGAATCAGCACGTTGTTGGCCGGTATGCCGTTGAGGGTGAGCGACCCGGCGCTCATCTGGATTTGCGCATTTTTCCCCAGTACGTTCCCCGCCTCGGGCTGCCACGGGCTGACGCCGCCGGTCACCTTTTGCGCACTGAGATCCCACTCCGTATTCGGGCTGTTAAAGGCCATGTTATTCAGTTGCAGACGGTCGGCCTGGAACGGCAGCGGCGCCGTCTGCGGCGATAAATTCAGCGTGCCATCGAACAGGGTGATGGCATCCATATGCAGCGGGTCGGTGATCTGGCGGCTGCTTAAGCCAATATCCACTTTTTTAGCGACCAGCGTGGCCGGTTTGCCATCTCGTCCGAAGGTAACGTTTTCCAGAAGGATGTGAGAAGGGGATGAAAAGCGGTGATCCATCAGGTCAAAGTTGAGCTCGTAATCGGTATTCACCGTGATCCAGCTGCTGACCTGCGATGCGCCCCAGCGGGTCTGGAGCAGAAAATAAAAGGCTAGCACTACAATGAGCAGGGCTACCAGAAGATAGATAAGCAGCTTTCCAATAAATTTCATGGTCTTCCCTCCCGCGAAACGCACATAAGGGTGTTATGCACGAATTATGCGCAATGCTCAAGGCGGGAATGGTGTAAAGAGATGTCACGGCAGGCATTGACAGCCTGCCGTGTGGGGATCAGTTCTTTTCAGGCGGGAAAATGAGATTCAGCACGATAGCGGTAATACCGCCCGCGGCGATGCCGGAAGAGAGCAGGTTTTTCACCCAGTCCGGGGCAAACTGCAAAATCATCGGCTGCTGGGAGACGCCAAGCCCTACGGCGAGAGACAGCGCAATAATCATGATTGCGCGGCGGTTCAGCGGCTCGCGGGAGACGATACGCACGCCGGAGGCCGCGATAGTACCGAACATGACCAGCGTCGCGCCGCCCAGCACCGGCTCGGGAATGTGCTGTACAAATCCGCTTACCGCCGGGAACAGGCCGAGGACCACGAGCATCAGCGCCACCACGAAGCCCACGTAGCGGCTGGCCACGCCGGTCAGCTGGATCACGCCGTTGTTCTGGCCGAAGCAGGAGTTCGGGAAGGTGTTGAACACCGCCGAGACAAACGAGTTCAGTCCGTTCGCCAGCACGCCGCCTTTAAGACGTTTCATGTACAGCGGGCCGGAGACCGGCTGCTCGGACACGTCGGAGGTGGCGGTGATATCGCCAATGGTTTCCAGCGAGGTAATCATAAAGACCAGCATCAGCGGCAGGAGCAGACTCCAGTCAATGCCCAGGCCATAGTAGAGCGGCGTTGGCACGGTAATCAACGCGCTGTTGGGTGGGGTGGTGTTTTCCGGGAGCATACCCAGCGCCCACGCCAGCAGGTAACCGGCCGCCATGGCGATCACCAGCGATGCCACGCGCAGGTACGGGTTACGCTGGCGGTTAAGCAGAATAATGATCGCCAGCACCACGCCTGCCAGCAGCAGGTTTTTCGGCGCGCCGAAGGTATGGTCGCTCATTGCCGCGTAGCCGCCCCCGATGGAGGTCAGACCCACCTGAATCAGCGACAGGCCGATAATCATCACCACCACGCCGGAGACCAGCGGGGTAATCACCCGGCGCGCCAGGTGCAGAACGCGGGAGATGAACATCTCTGTGCAGCTTGCCAGCATCAGGGTGCCGAAAAGCGCCGCCATCATCGTCGGGACATCTGCGCCGCCGGTTTTCAGTGCCGTACCGCCCATGATCAGCGGAGCCACAAAGTTAAAGCTGGTGCCCTGAATCGACAGCAAACCTGAACCCACCGGACCCCAGGCTTTAATTTGAATGATGGAGGCCACGCCGGAAGCGAACAGAGACATACTGATGATGTGTTGCGTATCCTGCGCCGGTAACCCTAGCGCCTGGCAAATCAGCAGAGCCGGCGTGATGACCGCAACGAACATCGCCAGCAGGTGCTGGCAGGCGGCAAACAGGGTTTGAGGCAGCGGGGGACGATCTTCAAGGCGGTAAATCAGTTCGCTGTTTTGCTTCTGCGCAATCGGTTGCGCATTAGCAGACTCCAGAGTGTTAACAGACATCGGCGGCAATCCCACGGTGGAAAAGCGGGCATTTTAGCTGACCACCTGGTAAAAGCAAACGATTGCCAGCAAAAAAAAGAGAGAAAATCTGCCGGTGTGAGCAGCTTTTCTACAACGAACAGCAAAAAAAAATTACACTTTTCGCGCCGGCGGCTCATGACGAGCATCACCCGGCCCAGGATAACGCCGCGTGTGTATGGAATACGCGCATAACAGGAGCCTTTTATGATTCATCTCGATACGTTGTCGACCCTTGTTGCCGCAACGCTGGTTCTTCTGCTTGGTCGCAAGCTGGTACACAGTGTTTCCTTTCTGAAAAAGTACACCATTCCTGAACCCGTCGCCGGTGGTTTGCTGGTGGCGCTGGCCCTGCTGATACTGAAAAAAAGTATGGGCTGGGAAATCGATTTTGATATGTCCCTGAAAGATCCGTTGATGCTGGCCTTCTTTGCCACTATCGGCCTGAACGCTAACCTCGCAAGCCTGCGTTCGGGTGGCAAGGTGCTGGGCGTGTTTCTGATTGTTGTGGTGGGCCTGCTTCTGATGCAAAACGCCATCGGCATCGGTATGGCGTCATTGCTGGGGCTGGATCCGCTGATGGGTCTGCTGGCGGGGTCGATTACCCTCTCAGGCGGCCACGGAACGGGCGCGGCGTGGAGCAAGCTGTTCATCGAACGCTATGGCTTTGAAAACGCAACGGAAGTGGCGATGGCCTGCGCGACCTTTGGTCTGGTGCTTGGCGGCCTGATTGGTGGCCCGGTGGCGCGCTATCTTGTGAAACACTCCACCACGCCGGAAGGCAGGCCAGACGATGAAATGGTGCCGACCGCGTTTGAAAAACCGGACGTTGGCCGCAGCATCACCTCGCTGGTGATGATTGAAACCATCGCCATGATTGCTATCTGCCTCACCGTGGGCAAAATCGTTGCGCAATGGCTGGCGGGAACGGCTTTCGAACTGCCAACCTTTGTCTGCGTGCTGTTTATCGGGGTGATCCTGAGCAACGGTCTGGCGCAGATGGGCTTCTACCGCGTCTTTGAGCGCGCAGTGTCCGTGCTGGGGAACGTCAGCCTGTCGCTGTTCCTGGCGATGGCGCTGATGAGCCTCAAACTGTGGGAACTGGCCTCGCTGGCGCTGCCGATGGTGGCGATCCTGGCGGTACAGGCCGTGTTTATGGCGCTGTATGCCATCTTTGTTACCTGGCGCATGATGGGCAAAAACTATGATGCGGCGGTACTGGCAGCGGGCCACTGTGGGTTTGGACTGGGGGCAACGCCAACGGCCATCGCAAACATGCAGGCGATCACTGAACGGTTCGGTCCGTCGCACATGGCGTTTCTGGTGGTGCCGATGGTGGGGGCATTCTTCATTGATATCGTCAACGCGCTGGTCATTAAGCTCTACCTGATGCTGCCGATGTTTGGCTGATCGTCAGGCGTTGGAATACCGCTCGGTTTCCGGCATCCAGCGTTCAATTAACGCTGCCGCCTGTTCGGGGTAGCGTTCATGAATATGACGCGCAAGGCGTTGTACTTCGGGGATCATGGCCTGATCGCGCAACAAATCCGCCACTTTAAATTCGGCGTTACCCGTCTGACGCGTGCCCAGCAGTTCACCCGGGCCGCGGATCTCCAGATCTTTTTGCGCAATGACGAAGCCGTCATTGCTGTCGCGTAATACCTGCAAACGCATCTGCGCGGTTTTCGACAGCGGGGCTTTGTAGAGCAGCACGCAGTGAGAGGCGATCGCGCCACGGCCCACGCGGCCTCGTAGCTGGTGGAGCTGCGCCAGGCCCAGGCGCTCCGGGTTCTCAATAATCATCAGGCTGGAGTTCGGCACGTCCACGCCCACTTCGATAACCGTGGTCGCAACGAGTAAATGCAGTTCACCCTGTTTGAACGACTGCATCACCGCCTGCTTTTCGGCAGGCTTCATGCGCCCGTGAACCAGACCGACGTTCAGCTCCGGCAGGGCGAGCTTTAACTCTTCCCATGTGGCTTCGGCAGCCTGCGCTTCCAGCAGCTCAGACTCTTCAATCAGGGTACAGACCCAGTAAGCCTGACGTCCTTCGTGGGTGCAGGCGTTGCGCACGCGGTCAATGATGTCGCTGCGGCGCGTGTCCGGAATGGCGACCGTTGTCACCGGCGTACGACCCGGGGGGAGTTCGTCGATGGTGGAGGTATCCAGATCGGCATAGGCCGTCATCGCCAGGGTGCGCGGAATCGGCGTGGCGGTCATGATCAGCTGATGCGGGTGGAAGCCCTGTTGCAGACCTTTCTCCCACAACGCCAGACGCTGATGAACACCAAAGCGGTGCTGTTCGTCGATAATCACCAGCGCCAGGCCGTTAAACTGCACCTGTTCCTGGAAAATGGCGTGCGTGCCGACAATCATCTGCACCTGCCCGCTGGCTATCGCCTCCTGCTGCGCAAGGCGCGCTTTGCCCTTCTGCTTCCCGGCCAGCCAGCCCACTTCAATTCCCAGCGGGGCAAACCAGTTACGGAAATTGTTGGCGTGCTGCTCGGCCAGCAGTTCCGTCGGTGCCATCAGCGCCACCTGCTTGCCGTGGGCGATAGCGCGCAAAGCGGCCAGCGCGGCGACCAGCGTTTTACCGGAACCCACATCGCCCTGCACCAGGCGCATCATCGGCACATCCAGCGCCATATCGCGTTCGATCTCGGCGGTCACCCGCGCCTGGGCGCCGGTGGGTTTAAACGGCAGTGAGGCCAGCAGCTTATCTTTGAGCTCATCACGCTGGCTTAATGGCTGCGCGTGGAAACGCTGCGCACCTGCGCGCAGGGCCAGCATGCTCAGGTTGTGAGCCAGTAATTCCTCAAGGATAAGACGCCGTTGGGCGGGGTGTTTACCGCTCTCTAAATCAACAAGCTGAAGCGTTGGCGGTGGGCGGTGCAGGGTGCGCAACGCCTCTGGCAGGCTCATCATGCCCTGCGCCAGCTCCGGCGGCAGCAGCTCGTTAATGGCGCAGGTATCGAGCAGCTCCAGCGCCTGGTCGGTGAGCTTGCGCAGCGTAGCCTGCTTAATGCCTTCAGTGGTTGGATAGACCGGCGTGAGCGTCTCCTGTAGCTCAGGTGAGCTGAGATCGCCCTGCACGCGGTATTCCGGGTGGATCATCTCCGCGCCGTATTTGCCCCGTTTGGCTTCACCGTACGCAAGTACGCGTCGTCCAGTGGCAAGGCTGTTTTTCATTGCCGCATTGAAGTTGAAAAAGCGCATGGTAAGAATACCGGTGCCGTCGCTGATCTGGCAGGTCATCATCCTGCGTCCGCCAAAGGTGATGTTGCAGTTCAGCACTTCCCCTTCAACGGTGGCGTAAATAGCGGGCAGCAGATCGCCAATTTTATAAAGCTGAGTACGGTCTTCGTAACGCAGGGGGAGGTGGAGCAGGAGATCCTGCACGGTGTGCAGGCCAATCTTCGCCAGTTTACTGCTTTGTGCCGCGCCCACGCCCGTCAGGCTGTTGAGCGGTATAGCGTCCAGCAGGCGGCCTTTCATGATTTATCCCGCGTACTGCATGGTGGACCACCACTCGGCATCGGCTTCAATTTCGCCCTGCGCGTTGACGTGGGGGTAAGGCAATTTCTTCTGCTTCGCAACGCGAGCCAGCACCGGATAGCCACCTTCAAACAGCAGGCGCTGCTGCTCCTCTTCCGGCAGCATGCTGTTGCTGCGCTCGTACATTCCGGCATTCTGACGCTGGCGCTGCGCTTCATACAGGATCAGCGCTGAGGCGACCGACACGTTGAGTGACTGGACCATGCCAATCATCGGAATGATGATGTCCCGATCGGCCAAATCCAGTGCTTCCTGCGTGATCCCCGTTTTCTCCTGGCCCATTAAAATACAGGTCGGACGGGTGTAGTCGATCTCACGGAAATCCACGGCTTTAGCAGAGAGGTTGGTTGCCAGAACCTGCATGCCACGCCCTTTTAGGTGCGAGACCGCTTCACCAATAGTCTGGTGAGTTTTCACGGATACCCAGCTGTTGCTGCCTGCGGCGGTGGAGGCCATGGTACGCATACGTGCGCCTGGCCAGACGGCGTGGACTTCATGCACGCCGACGGCATCTGCGGTGCGGACGATAGCAGAGACGTTATGAGGTTTATGGACCTGCTCCATGCAGACCGTCAGATCAGGCTGACGCCTGGCGAGCATTTCGCAGATTCGCTCGTAACGTTTTGAATTCATAATGCTAGTTTCGGTTACGGGTGACTTTAATGACATCCGGCATCACGCGGATCTTGCGCATAATATTTGCCAGATGCACGCGGTCACGGGCGGTCAGGCGAATAAAGGCGCTGTAAACGCGGCCATCTTTTTCTTCCGTATTCAGGCTTTGAATGTTGGACGAGGCCGTGTTAATCGCTGCCGTCAGGTTCGCCAGTGCACCCTGGTGGTTGAACATATCCACCTTGATTTCAGTGATAAATTCCTGCGCCGTCTCTTTATCCCACTCGACCGCCATGAACTTCTCAGGCTCTTTCTGATAGCCACGGATGTTACGGCAGGATTCGTGGTGGATCACCAGCCCTTTACCCGGGCTGACGTGCGCAATAATCGGGTCGCCCGGGATAGGACGGCAGCATTTGGCGAAGGTGATGAGCACACCGTCAGCGCCTTTGATCGGCAGGTGACCATGATTTTGCGTGGTGGCAGGAACGGCTGTCGTTTCGCCTTGTTGCAGATTCTTC
Organism: Enterobacter cloacae complex sp. IR5401; assembly: GCF_049238425.1. NCBI lineage: Bacteria > Pseudomonadati > Pseudomonadota > Gammaproteobacteria > Enterobacterales > Enterobacteriaceae > Enterobacter > Enterobacter cloacae complex sp. IR5401. The sequence continues at coordinate 134,989 of NZ_JBMKHN010000006.1, read as the reverse complement.
GCCACGACCACGCTCATGGCGTTGCCGAGACCAATCTCTGCCAGCAGGTCATCCAGCGAGGCGAGCTTCATACGCTCCAGCTCATGCTGAATGTTTTCTGGCGGGATCTCTGCCAGTTTGCGGCTGCCACCCAGCGCGTGATTGAGCAGACGACGCCCCAGGCTAACGGAGTCGTCGCGCTTAAGGTTTTTCAGCAGCTGGCGGATTTTTGCGCGCGCTTTTGAGCTCACGACAAAGTTCAGCCAGGCGGCGTTAGGACGTGCCCCCGGCGCGGTAATGATCTCCACCGTCTGTCCGCTGAAAAGCGGCTGCGACAGCGGATAAGGCTGCCTGTCGACGCGGGCACCTACGCAGGCGTGGCCGATATCGGTATGCACGGCGTAAGCGAAGTCGACCGGTGTCGCGCCCGCAGGCAGTTCGACAATGCGCCCTTCCGGCGTGAAAACGTAAATCTCATCCGGGAAGAGATCGGATTTAACGCTCTCGATAAATTCAAACGAGCTACCTGCGCTCTGTTGCAGCTCCAGCAGGCTCTGCATCCAGCGCTGGGCGCGGATTTGCGCGGTGGTGCTGCTTTCACCACCGTGCTCTTTATAGGCCCAGTGTGCCGCGACACCCATTTCCGCCATCTGATCCATGTCTTCGGTACGAATTTGCACCTCAACCGGAACGCCGTGCGGGCCAATCATCGAGGTGTGCAAAGACTGGTATCCGTTCGCTTTTGGAATGGCGATGTAATCTTTGACGCGCCCCGGGCGTGGCTTGTACAGGCTGTGCATCTGCCCCAGCACGCGGTAGCAGGTGTCCGAGTCGTGGACGATCACGCGGAATGCGTAGATATCCATGATCGAGTGAAAACGCTGCTCTTTGAGCACCATTTTGCAGTAGATAGAGTACAAATGCTTTTCGCGACCGCTCACGCGGCACGGAATGCCCGCTTCCTGCAAACGCCCTTCGATTTCAGAGAGGATCTTTTGAATCATCTCTTTACGGTTACCGCGAGCGGCTTTCACCACCTCTTTAATCACGCGATAGCGGTTCGGGTACAACGCCTCAAAACCCAACTCTTCCAGCTCGGTTTTAATGTGATGAATACCTAAACGGTGCGCCAGCGGACTGTAGATTTCGAGGGTTTCACGGGCGATGCGGCGACGTTTATCCGGGCGAAGTGAGCCCAGCGTGCGCATATTGTGGGTGCGGTCAGCGAGTTTGATGAGGATGACGCGGATATCCTGCACCATCGCCATGATCATCTTGCGGAAGTTTTCGGCCTGCGCCTCTTTCTTGTCGCGGAATTTCAGCTTATCAAGCTTAGAGACCCCTTCCACCAGCTCGGCAACGCTTTTGCCAAACAGCTGTTCCATGTCCTGGTAGGTGGCAGGGGTATCTTCAATCACGTCATGCAGCAGGGCGGCCATCAGCGTTTCGTAGTCGAGTTTCATCTCGGCCAGAATACAGGCCACCGCTACCGGGTGCGTGATATAGGGTTCACCGCTTGAACGTGTCTGGCCCTCGTGAGCGTCACGTGCAACGAGATACGCCTGCTGAAGACGCTTAATCTGGTCTTCAGGCAGGTAGGTTTGAATCAGTTGATTCAGGCTTTCAAACAGATACAAGGGCGACCCGCAGGTTTAATTAACGACGACCTTCAGCAATAGCGGTAACAGCTTGTAATTCAGCGGCTTCCTGCTCTTGCTGCTCCTGGCGCTCACGCACGTCGAGGATCTGGTTGTTGATCAGACCTTCTTCGATTTCGCGAAGTGCAATAACGGTGGTTTTATCGTTTTCTTCCGGTACCAGCGGATCTTTACCGCCTACCTGCATCTGACGAGCGCGACGCGCGGCGACCAGCACCAGGTCAAAACGGTTACCAATTTTCTCTACAGCGTCCTGAACAGTTACGCGTGCCATACTTAAAATGCTCCACAGGTGAAGAAATGACTGGGCATGATACTGAAAGTGGGTTCAGTCTGCCAACAGTTTGGTGATTAATGCGTCATGTCGCTGCTTCTGGCGGCTCATACGCAGGCGTTCTGCGCGAAGGATAGTTTTGAGATCGCTCAGCGCGGCATCAAAATCATCATTCACAATAAGGTAATCATATTCCGCGTAATGGCTCATTTCTGCAACAGCCTGCGCCATACGCTTCGCGATAACTTCTTCGCTGTCCTGGCCGCGACCACGCAGGCGGCGATCCAGTTCATCTTTCGATGGCGGTAAAATAAAGATACTGCGCGAATCCGGCATTTTCTTACGAATTTGCTGCGCGCCCTGCCAGTCGATATCCAGGAACACGTTCACGCCGGTCGCCAGAACCTGCTCAATGGTTTCACGAGAAGTACCGTAGTAGTTACCGAATACTTCTGCGTGTTCAAGAAACGCGTCTCTGCCAATCATCGCTCTGAATTCGTCGTGATTCACAAAGAAATAGTGTTCACCGTGCACTTCACCCGGACGCGGTGCTCGCGTGGTGTGAGAAACAGAAACCTGCGTATCGTACAACGGTTGGGTTTTTAACAGTGCCTGAATAAGGCTGGATTTACCCGCGCCACTAGGGGCAGAAACAATATAAAGCGTGCCTTGAGCCATGAGAGTCTTTTGTATGTGTTAACGAAGAAGTCCTACATACGGGCTTATTATACACGTCGCCGCTGTGTGACGTAGCCTTTGTCACACTTTTTCCCCCGGATGATTAAATTTTGCGTGCCGTTTTCAGCTTTTACCTTCCTTTTGCTGCAACAAAAACAATGCGCTGAAGCGCGCTCGTAAAATGCATTTTTGCAGCTGGTCTGCGGCTCCCGGGCAGGGTATACCCTTCGCAAAACAGGGAGGGGTAATAATGGTGAAATGGATAAGCATACTGATGATCTTCTTAAGCAGCGGGGCGATGGCTATCTGCCCGGTCTGGTCACCGGCTAAAGCCGGGCAGGAGATCGCGGCCCTGAAGGCGCAGCTGACCCGCTGGAATGAAGATTACTGGAAGCAGGGCAGCAGCGAGGTAAGCGACGACGTTTACGACAGGCTTAACGCCCGCTTAAAACAGTGGCTGCGCTGTTTTCACGATGAGCCGCTGCATGACGATCCTCCTGCCGCCAGCGGGACGGTGAAGCATCCCTTCGCCCATACCGGCGTGCATAAGGTAGAAAGCAAGCAGGCGCTTAGCCGCTGGATGGCGACGCAGCAGGATCTCTGGGTACAGCCAAAGGTGGATGGTGTTGCGGTCACCCTGGTCTACAAAAACGGCAAGCTGGCGCAGGCGATCAGCCGGGGCGACGGCTTACAGGGGGAAGAGTGGACGGCACAGGCGCGAATGATCCCCGCTATTCCGCAAACGCTGGCCGGGCCGCTTGCCAACAGTGTGTTGCAGGGGGAACTTTTTCTGCTGCGCGAGGGGCATATCCAGCAGCGGATGGGGGGGATGAACGCGCGTGCGAAGGTAGCGGGGGCGATGATGCGCGCGACCGATCGCGCAGCGCTGAAGCAGACAGGCATTTTTATCTGGGCCTGGCCGAACGGCCCAAAAGTGATGAAAGCACGCCTTTCCGCGCTGGCGGAGGCTGGTTTTACCCTGACGGCGCGATATACCCTGCCGGTTAAAAACGCGGCTGACGTGGAAGCGCAGCGGACGGCCTGGTTTAAGGCTTCGTTGCCCTTCGCCACGGATGGCATCGTGGTCCGCGCCTCGGCAGAGCCGCCGGGCGAGGAGTGGCTGCCGGGGGAAGGAAGTTGGGTCGTCGCATGGAAATACCTTCCTGTGGCCCAGGTGACTGAAGTCAAAGCGATTCACTTTACCGTTGGCCGTACCGGGCGGATCACCGCGATTGCGCAGCTTGAGCCGCTGATGCTCGACGATAAACGCGTACAGCGCGTCAGCTTAGGGTCAGTTAACCGCTGGCAGAGGCTGGATATTGCCCCCGGCGATCAGGTGCTGGTAAGCCTGGCGGGACAAGGTATTCCCCGGCTGGATAACGTGGTGTGGCGCAATGTGGATCGCCGTAAACCGCAGCCGCCCTCATCGCGCTATAACGGCTTAACCTGTTTCTATGCCTCCCCGGAGTGCATGGAGCAATTTTTTGCCCGGCTGACGTGGCTAAGTTCCAGGCAGGCGTTAGATATCGAAGGTATGGGCGAATCAGGATGGCGGACCCTCTATCAGGCGCATCGGTTTGAGCACCTCTTCTCCTGGCTACAGCTCACGCAGGCGCAGCTCACCGCGACGCCGGGGATATCGGCATCGCATGGCGCTGCGCTGTGGCATCAGTTTAACCTGGCGCGGGAGCGTCCTTTTATCCGCTGGATCACCGCGATGGGAATACCGCTGGCCCGGTCGACGCTCAAGGCGGCAGGGGATCGCACCTGGCAGGCGCTGATTCAGCGAAGCGAAGCGGAGTGGCGGATGCTACCGGGTGTCGGGCAGGAGAAAGCCCGCCAGATCGTAAACTGGCTGCATCAGCCTCAGATTGATGCCCTGGCAAAGTGGCTGGCCGCAGAGCACATCGGTGGATTTTAATCTGCGTGCGCTCCTGAACAGACTGGCGAGGGAGGAAAACATTTTCGCTGCCGTGAAATAGCGTATTTATGAGACGCGGTTTATATACGCAGTAATTATGAATATAAATGAATTATTCATGATAAATATATTTTGAGGAAATATTATTCCCGATCCTGATTTCAGGGTTTACTCTGCTTGTGTTTTTATTTTTCTCGAGAGGTTGGTTTAATTGATCTCAATCATTATTAATCGAGAACACTAGCCGGTAATGAAGGCGTTATAGGTGATGTAGTCTGTTTGCTTGACGTGGTTTTGCTTTTAATTTCAGTTGGTTAAATGTTTAATTAATAATATATTGAGTTTTTTCTGGTTAACAATTGGTCATATTTATTCTGCCGGAAATCATTGCGTCAAATTATTATAAGAATTATCTTATCCAAAATTTTTAAGGTAGTTACCGCTGGGGTGCATTTTGCATCACTTCTGCGTTTTCCTTTCTTTTTGCACCCCGTGAGGGAGTTAACTATCTGAACTCCAATTGAAGCAATTAAGGGTACCGAAATATATCCTGGCGGTTTATATGCGCTGGTGTTCAGAGCCCAGGGCTTTTACATGGATGATTTTCCGTCCCTGTCGGGCCGGAATTCAGCCCCGGGCTTTATGCCCGTTAACCGGGACCTGGTTTCCAGGTGCTCATATTTTCCTTCATTTGAATGAGGACCAAAAATGAAAAGGACGCTTTGTACAGTGCTGACGGCACTCACGCTGGCGACTGCCTTGCCTGCTATAGGCGCTACCACCGAAGCAGGTAGCACCAGCGCAGCAACAACCGGAACAACAACCGGAGCAACGGTGGGAACTACCGCTGGCACTACGGGGGGACTGGCGGCAGGGGCGATTGGGACAACCGCTGTTGTCACCACCGCTGCGATTGCCGGCGTAGCGACATTAGCCGTTGTCGCGGCAAGCGACAGTGGCGATGACTCAAGCAATGGTACTTCCACGACGACAGTTACCCGCTAAGGCTGGTGCGCAAGGCGATATAACCTTGTGCTGAACAGCGCAACGACTTGACCCGGCGTCGATATCAAAGCCGGGTATTTAATTGATTTCAATGTTATTTAATCAAGGATTTCTGGTGAGACTGTTTATTCTGCTCATCATGACTCTGCTGATCCAGGGGTGTACGCCGAGCCAGCAGAGCATTATTGAGACCTTTAACGCCAGTCTGGACGGGCGCCAGGATGTGACGGTAACGGACGGGCAGATTCAGGCGTTCCCATACTCAACCATGTACCTGCGACTGGATAATGGCCCGAGGATCCTGGTGGTTCTCGGATACATCGAACAGGGAAACAGTAAATGGTTATCGCAGGATAATGCGATGATCGTCACGCATAACGGTCGCCTTATCCACACGCTCAAGCTTCCTTATAACCTGCTTGAGGTAACCAATCTTGAGCACGATCCGCTGCGCCACACGCCGCAGCTCCGCGACGGCAGCCAGTGGTCGCGTGATGTGCGCTGGCAGGAAGAGGGGCGGTATCGCTCCGCACACCTGACCTCGCGCTTCTCCCTGAGCGGGACGGAAAACCTGACCCTTGCCGGAAACACGCTACGTTGTCAGGTCTGGCAGGAGGCGGTGCAGGCCGACGGCCTCGATCGTCGCTGGCATAACACCTTCTGGATTGATTCCGCTACCGGCCAGGTACGCCAGAGCGAACAGATGCTCGGCGCGGGCGTATTCCCTGTCGCCATGACGATGTTGAAGCCCGCCCCATGAACAGACTCAGAAAATGGTTACCTGGCGTAGGGCTATCTCTCTTCAGCCTGTCCGCCCTATGCGCAAGCGTCGTTACCGTGCATCAGCCGGGCAAAACGTGGTCTGCTGAACCGGCTGATACGCTCTCCCGGCTGGTCACCCAGCCGCAGCTGAACAACGTCTGGTGGCAGGGGGCTGTCATCGCAACCCCTTCCGCCACGCTGCGCGCGCAACAGACGCAACAGCAGGTGCTGGCGTCGCTTTCAGCCTGGCAGAATCGCGCCGATGACGAGCGGATCGCGACCATTCGCGCTGTCGCTGCACAGATCCGCTCCCTGCGGATCGTCGGGCGGCAGTTTGTCAGCCTCGACCCAGATGCCGTGCGTACCGACGCCCGCGGCGATCGCTCCCTTGAGGGCCGTTACGATCTGTGGCTCTCTCCTGCGCCCCGTACCGTCACGCTGATGGGGGCGGTCGTCACGCCGGGGAAACGGGCCTGGCGACCGGGCGCAAGCATCCGGGACTACTTACAGGGGCAGTTGCGGCTGGCCGGCGCCGACAGGAATAACGTAACCGTTATCGATCCTGACGGCAGTAAGGTTGTTGCGCCGGTGGCGTACTGGAACGCACGCCATATTGAAGCAGAGCCGGGCGCTGTTCTGTGGGTGGGGTTTGATCCCCGGGCGGTACCGGACGATTTTACCGGTCTGAATGAGCAAATCGTTGCGCTCCTGACGCGGCGGATACCTGACTGATGAACAAACTTTTTTTACTGAGCGGCCTTGCTCTGGCGATCTCTTCTGCCTGCCACGCGGAGCTGCGTACCTGGCCCGATCCGACCGGACCGTCACAGTCCGATTTTGGCGGCACCGGCCTGATGCAAATGCCCGACGCGCGCTTTGGCCGGGAAGGGGAATTCAGCGTCAACTACCGCGATAACAACCAGTACCGTTTTTACTCCTCTTCGGTCGTGCTCTTCCCGTGGCTGGAAGGGACAATTCGCTATACTGACGTCCGCACCCGCAAATACAGCAGCGACGAGGATTTCAGCGGCGATCAAAGCTACAAGGATAAGTCGTTCGACTTTAAAGTTCGTCTGTGGGAAGGGGACTATAGCCTGCCGCAGGTGGCGCTCGGCAAGCGTGATATTGCAGGCACCGGCCTGTTCGATGGTGAATATCTGGTTGCCAGTAAAATGGCCGGACCGGTCGATTTTACCTTTGGAATAGCCTGGGGATATCCCGGTAATAGCGACAACGTGGGTAACCCGCTTTGCCATGACAACAATAAGTATTGCACCCGCGGCGAGTCGCATGATGCCGGAGATATCAGCTTTAGCGATATGTTTCGTGGTCCGGCGTCTCTGTTTGGCGGCCTCCAGTATCAGACGCCCTGGCAGCCCCTGCGCCTGAAGCTTGAGTATGACGGCAACAATTATGCCGATGATTTTGCCGGCTCCATTAAGCAGTCGAGCCATATTAACGTGGGGGCGGTCTATCGCGTTGCCGACTGGGCCGATCTCAACCTCAGCTACGAGCGCGGCAATACGCTGATGTTTGGCTTCACCCTGCGGACCAACTTTAACGACCTGCGCCCCGCGCTGCGTGATAACCCGAAACCGGCCTGGCAACCGGCACCGGCAGGCGAGACGCTGGACTATTCCTCTGCGGCGAACCAGCTCACCGCGCTTAAGTACAACGCAGGCTTCGATGCGCCGGAGATCCTTCAGCACGGCAATACCTTATACATGACCGGCGAACAGTATCGCTATCGCGATCCGCGCGAAGCGGTGGATCGTGCCAACCGTATTCTGATCAATAACCTGCCCGACGGGGTCGACACGATCGCTATCACCCAGCAGCGTGATCATCTGCCGCTGGTCACGACGCAAACCGATGTCGCCAGCCTGCGCAAACAGTTGGCGGGGCAGCCGCTCGGCCAGGAGGAGGCGCTCAGGCAGCAGCGCGTCGAGCCTGTGGATACCACAGCATTCGGGCGTGGCTACCGTATTCGCGCCGATCGCTTCAGCTACAGCGTTAAACCGACGCTGGCGCAGTCGCTGGGCGGTCCGGAAGATTTCTATATGTTCCAGGTGGGGGTGATGGCCAGCGCCAGCTACTGGCTGACCGATCGTCTGCTGCTCGACGGCGGCGTGTTCGCCAACCTCTATAACAACTACGACAAGTTCAAATCCTCGCTACTTCCCGCTGACTCCAGCCTGCCGCGCGTCAGAACCCATATTCGCGATTATGTCAGCAATGACGTCTACATCAACAACTTACAAGCCAACTATGTCGATGCGCTGGGGAACGGCTTCTATGCCCAGATTTATGGCGGCTACCTCGAAACCATGTACGGCGGCGTGGGAGCAGAGGCGCTCTGGCGCCCGCTGGATAGCGACTGGGCGCTGGGCGTGGATGCGAATTACGTCAAGCAGCGCGACTGGGACGACATGATGCGCTTCACCGACTACAGCGTGCCAACCGGATTTATCACCGCCTACTGGAACCCGGCGAAGCTCAACAGTGTGCTAATGAAGCTGAGCGTCGGGCAGTACCTGGCGAAGGATAAAGGCGCCACCCTCGACGTCGCGAAACGATTCGACAGCGGCGTGACGGTAGGCGTCTGGGCGGCGTTGACCAACGTCTCGAAAGAGGATTATGGCGAAGGTGGCTTTAGCAAAGGCTTCTACATCTCGATCCCGCTTGATCTGATGACGATCGGCCCAAATCGCAACCGGGCGGTAGTCTCGTGGACGCCTCTCACGCGTGATGGCGGCCAGATGTTAGGCCGTAAATATCAGCTCTATGACATGACGTCAGAACGCGAAACCCCGGTAGGGCAGTAGTACCGGATGAAACAGGCATTACTTAACCAGATGATTTTCCTGAATGAAAAACGTTAAATTTTCCGTGCTGGCGTTGGCTATGATGGCGTTAAGCGGTTGTACTATCGTACCGGGCCAGGGACTTAGCACCCAGGGCAAAGATATTATCGATCTGCCTGACAGCAATTACGATCTGAATAAGATGGTCAACGTCTATCCCCTCACGCCGGGGCTGGTGGAGCAGTTGCTGCCTGGCAAAGTCGACTCCCGCGCGAATCCTGAACTGGATCGCCAGCTTCAGAACTACCAATATTGCATCGGCGTCGGCGACGTGCTGATGGTTACCGTCTGGGACCACCCGGAGCTGACCACCCCCGCAGGTCAGTACCGCAGCGCCAGCGATACGGGCAACTGGGTGAATGCCGATGGCACGATCTTCTACCCCTATATCGGCAAAATCCGCGTCGTCGGCAAAACGCTGGCCCAGGTGCGCGATGAGATCGCCGCCCGGCTGGACTCGGTGATTGAGAGCCCGCAGGTGGATGTCAGCGTCGCGGCATTCCGCTCGCAAAAAGCCTACGTGACGGGCGAAGTGGCTAAGTCGGGCCAGCAGCCCATCACCAACATTCCGCTGACGATAATGGATGCGATCAATGCGGCTGGCGGCCTGACATCTGAGGCGGACTGGCGCCATGTGGTGCTGACCCACAACGGCCAGGACACGCACATTTCGCTCTACGCGCTGATGCAGCGCGGCGATCTCACCCAGAACAAACTCCTCTATCCGGGCGATATTCTCTTCATTCCCCGTAATGACGACCTGAAAGTGTTTGTCATGGGCGAGGTGGGTAAACAGAGCACCCTGAAGATGGACCGTAGCGGCATGACGCTGGCGGAAGCGCTGGGTAATGCACAGGGCGTGAATCAGGATATGGCCGACGCCACCGGAATCTTTGTGATTCGTCCGTTGCAGGGCAAGCAGAACGGCAAAATCGCCAACGTCTACCAGCTTAACGCCCGGGATGCCACCGCGATGGTGTTGAGCACCGAATTTCAGCTTGAGCCCTACGACATCGTCTATGTCACCACCGCGCCGCTGGTGCGCTGGAACCGCGTGATCTCTCAGCTTGTGCCGACCATTACCGGCGTACATGACCTGACTGAAACAGGGAGATATATCAGAACATGGCCAAACTAACGTTTAACGCCATCCTGGTGATCTGTACCGGCAATATCTGCCGCTCCCCCATTGGGGAACGGCTGCTGCGCCGGCTGCTTCCCGCTGCCCGGGTCGATTCAGCGGGAACGTGTGGCCTGGAAGGGCGCACCGCCGATTTACAGGCGACAGAGATCGCCGCCGAACGCGGCACCCTGCTTGAGGGCCACGTGGCGCGCAGGCTCACCCCCGCCATGGTGCGCGACTACGATCTGATTCTGGCGATGGAGCTGGAACATATCGAGCAGGTCACGGCTATCGCACCGGAGGCGCGCGGCAAAATGATGCTCTTTGGTCACTGGACGGGCAGAAAAGAGATCCCGGACCCCTACCGTAAAAACCGGGACGCATTTGAATATGTTTATGGGCTGCTGGAGCAGGCCAGTCTGGAATGGGCGAAACGGCTCAGTTAATCACACGGGATAGTTACGTTTTATGTCAACAAATAACCTTCACGCCCATGATGCGTCTGCCGCGAATAACGAGATCGATCTTGTGCGCCTGTTGGGTGAGCTGCTCGACCACCGAAAATTCATTCTCATCCTTACCGCGCTGTTCACGCTGGTGGCCCTGCTTTATGCGCTCTTTGCCACACCGGTTTATCAGGCCGATGCGCTGATACAGGTGGAACAGAAGCAGGGCAACGCGCTACTCAGTAACCTTAGCGAGTTCATCCCTGACTCCTCGCCGGAGTCGGCACCGGAGCTTCAGCTTCTCCAGTCGCGCATGATCCTCGGTAAAACGATTGATGACCTGAACCTGCGCACGCAGGTAAGTGAAAACTATTTTCCCCTTGTCGGACGCGGCTGGGCGCGGCTCACCGGGCAACAGCCTGGCATCGTCGATATCCGTATGCTCAATCTTCCCCCTGTTGCGGGCCGGGCGCAAAAGCTGACGCTGACCGTCGGCGAGAAGGGCCACTATCAGCTGGAAGGCGATAATGTGACGTTACAGGGCGTTGTGGGACAATCCCTGAGCGCGGCGAATATCGCCATTACCATTGCCGATATCCAGGCGAAGCCGGGTACGCAATTTACGATTACACAGCAGAGTGAGCTGGAGGCCATTGACGCGCTACAGCTGCGTTTTTCCGTGAGCGAGCGCAGCAAGGACAGCGGGATGCTTGGCCTGACCATCACGGGGGAAGACCCCGACGAGATGGCTCGCGTGCTTAACTGCATCGCCGACAACTATTTACAACAGAACGTGGCTCGCCAGGCGGCGCAGGATGCGAAAAGCCTGCAATTTTTGAAGCAGCAGCTTCCGCAGGTGCGCAGCGAGCTGGACCAGGCCGAGGAGAAGCTCAACCGCTATCGCCAGCAAAACGACTCCGTTGACCTGAACCTGGAGGCAAAAGCGGTGCTGGAGCAGATTGTGAATGCGGACAATCAGCTCAATGAACTGACCTTCCGGGAAGCGGAAATTTCGCAGCTCTACAAAAAAGATCACCCCACCTACCGGGCGCTGATTGAGAAACGCCAGACGCTGGAGCAGGAAAAAAACCGCCTGAATAAACGGGTATCGTCCATGCCGTCAACTCAGCAGGAGGTGTTGCGCCTGAGCCGTGATGTGGAGTCGGGACGCGTTATCTACCAGCAGCTGCTTAACCGCGAACAGGAGCTGAGCATCGCCCGGTCGAGCGCAATTGGTAACGTCCGCATTATCGATCCGGCCGTGACCCGGCCGCAGCCAGTCAAGCCGAAAAAAGCGCTGGTCGTCGTTCTGGGGGTTCTCCTGGGTCTGTTCGTCTCTGCGGGCTGGATCCTGGCGCGCAGTATGCTGCGTATGGGCATTGAAACGCCGGAGCAGCTGGAGGAGCACGGGATTAACGTCTATGCCACCGTACCGCTGTCGGAATGGCTGGCTAAAAAGATGCGTTTGCGCAAAAAAGACTTTATGTCCTCAGGGCTGCGCCATAAAACCAAACATATCCCCTTCCTGGCGGCGGATAACCCGGTCGATCTCTCCGTGGAGGCGATTCGCGGCCTGCGCACCAGTCTGCATTTTGCGATGATGGAGTCAGCGAACAATATACTAATGATCTCTGGCGCCACGCCTGACAGCGGTAAAACCTTTGTCAGCAGTACCCTGGCGGCCGTCGTGGCGCAGGCGGGCCAGAAAGTGCTCTATATTGATGCGGATATGCGTCGCGGGTATGCCCATGATCTGTTTAAGCTCGACAATACCTGCGGCTTGTCGGAGATATTGTCCGGTAAGGCGGAGTATACCCAGAGCGTTCAGACCTTCGATAAAGGCGGGTTCGATACCATCGTGCGCGGGCAGATCCCTCCTAATCCGGCGGAGCTTCTGATGCATACGCGTTTCCAGCAGCTGCTGGACTGGGCGAATGAACGCTACGATCTGGTGATTATCGATACGCCACCGATCCTGGCGGTCACCGACGCGGCGGTTGTCGGCCGTCGCGCAGGCACCACGCTGCTGGTCGCCCGCTTCGGGATGAACAGCGTGAAGGAGATGCTGGTCTGTGTACAGCGTCTGGAGCAGAGTGGCGTCAATACCAAAGGAGTGATTCTCAACGGCGTCGTTAAGCGGGCAAGCAACGCTTACGGCTACGGCTACCATCACTACGGTTACAACTATTCGAGTAACTGATTATCCGGCGCCTGCCCATTCTGACATTAATGCGCATTGTGTTTGTAATGAAAAACGGGCAGGCCCAGCTTCAGGCGCAATGCCAGCATACGCGCGGTGAAGCCAAACAGCAGGGTGGAGATAACCACCACATCGTGGCTGGTGACATAGTGCTGCAAGGCGACATAAAGCACTGCCGCGGCAAAGGAGATGCCGGCATACAGTTCCTTCTGGAAAACCAGCGGGATACGTTTGCAGAACATATCCCGCAGCACCCCGCCAAACACGCCCGTGATCACGGCAGCAATGGTGGCGATAACCGGGCCTTCACCCATATCGAGAGCGATTTGTGCGCCAATGATGGAAAAAACAATCAGCCCAAGCGCATCCAGCACCAGGAACACGCGGCGCAGATGAGTCATCACCGGGGCCACAATCGTGGTTAGCACGGCTGCCGTTGCCACGATAATGACGTACTCAGGGTTTTTTACCCAGCCGAGCGGATAATGGCCAAGCAGGATATCGCGTACGGACCCGCCGCCGAGCGCGGTGGCTGTGGCAATGATAATCACGCCGAAGGTGTCCATACGGCGACGTCCGGCAGCGAGCGCGCCGGTCATGGCTTCTGCGGTAATGCCAATAAGATAAAGAATGTGAAGCAGCATAAACCCTCCGGAATGAAGAGAAGGAGATTAGCGATTTGTGCGGAAGATCACGATTGAGATTTTCTAAGGTGAGGGAGTTTGCCCTACATAAAATTATCAACGCATGCCAGGCAGGCTTGATATAAGGCGGGATAGAAAGGAAGTTGGGATAAGAAAGGATTAGAAAAAGTAATGGGTGGTATGCGAGGCAATACCACCCTGAAAGGAATTACTCGATATTCTGGATCTGCTCGCGCATCTGCTCAATCAGGACCTTCAGTTCAATCGCTGAATTGGTTACCTCTGCATTGATAGACTTAGACGCCAGCGTGTTCGACTCGCGATTGAACTCCTGCATCATAAAGTCGAGACGGCGGCCTACCGCTTCTTTCTTCTTCAGAATGTTGTAGGTCTCTTTAACGTGCGCTTCCAGACGATCCAGCTCTTCAGCCACGTCCACACGCTGCGCCATCAGCACCAGCTCTTGTTCCAGACGGTTGTTTTCCAGCTGGACTTCCGCCTCTTCCAGTTTGGCGACAAGACGCTCACGCTGCCATTGCAGCACTTCTGGCATATGAGCGCGCACTTTAGCGACTTCGGCGCTCACGCCCTCAAGGCGTTGCTCAATCATCGCTTTCAGCGCCTGGCCTTCGGTTTCGCGGGCAACGATAAAGTCGTCCAGCGTGCCGTCGAGTGCAGCCAGGATCTCAGCGGTAATCGCGTCCAGATCCTGCTCTCCGGCGGCCATCACGCCAGGCCAGCGCAGAATATCAACCGGGTTGATCTCGCCTTCATCGCTTTGCATTTTGACCCAGTTCGCCGCATTAACCAGCTGTTTTGCCAACTTTTCGTTCAGGATCAGTTCGCCCTGTGCACTGGCATCAGGCTCAAAACGCAGGTTACATTCCACTTTCCCGCGGGTCAGACGCGTACGGATACGCTCACGCACCACAGGCTCCAGGCTGCGGAACTGTTCCGGCATACGGAAATACGTTTCCAGATAGCGCTGGTTTACCGAGCGCATTTCCCAGGTAGCGCTACCCCAGCTACCCTTGATTTCACGCCGGGCGTAGGCGGTCATACTGCGGATCATAGACATTCCCGTTTTTAAAGGAGAGATGGGGGGATTATAGCTTTCAGGGGCTTCTCAGGATAGGAATAAGCGTCCTTTATCCGTATAATGCGCAGCCACATTCGTTTCAAGCCGGAGAATCCATCATGCGTCCAGCAGGTCGTAGCGCCAACCAGGTGCGTCCCGTCACCCTGACCCGTAACTATACAAAACACGCTGAAGGCTCCGTGCTGGTTGAGTTTGGTGACACCAAAGTGCTTTGCACCGCGTCCATTGAAGAGGGCGTGCCTCGCTTCCTGAAAGGTCAGGGCCAGGGGTGGATCACCGCCGAATACGGTATGTTGCCGCGCGCAACCCATACCCGTAATGCCCGTGAAGCGGCAAAAGGTAAGCAGGGCGGCCGTACTATGGAGATTCAGCGCCTGATCGCGCGTGCGCTCCGCGCCGCGGTTGACCTGAAAACGCTGGGTGAGTTCACCATCACGCTGGACTGCGACGTGATCCAGGCCGATGGTGGCACGCGTACGGCCTCTATTACCGGTGCCTGTGTGGCGCTGACAGACGCCCTGAACAAGCTGGTTGCCGCCGGTAAGCTGAAAACCAACCCAATGAAAGGGATGGTTGCTGCTGTCTCCGTTGGTATCGTTAACGGCGAAGCGCTTTGCGATCTGGAATACGTTGAAGATTCTGCCGCAGAAACCGACATGAACGTGGTGATGACCGAAGATGGTCGCATCATTGAAGTGCAGGGTACGGCAGAAGGCGAGCCATTCACCCACGAAGAACTGCTCACCTTGCTGGCGTTGGCCCGAGGGGGAATCGAATCTATTGTAGCGACGCAGAAAGCGGCGTTAGAAAATTGATTTTAAGGCGACCAATGAGTCGCCTTTTTTTTGCCTGTAAGACTGAAAAGACAAAGGAGCAAATCCATGAAATCGTATCAGCGCCAGTTTATTGAGTTTGCGCTTAACAAGCAGGTACTTAAGTTTGGCGAGTTCACGCTGAAATCCGGGCGTAAAAGCCCGTATTTCTTCAACGCCGGGCTGTTTAATACCGGGCGCGACCTGGCACTGTTAGGCCGCTTCTATGCCGAAGCGCTGGTGGATTCCGGGATTGATTTCGACCTGCTGTTTGGCCCCGCGTACAAAGGCATTCCAATCGCAACCACCACGGCAGTGGCGCTGGCGGAGCACCATGACCGCGACGTACCGTACTGCTTTAACCGTAAAGAAGCCAAAACCCACGGTGAAGGCGGCAATCTGGTAGGCAGTGCGTTGCAGGGCCGCGTGATGCTGGTGGATGACGTGATCACCGCAGGTACCGCGATCCGTGAATCGATGGAGATAATCCAGGCTAACGGTGCAACGCTTGCGGGCGTGCTGATTTCGCTCGATCGTCAGGAGCGTGGGCGCGGCGACATCTCTGCTATTCAGGAAGTGGAGCGCGACTACAACTGCAAAGTGACGTCGATTATCACTCTGAAAGATCTGATTGCGTATCTGGAAGAGAAGCCTGAGATGGCTGATCATCTGGCGGCGGTGCGTCAATACCGCGAAGAGTTTGGCGTTTAATTCAATTGCCCGGTGGCGCTGCGCTTACCGGGCCTACCCGTTCGTAGGCCGGATAAGGCGAAGCCGCCATCCGGCGATGGCGTTACTGTAACTGAGCAGCCACTAACGGCCAGCGGGCGTCAAAATCGTCCGTTGGTCGATATTTAAACTCGCTGCGCACAAACCGGGAGAGCATCCCTTCGCAAAATGCCAGGATCTGGCTTGCCAGCAGGGTCTCATCCGTATTATATCCCTCGCCTTCCCGCATTTTCTTCTCGCGCAGAACCTGACGCAGCTGGGCTTCGATACGCTCAAAAAGCTGGTTTATACGGCCTTGCAGACGATCCTGTTCAAACATCAGCGCGTGGCCGGTCAGAATACGGGTCAGACCCGGGTTACGTTCACCAAAGCCCAGAATCAGCAGCACAATCAGACGCAGACGCGTGCTGGTGTCTTTTTCATCCTTCAGAATCAGGTTGATGCGCGTGATCAGGCTGTCTTCGATAAACTCGATCAGGCTGTCAAACATCCGGGTTTTGCTCGGGAAATGACGATACAGCGCCGCCTCTGACACGCCCACAGAGGCCGCCAGTTTTGCGGTGGTGATGCGTTGACTGCCGTCGCTGGATTCAAGCATCAGAGCCAGAGATTGAAGTATTTCTTCGCGACGATTCCTTTTCGCGGTTTGTTTTTCTGCCATGTTACAAAATACCCCTGAAAATAAGCACTTGTCAGGCTGGCAACCACACAGCGACCCGCAAACTGACGTTTGCGGTTTGTTATTGCATTATGGCGCTGTGAGATGCGTGTTTGTCGGGCGGTTATTTGCGCCCGGAATGGCCGAAGCCGCCTTCGCCACGGTCGGTAGCGTCGAAGTCTGCCACCAGGTTAAATTCTGCCTGCACCACCGGTACAAACACCATCTGCGCGATACGCTCGCCCGGCTCAATGGTGAAGCTGTCCTGGCCACGGTTCCATACGGATACCATCAGCTGACCCTGATAGTCAGAGTCGATCAGGCCGACCAGGTTACCCAGCACGACGCCATGCTTATGGCCCAGGCCAGAGCGCGGCAGGATCACCGCTGCCAGTGACGGGTCAGCAATGTGAATCGCCAGCCCGGTCGGGATCAGGGTCGTTGCACCCGGCGCCAGTTCTACGGCGTCATCGAGACAGGCGCGCAGGTCAAGACCGGCAGAGCCGGAGGTGGCATACGTTGGCAGCGGAAATTGCTCGCCAACGCGCGGGTCCAGAATCTTAACGTCGATTTTTTTCATCATAACGGGTAACGATCTCGTCCAGTAAGTGTTGGCCCAGGAGTTCTTTGCGCTCAAGCGGTAAGACTTTATCTCCATCCTGCCAGAAAAGGTGCAATGCGTTGCTGTCGCTGTTAAATCCTTGCGTGGACAGCGATACGTCGTTCGCGCAAATTAAATCGAGGTTTTTGCGGGTACGTTTTTGCCGGGCATATTCTTCCACATTATTCGTTTCTGCGGCAAACCCAACAACGTAAGGACGATGAGTTTTCAGTGCGGCGACACCGGCAACGATATCCGGGTTCTTCACCATTTTTATTGTTAATTCATCGCCTTGCTTTTTAATTTTGGCGTCAGCAATGGTTTCGGCGCGGTAATCAGCGACGGCCGCACAGCCGATAAAAATATGCTGCTGTTGAGCATGTGCCTGTACGGCGGCGTTCATTTCCAGCGCGGTCGTCACATCAATACGCTGCACAAACGCAGGGGTGGTAAGCGACACCGGGCCGCTCACCAGCGTGACGTTCGCGCCGCGTTTGGCTGCCGCGGCAGCAATCGCAAAGCCCATTTTGCCGGAGCTGTGGTTGGTGATGTAACGCACCGGATCCAGCGGCTCGCGCGTGGGGCCCGCGGTAATCATGATGTTGAGATGTTGCAGATCGTTGACAGGCGAGAAATGGGCGGCGGCCATATCAACAATCGTTAATGGGTCGAGCATACGCCCTGGCCCCACGTCGCCGCAGGCCTGGCTGCCGCTGTCCGGTCCCCAAATCAGCAGGCCGCGCGAGGCCAGCGTGTCCAGATTGTGCTGGGTAGCGGCGTTGCGGTACATCTGCTGGTTCATTGCGGGCACAACCGCGACGGGCGCAGGCGTGGCGAGGCAAATGGTCGTTACCAGATCGTTCGCCATACCGGCTGCCAGGCGGGCAATTAAATCTGCCGTGGCGGGGGCAAGGATAACCAGATCGGCCCATTTCCCCAGCTCAATGTGGCCCATTGCGGCTTCGGCCGCCGGGTCGAGAAGGCTGTCGGATACCGGGTATCCCGAGACGGCTTGCAGGCTCAGCGGGGTGATAAAGGCTTTGCCGCCTTCGGTGATCGCGACCCGTACGTCGGCCCCGCGCTCGCGCAAACGGCGCACCAGGTCTGGCGTTTTATAGGCAGCAATACCGCCGCTGACGCCAAGAACGATTTTTTTACCGGCCAGGCTCATCATGATTCTTTCCTGTTGGGTTTCACCAGAGAGCGGGCATTTTATCACAATCCCTAAAACGGGGTGATGATGTCCTTAATTCACTTTGCGAGGCGTTACGCAAGAACGAAATGCCAGCATCGAACCCCGAATTTGCCTGTGGCAGCATAATGGCAAACAGAAGGAGGCCAGGCATGGAAGAGACTGAACTGCTGCTACCGCGTGAAAAAATGCTGCGTCATGGCGTCACGTTGTTAAAGGACGACGAGCTGCTGGCGCTCTTTTTACGCACAGGCACGCCGGGGAAAACGGTATTTACGCTGGCGAAAGAACTGATAGACCATTTCGGTTCACTGTATGGATTGCTGACCGCTGAGCTGGAGGCGTTTACGCACGTTGAGGGCATTGGCGTGGCGAAATATGCCCAGTTGCGGGGCATTGCCGAGCTGGCCCGGCGATTTTACAACGTGCGTATGGAGGAAGAAGACCCGATCCTCACCCCCGACATGACCCGCGAATTTCTGCAAAGCCAGCTCTCCGATCTGGAGCGGGAGATCTTTATGGTGATCTTTCTCGACAACAAAAACCGGGTACTGAAACATACCCGCCTTTTTTCGGGAACATTGAGCCATGTTGAGGTGCATCCGCGTGAAATTGTGCGGGAAGCGATAAAAGTGAATGCAGCCGGCGTGATCCTCGCGCATAATCACCCCTCTGGCTGTGCAGAACCAAGCAGAGCTGACAAAGCAATTACCGAACGTATTATCAAATGCTGTCAATTCATGGACATTCGTGTGCTGGACCATCTGATAATTGGCCGCGGAGAGTACATTTCTTTTGCCGAACGTGGCTGGATTTAGGCCTTTTCTCGCGATCCATCGGGATCTTTGTCTGTTCGGGACTTGAGCACACCGCCGAGTCAGCGTATACTACGCCACCTTTGAGAATCTCGGGTTTGGCATTTGGGCCTGGCAATCGAGAGTTCAATAGAACTATGCGATGACCGGGCTGTAAAGCCTGACGAGGCGCCGATACCCCATACGAAGCTCGAGCTAATTTGATTTTTGGAGAATAGACATGTCCCGAGTCTGCCAAGTTACTGGCAAGCGTCCGGTGACCGGTAACAACCGTTCCCACGCACTGAACGCGACTAAACGCCGTTTCCTGCCGAACCTGCACTCTCACCGTTTCTGGGTTGAGAGCGAGAAGCGTTTTGTCACCCTGCGCGTATCTGCTAAAGGTATGCGTGTAATCGATAAGAAAGGCATCGATACAGTTCTGTCCGAACTGCGTGCCCGTGGCGAAAAGTACTAAGTACTTAAAGAGGAAATAAATCATGGCTAAAGGTATTCGCGAGAAAATCAAGCTGGTTTCTTCTGCTGGTACAGGTCACTTCTACACCACCACGAAGAACAAACGTACTAAGCCGGAAAAACTGGAACTGAAAAAATTCGATCCAGTTGTACGCCAGCACGTAATGTACAAAGAAGCTAAAATCAAATAATTTTAGTCTCCTTGTATTGAAAAACCCCGCAACTGCGGGGTTTTTTGCATTCTGCATCTCAACGGAGGAACCATGCCTGAATTACCTGAGGTAGAGACCAGCCGCCGCGGCATTGAGCCCCATCTGGTTGGCGCGACTATTCTTCATGCTGTCGTTCGCAACGGGCGTCTGCGCTGGCCGGTGTCCGATGAGATCCACGCGTTAAGTGACAAACCCGTCCTGAGCGTGCAGCGCCGCGCGAAATACCTGCTGCTGGAGCTGCCTGACGGCTGGATCATTATCCATCTGGGCATGTCGGGAAGCCTGCGTATTCTTACCGAAGAGTTGCCTGCGGAAAAGCACGACCACGTTGATCTGGTGATGAGTAACGGCAAAGTGCTGCGTTACACCGACCCGCGTCGCTTTGGCGCATGGCTGTGGACCAAAGAGCTGGAAGGACACAACGTGCTGGCGCATCTCGGACCTGAGCCGCTCTCAGAGGCGTTTAACGCAGATTATCTCAAAGAGAAGTGCGCGAAAAAGAAAACCCCGATTAAACCCTGGCTGATGGATAACAAGCTGGTGGTGGGCGTGGGGAATATCTACGCCAGCGAATCGTTGTTTGCCGCCGGGATCCATCCCGATCGGCTGGCCTCCTCGCTGTCGGCGCAGGAGTGCGAGCTGCTGGTCAGAGTTATTAAAGCGGTACTGCTGCGCTCAATTGAGCAGGGCGGGACGACGCTGAAGGATTTCCTGCAAAGCGACGGGAAGCCGGGTTATTTTGCGCAGGAGTTGCAGGTTTATGGCCGTAAGGGTGAGCCGTGCAGAGCCTGCGGGACGCCGATTATTGCCACGAAGCACGCTCAGCGCGCCACGTTTTACTGCCGTCAGTGCCAGAAGTAGGGTTACTTTAGCTTTTCCATCAACGCCTGGTGGACGTTAACCGGCAGGAAGTGGGTAACGTCCCCGTGATGGCGCGCCACCTCTTTCACCAGCGAAGAAGAGATGAAGGACCACTCTTTGGAGGGCATCAGGAATACGCTCTCCAGCTCCGGCATCAGATGGCGGTTCATGTGTGCCAGCTGCATCTCATATTCGAAGTCTGCTACCGCGCGAAGACCGCGGATCAGGATATTGGCATGCCGGTCACGGGCAAAGTTTGCCATCAAGTCGCTGAATCCGACGACCTCAACATTCGACAGATGCGAAATCGCATCGGTGGCAAGCTGCACGCGTTCGTTCAGGTCGAACATCGGCTTTTTGCTCGGGCTGGCGGCAATGGCCAGAATCACCTTGTCGAACATACACGCCGCTCGGGTGATGATATCAAGATGACCGTTAGTGATCGGATCGAAGGTACCCGGATAAATCGCTTTTGTGCTCATGGCTCACGTTTTCTCTGAGTAGCCGCGGTTCAGCGCCCACAGCTCGGTGTATTTGTTAAAAGTATACTGGGCATTCACTACGGCCAGTAACCAGCCCTGTTTGCCGTCCAGCACGCCGCCACGCAGCAGCAGCGTTTTCAGAAACGCGCCCAGCGTGTGGGTGAAGATGCCGGTCAGCGTGGCCTTCTTGCCGCGCGCATGCCGCTCCTGTGCCCAGGCGGTGGCATAGTTCAGCTGTTTACGCTGGAAGCTGGCGAAATCGCGGCAGGTCAGATGAAGCAGATCGCCCGTCAGGGGGATGACCTGAGCGCCATCGCAGGCCAGAGATTCATGGACCAGGTTGTCGTTGTACTGATAACGCTCGCGGGCATAGAGGCGCATCACGCGGTCGGGGTACCAGCCGCTGTGGCGCATAAAGCGGCCCAGGAAATAGTTACGACGCGCGATACTGTAGACCGCGCCAGGCTGTGGCGCGGCAAGCACCGTTTGAATGGCCTGTCGGAGTTCTGGGGTGACGCGCTCATCGGTATCGATCATCAACACGTAATCGCCCGTGGCGTAACCCTGCGCACGCTGACGCTGAATACCGTAGCCCTGCCAGTCGGTGTCGGTAAAGACTTTTGCCCCGGCTGCACGGGCAACGTCCGCCGTATTGTCCGTACTTCCGGAGTCGAGAATGACGATTTCGTCAGCCCAGGCAACAGAGGCCAGGCAATCCGGAAGCAGGTCGGCGGCGTTTTTGGCGATCATCACGACCGACAGACGCGTTGACATTAGTGGCTCCGCTGCGGCAGATAAGGTTGCAGAAGTTGCAGCAGACGGGTCAGTGCGCCCTGGTTCTGATGCAGGACTTCAACGGCGTGACGACCGTACCACAGGCGGTAATCTTCGTCAGTCAGAAGGGTTGAGACCTCTTTGACCACCGAGTCCGCATCGGTCACGGTGATTAAGCCATCGGCTTGCTGCAATTTCGCGCAGATATCTTTGAAGTTAAACGTGTGTGGACCCATCAGCACGGGAATGGCGTGGGCTGCCGGCTCCAGCGGGTTATGACCACCTCGCTCCACCAGGCTACCTCCAACAAAGGCGAGGTCTGCAATGCCGTACAGCAGCATCAGTTCGCCCATCGTATCGCCAATCACCACCTGCGTGCTGCCAGAGGGGATTTCGCCGCTGCTGCGCAGGGTGAAGCTGAAACCGCCTTTTTGCACCATCTCGCGGGCATCTTTAAAACGCTCAGGATGGCGAGGAACCAGAATCAGCAGTAAATCAGGGAATTTTTCCAGCAGCTGGCGGTGAGCCTGAAGAATAATGGCTTCTTCGCCATCATGGGTGCTGGTGGCAATCCAGACCTGGCGACGCGGCGCCCACTGACGACGCAGCGTTACCGCACGGGCGGCGAGTTCAGGGGTGACGGAAATATCGAACTTCAGGCTACCCGTGACCGCAAGCTGGTTGCGCTTCAGGCCGAGGGCGATAAAGCGCGCGGCATCTTCTTCGTTCTGCGCGGCGATCAGCGTGATTTTGCTGAGCAGGCGACGCATAAATTTACCCAGCTTGCCGTACCCTTTAGCCGAGCGTTCCGACAGACGCGCGTTGGCGATAACCAAAGGAATTTTACGGGCATGCAGGGCGGAAATCATATTCGGCCACAGTTCGGTTTCCATGACGATCACCAGTTTAGGGCGCACGGTATTCAGGAAACGGTTCATGGCGCAGGGGAGATCGTACGGCAGGTAGACGTGATGCACGTCTTTACCGAAGGCAGACATCACGCGCTCTGAGCCGGTTGGCGTCATCGTGGTGACGGTGATGGGCAGTGACGGATAACGGTGGCGCAGGGCACGCACCAGTGGAATGGCGGCCAGCGTTTCCCCGACTGACACGGAATGCAGCAGAATACCGTCCGGCGCCACTTTATTGCGGCAGTAGCCATAGCGTTCGGCCCAGCGTTTACGGTACGCAGGCGCTTTACGGCTACGAAGCAACAGTCGCAGCCAAACCAGTGGCTGAATGATGTAGAGCAGGGCGGTATACAACAATTCCAAGCGATTATCCGTTTTTTTAGTTTCGGCCGGGAAATTCTAAGCATTTAAGCGTGCTAAAGCTATCTCTTATGCCAGATACCGTTTTAAACGGAAGTAGCGTCGGCCCAGGCGCCAGCGCAAACGCGGGCTTTTGGCACTTTTCCAGATGAGCTTCCAGATCCCGGTGTCGAAGAACTCTTTGATTATCATTGCTTTCTTCGCCTCATCCTTCATGTTGTCGAAGGTATGAATAATTCCCAGACCCTCTTTGGCGATTTGCCAGTGGCAGGCCGGGATATTTTTCACTTTATCCGGGTAGCGCTGGTTAATGGCATCAAGCATCTTCAGTATCTTCATGTAATGGCGCGCAGAGCGAATCAGCGTGTCGTCATTATCCGGGGTGTGCGATACCGAGGCGGAGTGAATGTAGTAGTCGTAAAAGCGTTCGCTGGTGTACTGAACGCGTTCCGCGGCAAGCAGCACCTCAGTCGTCCACGGAATATCCTGATGGCGCAGGCCAGGCTCGAAACGGAAGCCGTGCTGACGAATAAAATCGTGACGATAGATATTCAGCCAGGTCACATGCAGGAACTTACGTGAATCTAGCGCCTTTTTTAACCATACCGCACCATTCATGACGCCCGTCGAGGCGAGCTTATCTTCAGGGAAGATAGGGCGAGACGGTTTTTTGTTATTTTCCCAGACGTAGTTGCCATTGCAGGTGGCGACATCCAGGTTCTGCGTGACGGCCATATCCAGCAGACGCTGGTACATGCCGGGTTTGAAGACATCATCAATATCCGGGAAAGAGAGATACTGCCCGGTCGCAACCGCCAGGCCGGTATTACGCGCGATAGACACGCCCTGATTAGGTTGTTCAATAACCCGCATCTGTGGCAGCTTTTCGCGCCATTTTTCGACAATCTGCATCGAGCGGTCAGTGGAGCCGTCATTCACGATGATGACTTCCATACTGTCGATGTGTTGATTTACAAGGCAGGTAAAGAACTGATCGAGAAAAGCTTCACCGTTATAAACGGCAACCACCACGCTTAATAAAGGCGCTGAATTTTGCATATGAAACCTGATTATTTTTGGTTGTCGACCAAAGCAATGTATTGCTGGCAAATGGCGTTAATACCGAACGATGCGATTGTTTCGCGATCAACAACTGGCGGAGAGGCATACAATTCTGCCAGTGTTTTCGCCAGTGATTCGTCGGTTAACGCTGTCAGACCTCGCGCCAGGGGGCCAGTAAGGATCTCAGCAGGACCGCCAGGGCAGTTTGTACTCACCGGTGGGGTCTGACAGATAATGGACTCTACCAGTACATTACCAAAACCTTCGCAGTCGGAACTTAACACTAAAAGGCGTGCCCCTTTGATCCACGGGTAGGGGTTGGTTTCGAACGGGCGGAAGACGATCTTGTTTTCAATTCCCAGCTTAGCGGCAAGCTGTTTGAGCTGGTTTATTTTCGCGTCAGAACCTTTGCCCATCAACACCAGCGATGCGTCGATCTTGCTCAGCGCAAACGCCCGCAGCAGCCGGTCGTGACGTTTGTGTTCATGAAAACGGCCAACGTGGATAATGTAATCCTGCCCCTGCATCTCAAAGGGCGCTTCCGCCAGACGCTGAATTTCAGGGATATCAAAGGGGTTATGGATAACCGCTTTGCGCCGCAGGGGGATCGCGAGTACTTCAGAGAGGTCGTGCAGCACGGCGCCGGAAACCGCCACCACGTTGCGGTTTTCATAGGTATGCCGAATTTTATAATGCTTAAACCAGCGAGAAAGCCCGCTGCGATGGCGCAAATAGGAGAAGGAGAACATCCCGTGAACGCAGAACCAGACCTTATCCCGATCCAGCACGCGGCTGTGCGCCACGATACGGTCGGTTTTATGCAGATGCGAGAACACGACGTCAAATTTACCGCTGCGTTCTGCCTTCTCGATGGCGCGATCCAGCAAACGGGCGCGACGCGGGATCTCGGTCAGCTTCCGCCAGGGTTTTTTACAGGTATCCTGCACAATCTGAAAATCGATGCCTTCCGGAATGGCGTAGTCGCACACCTTCCGTAAGGAGAAAAGGGTGACCTGATGCCCCAGTTCTGTCAGTCCGCTGGAGAGGGTGAGAACCGTTTTTTCGGCTCCTCCACCGGGTAAACCATCAATAATCATTAGGATGCGCATTATTAATCCAGTAATTTTTGATAAAGCGAAATAAGCTGACTTGATAGTTTTTCAGGGGTTGCTTCTCTGACGCGTTCACGCGCCGCAAGCCCCATATTATTATTTTTTTCCAGTGAAGGGATGGACATGACGGCCTCCTTCAATGTGTGGATATCAAGTGCATCACAGTAAAACCCGTTCTGGCCTTGCTCAATAAATTCTGAACCACCGCAACTCTCTGACGTAATGACGGGCAATCCACAGGCCATTGCTTCAAGTATGACGTTAGGGAAAGGATCATACAGCGTCGGCAGCAGTAAACCATCAGAAAGCTGATAAAATGGCAGCGTCTCTTTTTGCATCCCCAGGAAACGGATTTGCCCCTCACAGCCTAATGAACGGGCGAGGTCGCGATAACGGCTTTCCGCTTTATCCTGACCGACCACAACCAGCCATGCCGATGTTCCTGCTATAGCCCGAATAGCGCTTGCCAGCCCCTTGCGTTCAAACCCTGAACCCACGAAGCAGAAAATGACGGCATCAGCGGGTAAGCCAAATTGCTGACGCAGTACAGCGCGTTGTCTCTCTTCTGCCGGAACGAAGCGGCTGGAATCTATTGAATTATAAATCACATGTATCTTTTTTGCGTCAATATCAAAGTCTTCGACGATTTCGCGTTTGATCATCTCCGCATTACAGATAACGGCTTTCAACTCGGGAGCCTGGTACATTTCACGTTCTGCGTTCATCACGTAGCGGTGATAACGATCGTGCATAAGCAGCTTCGCACGCCAGGCGGGAAGAATACGCGTACGCTGTAGCAGCCAGCGTCGATGTACACCATCCCCGGCGCGGTAAATATCGCAGCCCGGAATACGTTCGTGGCTCTGGACAATATCAAACTGCTGTTGCTGCCACAGCGCGCGTGCGGCGTGTGCAAAGCCGCGCTCACGGCTGATGCGGCCCCACTTTCGTGGATCGCAAATATGAATATGCCAGTCGTCCTGCTTTTCGCCCTGCCACTCGCGGGTGATGACGTTGAGCTCAAGATTTTGATTGCTCAGCGCGGTAAGTGCCCTGGAGACAAAACGTTCTGCTCCTCCATCCGGACGATATTTTTGGCGCACAATGGCCAGACGATGAAGCTTCATTGCAGGTATCTCCTTGCGGCGGAGACGACAGCATCAACGGGGATGGCGTCGAGATAACGTTCCGTCGTTTTTGTATCAATGGCGTCAGGGTTGGGAAGCGGGCCGTAGTTACCTGCCCAGATGACCTCGCCGTTAACCTGCCATGGCGACCAGAACGTCAATTTTGACGGGCCAAACAGCGCCACGCAGGGCGTCTGAAGGGCGGCGGCCATGTGCATGGGTACGGAGTCAACGCCAATGAACAGGATCGCGTGATCGATTAGCGAGGCCAGCTGGCGCAGGGTTAACTGCCCTGCCAGCGATACAACACCCGTCTGCGGGGAGGCGGCAAGAATGCGGTCAATCATCGCCAGCTCTTTCTTATCCGGTCCCGCCGTAAGGACGATAGTGTGGCCGTCCTGCTGCAACGCGGCGATAGTTTTCGCCATTTTGCCTTCGTCCCAGCACTTAAAGAACCAGCGTGACGTGGGTTGAATAACGATGTAGCGGTCTCCCACGCCCTTTTGCGTCAGCTTTTGGTGAGCATGGCGCCAGTCATCCGCGCTGTAAGCCATGGTGACGGTAGGGTTGGCCATTACCGGCAGCGCTGACAGTATGGAGAGATTTTGTTCAACGGTGTGCAGCGACTGATGGCTGGCGACCGAGACCAGTTCACTGTGACAAAAACGCCAGAAGGCATTATTGCGCTTGTTAAAAGCGAACCCGAGCCGAACCGGTGCGCCGGTGAAGCGGGTGACAATCGCGCTGCGCCACTGATCGGCAAGATTGATCACAAGATGATAATGCTGAGCGCGTAAAGCACGAAGCAACTGCCACTCTTTTTGCAGGTGCTTCAGCGTCCCCAGCTGCTTCCATTTACGATCGATACCATAGATCGTCCCGATTGCCGGATGCGCGGCGAGCATGTCTCGCGTCTCTTCATAGAGAAGCACGTCGATTTGGGCTTCAGGCCATTTCTGGCGTAATGAATTGATGACGGGGGTGGTGAGTAACATGTCGCCATGATGGCGAAGTTTGATCAGTAAAATGCGCAAATCAGGCGTGTCAGGTAAGTTATTCATCATCATCTTATCGGCGTTGTACTATTGGCAATTCTAATAGACCTGGTAACGACTTGCACTCTTTCTCCATAATGTCAGGAATTTCCCTGGAAGGGTTTACTCCTGCTTTCGGGCGTGCGTAACATAGCGCTAACTATTTTGTCTTGCGGACTTATTATGAAAAAACCAGCGTTTATCATCACGATCGATACCGAAGGGGATAATCTCTGGCAGAACCACCGGGTGATCAAAACGGAAAACGCGCGCTACCTGGCGCGGTTTCAGGCGCTTTGTGAACGCTTCGGCTTTAAGCCCGTCTGGCTGACCAACTACGAGATGGCCGTCGAACCGGTATTCATTGAGTTCGCGAAAGAGGTCATAGCCCGCGGCCAGGGTGAGGTGGGAATGCATCTCCATGCCTGGAATAGCCCTCCGGAGCACGATCTGACCGGTGATGACTGGCGCTGGCAGCCTTATCTGATTGAGTTTTCAGACGAGGTCATGCGTGAGAAAGTGCTGTTCATGACCCGCTTACTGGAAGAGACTTTCCAGACAAAAATGCTCAGCCATCGCGCCGGGCGCTGGGCATTCGACAGCCGTTACGCCCGGTTGCTGATTGAGCTGGGGTATCAGGTAGATTGTTCCGTTACGCCGCGCGTGAACTGGCGCAACGCGAAAGGTGCCCCGCAGGGTAATGGCGGAACGAATTACCAGCATTTTCCCGATCGCGCCTATTTTTTGGACGTAGACGACATTTCCCGGCCGGGAAACAGCCCTCTCCTCGAAGTGCCGATGAGTATCCAGTATAAACACCCGGCATGGCTGAATTCCCTGAAGCAGGGTTACGATCGTCTGCGCGGTAAATACCGTTCTCCGTCAGTTAACTGGTTACGCCCGTCCGGAGGTAACGCGCAGGAGATGATTAAGGTTGCGCAGCAGTGCCTGGCTCAGGGGAATGACTACGTAGAGTTCATGCTGCATTCGTCGGAATTTATGCCTGGCGGCAGCCCTACTTTTAAAGACCAGGCCGCGATTGAGGGACTGTATCAGGATCTGGAGCAGCTCTTTACCTGGTTATCAGATAAGACCGTGGGGATGACGCTTGCGGAGTTTTACCAGTACAAAAAATAGTTATGCCCGCCAGGCGGGCATATTTGTTATTGCTGCTTTGTTTGTGAGAAAGGTGTACTTAACGCAAACAAAATCATAAAGAAGATTAAGGCTTCTGAACTGAGCAGTATGACATCCGTCAGTCCATACAAAAGCAAAAGAAGCATTGACGTTAGCAGCAGCGCGTTTCTGTTTCGTAGGGCATACGCAATCATCGAAACGAAGAAAAAGAGCATTACCGCTACGCCGGGGATCCCCTGCAAAGAGTATTTCTCAATAAATTCATTATGCAGATGAACTTTGATGTATTCGAGTGCACTGCCAAGGTGCGGATGTCCGTCTTTAATATACTGCCGCGTCCACGCTTCACGCTGTTCCAGCGATTGCCCTAACGGATGCGCAAGACCATTCTCGATCCCGACAGTCCACATCGAAAAACGTGCGCCCAATGACGTGCGGTCAAAACCTTGTTGATAACGTTCAACCTCACGTTGGGTTTGTTTAATTTTCGGCGAAATCAATGGCTTGTAGCTAACGATTACAACGCCTGCAACAATGCATAGAAAGATGAGGGCGGATTTAAGATGAATCTTTCTGAAATGATAAAGCGTGAGCACAATTGCCAGAAGCAGATATAAACCCATCGCAGCACGGGTCCCCGTCAACAGTATGACGAAGTAAGAGATTAATATAGTGAAGCCCGCAACAACATACAGCTTCACGTTCTGTTGAAGGTAAAGACTGTATACGAAAGCCAGTGACAGGACAGAATAAACATAGGCTGAAACGGTGGCACGGTTAATTGCCATCTCAACGCGAGTCATACCTTGTGAGGCCTGCCACAAGCCATACCCTGTGGCGAGCACAAACCCTAAGGCCGTTGCGAAGAAGAAAAATTTCCTGAAGGTGTCCTTATCGATATAAAACTTAAAGCGGTCAATATAGAAAATCAGGACACTCGCTAAAATTAATTTTTTGCTGGCACCGAGATAGTCGCTGTAAAGGTTGAGTCCCTCGTTATGATACTCATAGAGTAAATACCAGCCGAGGTTAAGTAATCCAATCAGCAGAATGGGCAGCGCTATAGTAAAAGGTCGCAGAGTGATTTTTTTATATTCGAAAGCCAGGCCAATAATACTGACGTAAATAGCAATATAGAAAAACTCTCTTTGCTTCCCTGAACTGACTAAAGCCAGTATCAAAGAGATGAGGCTCAAAGCGATCGTCAGTTGATAGAGCCGTGGTTTTATTTTTTCCATAATGCCTCAATAACCCTTTTTTTATAGCTAAAACGAACATCGGTGGAGAGGAAAAAAGACAATGTATACATGGCCTTTACGCGTTGTTTCACGAGCTGCAATTGTTGGTCTGTCAGACAGGACCGATGGTTGCTGTAAATATCAAACCAGTGGCAATTGACGAGATGCTTGTAGCTTGACGGAAATGTTCTTTCCATCTGTAACGTGCATTCGACAAGCGTTGAAATTTTGCTGGCGTCCAGAGTGCTCGACAAACTGTCGCGACGCTTGATGTAATAATAATGCCCCTGGCGTTGATAGACTATTTTGTTCGATTGCATCAGCATTCCAGGGAAGACAGCGAAATCCTCATAACATAACATCGGAGGAATAGGGTTACTCTCGTACAGGCTACGATGAATAAACTGGCCAATGAGATGTGCCTGAAAGTCTTTATGGCGTAAGAAACGAGCGACTGCTTCATTTCGTGGCAATGGCACAGGATTAAATCCCTGCCAGTCTGAAGTCATTTTCCGGGGATCGCGAATCTCAAGCAAACGTGTCAGTAACATGTCCGGACGTTGCGCTTTTAGAAAGGTCATTGCGTCCCCGAGGCTGCCCGGCTTTAAGCAATCGTCACTGTCGAGCATCGTAATATACTCTCCAGATGCCAGCGCGACAGCGCTGTTTCGTACCCGGCCTACGTTACGAAAGTTCACGGTGCGCGTGATGATCTGAGGAAATTTCGGCGACCACTCTTCAATTATTGCCTGCGTGGCATCCTCAGAACTGTCATTGAAAATAATGACTTCAGTGTCCTGACCGATTGCTGCCAGCAGGCTTGAAAGCGTGGCGTGCAGCGTAGCTTCAGCGTTATGCGCAGCAATAATGACGCTTAAAAAAGCCATAAAAATTAGTTTCCTTGAGCGTCGGTAGCGCTAGCCAGTGAGCGGGCTTTGGGTAATGTACGGACAAACTGCTGAAGATCGTGTAACGCGGAGTCAGTGACAGAGAATAGCGCTTCCCGTTCTTGCGGGAAGTAATAGCGCGTTTCAAACACATAAGAACAAATGTTGTCGTCATTCCCGATCAGCATCACATTGCCAAGCGGACGCTGTTCGTAATGACAACACGGTCCAAACAGCAGGACCACCGGCACGCCGACGGCGTCTGCGATGTAGACATTCCCCGAGTCAGACGCGATATAGCAGTCCATCTTTGAAATGGCCCAGGGAAGCTCTTCTAGCGAAATTTTGCCAATAAGATTAATAAAATTAGGGATTTCACCGTAAAGGCGGGTGATATCATCCATCCACGACTGTTCGTTTGGCGCGCCGAAGACATAAAACTCGCAGGGTAAATCAGCGAGTTGATCAACAATCCGCTTCCAGATAACCGGAGGGACGGTTTTGGCTTTATTGCCTGCCGCAATACTGATGCCGATGCGGATAACGTCAGGTTTATCAAGAATAGCCGGCCAGGTCGTCGGCTTGAAGAGCGGCTTTGTGGCGTGCTTGGGAGAGTCTTGCCATGTGAGCGAGCGGTCGGCCAGTTTCAGGTAGTTCGTCACCGAAAGCGTTTTTTTGCCATGCTCAACGGTACCGTCGGCCGCGAGATAGAAAATCCCGTGATACCACCTGCGCGTGTAAATGCTTAAAAATTGTTTGTTTTTGGCATTGCAGACGGCGGCAAAAAAGAGGTTCACGCTGTTGGGCTGTAGCAGGTAGACGTTGTCGTAGCGGTTCATGATCCTGCACGCGAAGCACAGTTTACGCCACAGGTTGCGCTTATGCTGCTCAATAAAATAGATCTGCTCGATAGTCTCATCATGCTTCGCCAGCGCGCCAACGCTGCGACTGATCAACACATCGCTTTTTTGCAGCCAGGCCAGAAGAGGCGTCGCATTAATAAAGTCACCGATTTTGGCTGTTTGAATGACAAGGTTCTTGCCCGTGTCCTTTCGAAACAGCTTCCGGATGAGTTTCACCGGAAAGAGTAAAATCAGCAGAAATACATAACTCATGGGTTAAATATCCCTGTTGGAAAGCCGATGGCTGCCCTGTAAAAATGAAAAAATAGCATCTGCGCTAATATCCTTCGTTTGTTGCGTAGGGCTGACCATCTGATGCTGGTTTTTACCGTAACCCCCGATCAACCCCGGATCGGTCGGGCCGAAAATCGTGATATTAGGTCGATCCAGTGCGGCGGTTAAATGGCTTAACCCTGTATCCACAGAAACGACGGCGTTTGCGCCCGCCAGCTGTGCGGCAACTTGCGCCAGCGTGAGTTTGGGTAGCACCTCGACATGGGAAAAACCGGCTGCCAGACGCTCCGCACGCTGACGCTCATGTTCAGCGCCCCACGGGAGTTTAATATGGATACCGCAAGGTTGCATTAGTTCAATCAGCCTTCGCCAGTGCGTTTCCGGCCAGTGCTTATCGTCGCGCGTTGTGGCATGCAGGAACACCAGATACGGCTCGGCATGCTCCTCCGTCTCGCGCAAAAAATGCTGTGCAATAGCGTAGTCACCCTGGGCTTCAGGTTTTGCATAGCCCAGGCTTTTCGCGAACAGCTCGCGGGTGCGCTCCACGGCGTGCTGTTGTTTCGCAATATGGTGTCGACGGTTATAGAACAGGCTCGCCAGCGGTTCGCGGGCGGTTTGCCAGTCCATGCCGTGCTTTACGCCGTGCGCCAGACGCGTGACCAGCGCGGCGCTTTTCACCAGCCCCTGGGCGTCGACGATCGCGTCGTAACGCCGGGCCTGCACCGCTTCGCGGAAGGCTTTGCGTTCGGCTTTAATCGGTGCGGAGAACCACGCTTTGCGCCAGCGGCGAATGGCCACCGGGATCACGCGATCAACCGCTTCATGCCAGGTGGGGATCTGCGCGAAGCCTTCTTCCACCACCCAGTCAAAACGGATGCCGGGAATGGCCCGCATGGCGTCCGTCAGCGACGGCAGCGTATGCAGAACATCACCCATTGAGGAGGTTTTAACGATCAATACCCGCATCCGTTATCCTTCTTCGCTCAACAGCAATGCGTTGAGTTCTTCAAGGACGCGCTGCGGCGTGATGTCGATCAGGCTCTGATGATAGCCTTCTGCGGCATCGCCTTTACGCACCTTGTGGTAGCCGGTGATTAAACGGATCACGCGCGCCTTGTGCGACAGCGGCGGCGTGAAGTCCGGGCTGCTTGGGCCATACAGCGCAACCAGGGGACGATCCAGCGCGGCGGCGACGTGCATTAAACCGGAGTCGTTCGTCACCACGGCTTTACAGGCGGCAATCAAAATAACCGCCTGCTCGAGCTGCGTTTCCCCGGCCAGGTTTCGGCACCAGGCCTGTTGCTCGGTACTGAGCGTGGCGAGAATTTCATTGCCCGCCTCATGATCTTTCGCCGAGCCAAACAGCACAATCTGATAGCCTTCATCGATAAGCTGTTTCGCCAGCTCTGCATAGTGATAGTGCGGCCAGCGTTTTGCCGGACCAAACTCCGCGCCAGGGCAGAACCCAATCATCGGGCGTTCGGACGAAATGCCAAATGCGTTGCAGGTGTGGGATTTCTCCCCATCGCTTACCTGGAGCTGCGGCCACAGCAGCGGCTGCGGCAGATCTTTCGCGCTGCGCATCACGCCTTTGTCGTAGGCCAGCGCCACGTAGCGCTCGACCATCAGCGGCCAGGCCTCTTTATCCAGCACACGGGCATCGTTCAGCAGGCCGTAGCGCATTTCACCGCGCCAGCCGGTACGATGCGGGATGCCCGCAAAGAAGGGCACAAGGGCAGATTTGAAGGAGTTAGGCAGCACGTAGGCGCGGTCATAGCGTTTCTCGCGCAGGCTGTGGCCGAGTTTGCGGCGTTCACCGATTTCCAGCGCCCCGTGGCCGAGCGGCATCGGGATCGCCTCGTTCACTTCCGGCATACGCGATAACAGCGGACGGCACCATGCGGGTGCCATCACGTCGATTATCGCCTGGGGATAACGCGCCTTGAGCGTGCGATAGAGACTTTGCGACATCATCATGTCGCCCACCCATGACGGGCCGATCACCAGAATTTTCATACTTATGCGTCGCGGTTCAGCCAGGCCATATATTCCGTTACGCCTTCGGCAACGGTCTTGAACGGCTTGTCATAGCCTGCGGCGCGCAGGTTAGTCAGGTCCGCCTGAGTGAATGCCTGGTAGCGGCCTTTCAGCTTATCCGGGAACGGAATGTACTCGATGCTGCCTTTCTTATGGTACGCCAGCGTCGCGTCTGCCACCGCCTGGAAGGATTCCGCGCGGCCGGTGCCCAGGTTGAAAATGCCGGACACGCCATTTTCCAGGAACCACAGGTTCACTGCCGCCACGTCGCCCACGTAGACGAAGTCACGCTTGAAGCCGTCGCTGCCTTCGAACAGTTTCGGGCTTTCGCCGTTATTTAACTGGGTGTTCAGGTGGAACGCCACGCTCGCCATGCTGCCTTTATGGCCTTCGCGCGGCCCGTAGACGTTGAAGTAGCGGAAGCCGACAATTTGCGAGTTCGCTTCTGGCAGGATCTGACGCACGTACTCATCAAACAGGAATTTGGAGTAACCGTAGACGTTCAGCGGCTGCTCATATTCGCGGGATTCGATGAAATCTGAAGTGCGCCCACCGTAGGTTGCCGCGGAAGAGGCATACAGGAACGGAATTTCACGCTCCAGGCAGTAGTGCAGGAGCTCTTTGGAGTACTGATAGTTGTTATCCATCATGTACTTGCCGTCCCACTCGGTGGTGGAGGAGCATGCACCTTCGTGGAAGATGGCTTCGATCTCGCCGAACTCTTCACCCGCCATAATCTGGATAAGGAAGTCTTCTTTATCCATGTAGTCAGCGATGTTCAGATCCACCAGGTTCACGAACTTGGTGCCGTCTTTCAGGTTGTCCACCACCAGAATGTCGGTGATGCCTTTGTCATTGAGGGCCTTAACAATATTGCTGCCGATAAAGCCCGCGCCGCCAGTAACGATGATCATAACTGTAACCTTTGAAGTATGAGTCGGGGAATATCCCGAACGCTAATCTCTTTATCATATCATCACAATGCTCAGGCTTCAGCCATTCACCGATATGCAGCAGGGGTACGCGTGATTTATGCTGCAAAAACGAGAAGAGATACTGCGTCATCTCGTCATGAACTATTGGTTTGGGTAATATGTGCCAAAATTTGCCGAGTCTGGAGAATTGCAATGCGTGGTGATTTTTACAAACAGTTAAACAGCGACCTCGAGACCGCACGTGCGGAAGGGTTGTTCAAAGAAGAGCGTATTATCACGTCTGCCCAGCAGGCGGACATCACCGTTGCCGACGGCAGCCATGTGATCAACTTTTGCGCGAACAACTACTTAGGTCTTGCGAATCACCCTGAGCTGATTGCCGCGGCGAAAAACGGCATGGACACCCACGGTTTCGGTATGGCCTCCGTTCGCTTTATCTGCGGTACCCAGGACAGCCACAAGCAGCTTGAGCAAAAGCTGGCGAACTTCCTCGGAATGGAAGACGCGATTCTGTACTCATCCTGCTTCGACGCCAACGGCGGTCTGTTTGAAACCCTGCTCGGCGCAGAAGATGCGATTATCTCCGACGCCCTGAACCACGCCTCCATCATCGACGGTGTTCGCCTGTGTAAAGCGAAGCGTTTCCGCTACGCCAACAACGACATGGTTGAGCTGGAAGCCCGCCTGAAAGAGGCCCGTGAAGCCGGTGCCCGCCACGTGCTGATCGCCACCGACGGCGTGTTCTCCATGGATGGCGTGATCGCCAACCTGAAGGGCGTGTGCGATCTGGCGGATAAATACGACGCGCTGGTGATGGTGGATGACTCTCACGCGGTTGGCTTTGTCGGCGAAAACGGTCGCGGCTCCCACGAATACTGTGACGTAATGGGCCGCGTGGACATCATCACCGGTACGCTGGGCAAAGCGCTCGGCGGCGCGTCTGGCGGTTATACCGCTGCGCGTAAAGAGGTGGTTGAGTGGCTGCGTCAGCGCTCCCGCCCGTACCTGTTCTCCAACTCCCTGGCGCCGGCGATTGTGGCTGCCTCTATTAAAGTGCTGGAGATGGTGGAATCAGGAGCTGAACTGCGCGAGCGT
This sequence comes from Enterobacter cloacae complex sp. IR5401, assembly GCF_049238425.1. NCBI lineage: Bacteria > Pseudomonadati > Pseudomonadota > Gammaproteobacteria > Enterobacterales > Enterobacteriaceae > Enterobacter > Enterobacter cloacae complex sp. IR5401. The sequence continues at coordinate 98,673 of NZ_JBMKHN010000006.1, read as the reverse complement.
CTGTGGGCTAACGCCCGCCTGTTCCGTGAAAAAATGAGCGCAGCAGGGTTCACCCTGGCCGGTGCTGACCACGCGATCATTCCGGTGATGCTGGGTGACGCGGTTGTCGCACAGCAATTTGCTCGTGAGCTTCAGAAAGAAGGGATTTACGTGACCGGGTTCTTCTTCCCGGTGGTACCAAAAGGTCAGGCGCGTATCCGCACCCAGATGTCTGCGGCGCACTCGCCTGAACAAATTGAACGTGCGGTGGAAGCCTTTACCCGCATCGGCAAACAGCTGGGCGTAATTGCCTGAGGACGTGTGATGAAAGCGTTATCCAAACTGAAAGCGGAAGAAGGGATTTGGATGACCGACGTACCGGAGCCGGAAGTCGGTCATAACGATCTGCTGATCAAAATTCGTAAAACCGCCATCTGCGGTACTGACGTTCACATCTACAACTGGGACCAGTGGTCGCAAAAAACTATTCCCGTGCCAATGGTAGTCGGCCACGAATATGTCGGCGAAGTAGTCGGCATCGGCCAGGAAGTGAAAGGCTTCAACATTGGCGACCGCGTCTCCGGTGAAGGCCACATTACCTGTGGTCACTGCCGCAACTGTCGCGGTGGGCGTACCCACCTGTGCCGCAACACCGTCGGCGTGGGCGTGAACCGTCCGGGCTGCTTCGCGGAATACCTGGTGATCCCGGCGTTTAACGCGTTCAAAATCCCGGACAATATCTCTGACGATCTGGCCTCCATCTTCGACCCGTTCGGCAACGCGGTACATACGGCGCTCTCCTTCGACCTGGTGGGGGAAGACGTGCTGGTCTCCGGCGCAGGCCCCATCGGTATTATGGCGGCAGCCGTGGCGAAGCATGTGGGTGCGCGCAACGTGGTGATCACCGACGTGAACGAATACCGCCTGTCGCTGGCGCGCAAAATGGGCGTCACCCGCGCGGTGGATGTCTCGAAAGAGAGCCTGACCGACGTGATGGAAGAGCTGGGCATGACCGAAGGCTTTGACGTGGGTCTGGAGATGTCCGGCGCGCCACCCGCGTTCCGCACCATGCTCGACACCATGAACCATGGTGGTCGTATCGCGATGCTGGGTATTCCGCCGTCAGATATGTCCATCGACTGGAACAAAGTCATCTTCAAGGGGCTATTCATTAAGGGCATCTATGGCCGCGAGATGTTTGAGACCTGGTACAAGATGGCCGCGCTGATCCAGTCTGGTCTGGATCTGTCCCCGATTATCACTCACCGTTTCTCCATCGATGAGTTCCAGCAGGGCTTTGACGCGATGCGTTCCGGCCAGTCAGGGAAAGTGATCCTGAGCTGGGATAAATAATGAAAAAGGGGCCAGCGGCCCCTTTTTTTACTGATTCTTTTTCTCTTCGTCCGTCAGGTAACGCACCTTGCGGGTGTAGTCCTGACCTTTGAACAGCAGTTTGTTATCCGGCGATTCCAGATACTTCTGCCACTCGGAAAGCGGGAAACCACCGTGCGCGCCAATCACCTCTTTCGGCACAACGGCTTCCTGACCGCCGATCTTCTTGGAGACCGGCCAGTTCATCCAGTCGCCCAGGTTAACCGTTTTTACATCCAGCATGTCCAGCAGCGCAGCGAGCGGCAGCTGATCGGTCGGCGGCTGCGTATCGTCCATCAGCTCCCAGGTATCCTGGAACAGCGTCAGCCACAGCGGGCAGATACGGCGCCAGGTCTTTTTGGTGGCCGCAAGAAACGCGCCGTTAACGTGATCGACCAGATACGGGCGCACCGTTTCTTTGTAATATGCCGGCACTTTCTCCGCTGGCGCACCGTCCAGCTTGGCAATCATTTTGCCCTGACGGAAGCTGGAGTAGATGTGCATATCCGCCATGTTGATCTCTGGCATTTTAAGCAGGTTGAGATCGGAGTCGATCATCAGCACCCCTTCACCGCGCGCCTGCAACGGAGCATTAAGCTTCACCAGACGACTGAGGTAGATCTGCTTATAGCGGTACCCCTCTTCACGTTTTGGAAGCGTGAGGGTGACAACGCGGGTTTTTAGCGGCAGCTCGCCGAAAGCGGATTCAGGCTGATCGCTGACGATAACAATCTCGCTGACGTCGGTGGCGTAACGCTCTGCAAAGGTCGCTGATAATAACGCCTCTTCGACGAAATCCGCGCCCGTACAAGGGATCACGATGGAATCAACCGCAACGAGATTGCGCGTGACCGGAAGGGAAGCGTAGGGAATGTTATGACGCCCGGTAATGTGGCGGTAGCGAGCATTCAGGAATTTAAACATGTTCTTCTCGTTTGGTTATTGCGCGCCAAGAACGGCCTCGACACCGTTAACATAGCTTTCAATGGCATACATGTTGCAGACATTCTGGTGTGCGGCAGCGGCGAGCCGGGCGCGCAGAGCAGGATCCTGCCAGATATTATCCAGATGTTGAGCAAGTTGCGACACGTCGCTCCACGGAAACAGCAGGCCGGTCGACTCGTGGTCGATCAATTCTGCCGTGCCGGTCACCTTTGAACCAATCACTGGGATGTTCAGCAGCATTGCCTCCAGCACGACGCGCGGCAGACCTTCGCTCTTCGAGGCCAGAATAAACGCGTCAAAGGTAGCAAGGTAGTCAAAAGGCGTGTTCTGGAAACCGGTAAAAATCACGTGTTCAGCAATCCCCAGCGCGTCAGCCTGTGCCGTCAGCGCGCCGCGCTCAGCCCCTTCACCGACCAGCACCATCTTCCATTTTGCCTGCGGGTGCCTCTGGTTGAACTGGGCCAGCGCCTCCAGCGTGTGATGATTGGCCTTGCGAGGGATTAACGAGCCAACGCTGCCGAACACAAACGTGTCATCATCAATGTTCAGGCGCTGGCGCATCGCGCGTCGGTCGGGCAAAGGCTGGTGGATGTCGATGGCATTGTTGACCGTGGTACACAGCGCTGGCCGGACGCCATGCTGAAGTAGCACACGTTCAACGCCGTGCGAGACGGCGATGATTTTTGTGGCATGGGTATTCACCAGCTTCACCAGCGGCGGGGTTAGCACCGGTTCAATCCGGCAGTGCTGGATTATCCGCGCATGCAGGTTTGCGCCCGCCAGATACCCTTCTTCGTTAGAGCCTGGCTGGTTGTTCATATACAGCGTATCGAATCCACCTTCCCTGAAAATGGTCTCGATCTTGCTGACGTTGGGGCGAATGCGCCACAGGGTATCGATATGCCGCGTAAATGCTTTGCGCGCTGAACGCGAGAAAAACAGCAGACCACGTCCCGCTTCTTTCAGGAGTTTTGCCCATGCCGGTTGCTTACGTTGAGGGATAACGAGTAGAGGTATCCCAATGCTATTGAGCACCTGGCCTATCGTTTCACCTTCAGCACGACTATAATCACTGTAAAAACAACAAGTAATGTCGAATTTTTCGCGGTTGATTCGCTTCAGAAGCTCAAGCATACTGTTGGTACCTCCCCCCCATTCTTTGCCCGTGTCCAGGAGGAGGATTTTACGTTTTTGCGGCATGTCTGAATCCGTATGCTACCCTTCATCTGACCGCATTATAAAGAATTTGTTGAAATAAAATAGATTTTTTGTATTTCTTTGTCTTTTTATAAGAAAACGTTTTAAACACGCTTATTTTAAAAGTGTGATTTAAGACTTTAATCGCCTCTTCTCAATTAGATACTATTAGCGAAAATATTTATGTTGTTATTGAGAGAGTGAGAAAATGTTTAAAATAACGGTCTGCTTATTAACGTTTAACTCCGAAAGAACGTTGCACGATGTTATTCCTCCTCTTTTAAAAATAGCGGATGAATTCGTTGTAGTTGATTCCGGAAGTACAGACGCAACGATATATATTTGCCAGAGTTATGGATTGTCGCCCATATTCAAAAAATATAGCTGGCACGGCGAGCAGATGAACCATGCCGTATCCCATGCGCACAACGACTGGGTGCTGTGCATGGACAGCGACGAAATACTCGATCAAGAAACCGTTGATGCTATTTTAAAATTAAAAATGGGCGATGAACCCGAACCGGATATGGCGTGGCGGATATGTCGTCACTGGTTTGTTCTGGGAGAAAATGTCCGAACGATTTATCCCGTCTCATCACCGGATTATCCTGTGCGTCTTTTTAACCGTACGCAGTCGCGGTTTAATAACCGGCCAGTAGACGATCAGGTCGAAGGTTTTCTCCGTTCTGAACGTATTCCTGGCTATGTCAGACACGATACGTTTTATTCACTGCATGAACTTTTCAATAAATTAAACGGATATACCACTCGCCTGGTTCAATATCAGACGATACGTCCCTCTCTTGGTCGCGGAGCGATCAGCGCTATCGGCGCATTTTTCAAATGGTATCTGTTTAGTGGTGCCTGGCGTCAGGGAAAAGTGGGTGTGGTGACAGGGTTTTATGCCACGGCGTACAGTTTTTTGAAGTATTTCAAGGCCTGGTATCAGAATCGGGAAAAGAAAGAGTCCGTTGCAAAAGAGCAGTCGGACTCTTATCTGGCAGAATAGGCGTTAGCCGATCAGGCTTTTTTTCCCCAACCCTGCCACTGTTGCTGGACGTATTTAACCAGCGTACTGCTGCTGATGCTTTCGCCAATCACCGTGAAGAAGCGGGTTGCATAGACCGGTTCAGGCGGCTGTTTCAGCGTGCAGTTCTTCACGCCGCGGAATGGATTACGTGGCCGCGTTGCGGGTGGTTGCGCGCTACCCGGACGGGAAGTATCCACCTGAGGTTCATTGAGCAGATCGCTCGGACGCACCAGCGTGATATCGGCGGGTAAGCCCGGCAACATTTGCTGCAAAACGCGAACGGTAGATGGATGCGGATGCCCAATGGCAATCGCCGAACCGTTACGGCGCGCCAGCTGTACCGCGCGGTTGAACTGGACGCGGATATCCGCTTCGTTCTGGGAGTCATCCAGGAATACTTTGCGCTTGATGACTTTCACGCCCGTTCCCTGAGCGGCACGCATCGCCTGGCTGTTGCCGATGGTCATGCTGTCGAGGAAATAGAGGTTGTAACGCTCCAGCGCCTGCATCACTTTCAGCATACCGTACAGGCTGGAGGTCATCGCGCTGCCCATATGGTTATTCAGACCCACGGCATACGGCACTTTATTGTATGCATCGCGGATGATGCGATCGATCTCGTCGCTGCTCATGTCCGGGCGCAGGGTATCTTTTTCCAGCGGCTGCTTGCTGAGGGGGGCCATCGGCAGATGGATAAGGACCTGATGGCCGCCATTGTGAGCTTTGGTCGCCATTTCATGCGCGTGAGGCGCATTAGGCAGGACGGCGACAGAGATGGCTGACGGCATCGCCAGCACCTGATTTTCATAGTGTGGTCGATAACCGAAGTCATCAATCACAATCGCGAGTTTGCCTGCATAAACCGGTGCAGCCAGCGCCAGTGCGCTGACTACGGAAAAAACAATTCGACGAAATTGAAGCAAAACTTATCTTCCCAACCACGGCTGTGGATTGACCGCCTGACCCTGACGACGAATTTCGAAATAGAGTGACGGGCGGCCCTGACCGCCACTGCTGCCCACAAGGGCAATGGGTTGACCCGCGCGCACCTGAGTGCCAACGCTGACCAGCGCACTCTGGTTGTAGCCGTAAAGACTCATGTCGCCTTTACCGTGTTCAACCACCACCACGAGCCCATAACCCTGTAGCCAGTCGGCCAGGATCACGCGGCCATCGGCGATGGCTTTCACTTCGCTACCTTCAGACGCACCGATAACGATCCCCTTCCAACGTAGCTCACCCTGCAACTGTTCGCCATAGCGATGCAGGATCGTACCGCGAACGGGCCAGTAAGCCTGACCACGCGGGGAGCCGAGGCCGCCGGTACGGGACATCAGGGAACGTTCATTTTCAGTCGGTTTGTAGGTGGTGCCTTTCCGGGAGGCTTCCTGCTGCTTATTACGCACCGCCTGCGCTTCGCGCGCTTCTTTTTCGGCGCGCGCTTTGGCCGCGGCTTCTGCCCGGGCAATGCTGTTACGCAGTCTCGATTCGTTGGCGCGCATTTCGCTCAGCTGGCTTTGTCCTGCCTGGATAGAGGACTCCAGCCCGGCGAGCGTCTTCTTACGCTCATTGCGCGCCTGCTCAAGCTTCTCCTGCTGCGCCTGCTGATCGTAGAGCAGCGTTTGCTGCTGGCTCTGCTTCTCTTCCAGCTCGGCTTTTTGCGTGGTGACTTCTTCGCGCGTCTGTTTCAGCTGCGCAATGGTCTCCTGACGCGCCTGGTTAAGATAGCCGAAATAGGCCTGTAAACGCTGACCTCGCTGGCTCTCTTCACCGCTGAGGATCAGCTGAAGGCCTGTGTGTTCACCCTGACGGAAAGCAGCATCAAGTTGTGCAGCAAGGTTCCGCTCCTGGGCATCGCGCTGACGCTCCAGTTTCGCAATCGACGCGTTCATTTCATCGATTTGCTTATTGAGCTGGGCAAGGGTGTTTTGTGTTTCACGCAGCTTACGCGCGGCGGCGGAAATGGCCTCTTCCTGCTTTTTAAGCTGGGCGAGCAGGGTGGCGCGCTGCTGTTGCTGCTGACGTACTGCACGCTCTTTGGCGGCGATATCGGCCTGAATGGATTTAAGCTGATCGCGGTCATCCGCATGGGCGGATGCGGCGCACAGCAATACGCCAGCGCTGAGTGCGCTGGCGCAAAGCAGAGGTCTGACTGATAACCGAAGCGGCTTCACGACCCATGTGATTGAAAAAATCGCCTTTCCCCTCATGGGGAGCGATTATTCCACGATGAACAGCGGCTTGCCAGTCATCTCTTCAGGGATTTCCATACCCATCAGCGACAACATGGTTGGCGCGATGTCGGAAAGCTTGCCGCCTTCCACTGCTTTCACTGATTTATCACCCACATAAATCAGTGGAACAGGCAGGTTGGTATGGGCGGTATGTGCCTGACCGGTTGCCGGGTCACGCATCTGTTCTGCGTTACCGTGGTCAGCGGTAATCAGCAGTTGGCCGCCTACGGATTCAACCGCTTTCGCAACCTGCTCAACGCAGTGGTCCAGCGCTTCAACCGCTTTAACGGCTGCTTCCATCACGCCGGTGTGGCCCACCATATCGCCATTCGGATAGTTACAGATGATGGTGTCGTATTTACCGCTTTGGATCGCGGCCACCAGTTTTTCGGTCAGCTCCGCAGAGCTCATTTCTGGCTGGAGATCGTAAGTGGCGACTTTCGGTGAGTTAATCAGGATGCGGTCTTCGCCTTTAAACGGCTCTTCTACGCCGCCGTTAAAGAAGAATGTCACGTGCGCATACTTCTCAGTTTCGGAGATGCGCAGCTGCGTTTTGTCATTTTTCGCCATCCACTCGCCGAAGGTGTTTGCCAGCGAGGCGGGTGGATACGCGCATGGGGCTTTGATATCCGCTGCATATTCGGTCAACTGGATGAAATCAATTTTCGCCACTTTCTTACGGGCGAAACCGTCGAAATCGCTGTTGACGAAGGCGCGGGTGATTTCGCGCGCGCGATCGGCACGGAAGTTCATGAAGATCAGCGCATCGCCATCTTCCATGGCGGCATCGGCCTGGCCTTCAGCGCGGATCACGGTTGCCTTCACAAATTCGTCGTTTTCATCACGCGCGTAAGCCGCTTCCAGGCCTTCAACGGCGGTCGGGAACTGGAACTCGCCTTTTGCCAGGGTCAGCAGATCATAGGCTTGCTCAACGCGGTCCCAGCGGTTGTCGCGGTCCATGGCATAGTAACGACCAATGATGGACGCCACGCGGCCTTTGCCCAGTGCGGCAAATTTGTCTTCAAACGCTTCAAGAGAACCTTTTGCGCTGCGTGGTGGCGTATCGCGACCATCCAGGAAGGCGTGCAGATAGATTTTTTCCGCACCGCGCTCAGCGGCCAGTTCTACCATCGCCATGATGTGATCTTCGTGGCTGTGAACACCGCCCGCAGAGAGCAGACCCATAATGTGAACGGCCTTGCCTGCGGCAACGGCTTTATCAACCGCTCCGGTGAGAGTTGGGTTGACAAAGAATGTACGTTCTTTGATTTCAACGTCCAGGCGTGTCAGGTCCTGATAAACGATACGGCCCGCACCCAGGTTAACGTGACCCACTTCTGAGTTGCCCATCTGACGATCCGGCAGACCCACTTCCAGGCCAGACGCATCAATCAGGGTGTGGGGACGTTTTGCCCATAGCGCATCCATAACCGGGGTTTTGGCGTTGAAAATGGCGTTATCCTGTTGATCTTCACGGTAGCCATAGCCATCCAGAATCACCAGTACCATAGGTTTTTTAGAAACCGACATTGCGACAACCTCATGCTCAAGAGACAAAAAATTTGCGTAATTTTACTACAGCTGAATCGATAAAATAGCCGCAGAAGATCAAAGAAAGCGCGGGGGCAAGGCTGTTCTCAGGCCATTTTGAGGCTTTTTTTACGTGGCATGCCGCAGAAAATAGATTAGCTTTATGTCGCTGGCTGTATTTGCCACAGCGCACAGGTATACTCCTGTCCTGGTTTTTTTAATCACTTAGTCGGGAGTTGTTACCCCCCATGCAAGAAATTATGCAATTCGTTAGCCGCCACCCGGTTCTGAGCATCGCGTGGATTGGCCTGCTGGTCGCTGTACTGTTCACCACATTTAAGGGACTGACGTCTAAAATTAAGGTGATCACCCGCGGTGAAGCGACACGTCTGATCAACAAAGAGGACGCCGTGGTTGTCGATCTGCGTCAGCGCGACGATTTCCGCAAGGGCCATATTGCAGGTGCTATCAACCTGCTGCCAGCGGAAATTAAAGCGAACAACATTGGTGAGCTGGAGAAGCATAAAGCCCAGCCGATTATTGTTGTTGACGGCACTGGCATGCAGGCGCAGGAATCTGCCAACGCACTGCATAAAGCAGGCTTTGAAAACGTAACGGTGCTGAAAGAAGGCATCTCCGGCTGGAGCGGGGAGAATCTTCCTTTAGTGCGCGGTAAATAAGGAGTTAAGTGATGGCCAATATTGAGATCTACACCAAAGCAACGTGCCCGTTCTGCCACCGAGCGAAAGCGCTGCTGTCCAGCAAAGGCGTAACGTTCAAGGAATTGCCGATCGATGGTGACGCGATTAAACGCGAAGAGATGATCCAACGCAGTGGTCGCACAACGGTTCCACAGATTTTTATTGATGCGCAGCACATTGGCGGCTGTGATGACTTGTATGCGCTCGACGCCCGTGGTGGACTCGATCCGCTGCTGAGCTAGAGACTTTAGGACAATTAAAAAGGGTTTTTCCATGTCAGAACAAAATAACACCGAGATGACTTTCCAGATCCAGCGCATCTACACCAAGGATGTCTCTTTCGAAGCGCCAAATGCGCCGCACGTTTTCCAGAAAGACTGGCAGCCAGAGGTTAAACTTGATCTGGATACCGCATCCACCCAGCTGGCGGATGATGTGTATGAAGTCGTACTGCGTGTCACCGTGACCGCCTCTCTGGGCGAAGAAACTGCGTTCCTGTGCGAAGTTCAGCAGGGCGGTATCTTCTCCATCGGCGGCATCGAAGGTAACCAGATGGCGCATTGCCTGGGTGCATACTGCCCGAACATCCTGTTCCCGTATGCGCGTGAATGCATCACCAGCCTGGTTTCTCGCGGTACATTCCCGCAACTGAACCTCGCGCCAGTAAACTTTGATGCGCTGTTCATGAACTATCTACAGCAGCAGGCTGGCGAAGGTGCCGAACAACATCAGGATGCCTGATGAGCACTGTTAATGCGTCAATGACTGTGATCGGTGCCGGCTCTTACGGCACCGCTCTTGCCATCACGCTGGCAAGAAATGGTCACGACGTGGTCCTGTGGGGCCACGATCCAAAACATATCGCGACGTTGCAACACGACCGCTGCAACGTGGCGTTTCTCCCGGACGTTCCGTTCCCTGACTCTCTCTATCTGGAAAGCGACCTCGCGACCGCGCTGGCGGCCAGCCGCAATATTCTGATTGTGGTGCCAAGCCACGTGTTTGGCGAAGTCCTGCGTCAGATTAAGCCGCTGATGCGTGCGGATGCGCGTATTGTGTGGGCGACGAAGGGGCTGGAAGCGGAAACCGGACGTCTGTTGCAGGACGTTGCCCGCGAAGCGCTGGGAACAGCGATCCCGCTGGCGGTGATCTCGGGGCCGACCTTTGCCAAAGAGCTGGCTGCGGGCTTGCCGACGGCGATCTCGCTGGCGTCCACCGACCAGGCATTTTCAGACGATCTTCAGCAACTGCTGCACTGCGGCAAAAGCTTCCGCGTGTACAGCAACCCCGATTTTATCGGCGTGCAGCTGGGCGGCGCGGTGAAGAACGTCATTGCCATCGGGGCCGGGATGTCTGACGGCATCGGTTTCGGCGCGAATGCGCGTACGGCGTTGATCACCCGTGGTCTGACCGAAATGTCCCGCCTGGGCGAAGCGCTGGGTGCCGATCCGGCCACTTTTATGGGAATGGCTGGGCTGGGCGACCTGGTGCTGACCTGCACCGATAACCAGTCGCGTAACCGCCGCTTTGGCATGATGCTCGGACAGGGCAGCGATGTAAAAAGCGCGCAGGAGAAGATTGGTCAGGTGGTTGAAGGCTATCGCAATACCAAAGAAGTTCGCGAATTGGCGCACCGTTTCGGTGTCGAAATGCCAATAACCGAGGAAATTTATCAGGTATTGTATTGCGGAAAAAATGCGCGCGAGGCAGCATTGACCTTATTAGGTCGTGCGCGCAAGGACGAGCGCAGCAGCAATTAGCCGGGAAGTATCGTCACCTGAATGACCCAGCCAGCGCAGAACTGGCTGGTCATTAACTATCGTCTGGAGCAAGCAATGCCGTGTGAAGAACTGGATATCGTCTGGAATAATATTAAAGCCGAAGCCCGAGCTTTGGCCGACTGTGAGCCCATGCTGGCCAGTTTCTATCACGCGACGCTACTTAAGCACGAAAATCTCGGCAGCGCCCTGAGCTATATGCTCGCCAATAAACTGGCTTCCCCTATCATGCCTGCTATTGCCATTCGCGAGGTGGTTGAAGAGGCCTACGCCGCAGATCCGGAGATGATTGCTTCTGCCGCCTGCGACATTCAGGCCGTGCGTACGCGTGACCCGGCGGTGGATAAATACTCCACGCCGCTACTGTATCTCAAAGGATTCCACGCCTTACAGGCGTACCGCATCGGCCACTGGTTATGGAATGAGGGACGCCGCGCGCTGGCCATCTTTCTTCAAAACCAGGTTTCCGTGACCTTCCAGGTCGATATTCATCCGGCGGCGAAAATTGGCCGTGGGATCATGCTCGACCACGCCACCGGCATTGTTGTCGGTGAAACGGCGGTGATCGAAGATGACGTGTCGATCCTGCAATCCGTTACGCTGGGCGGTACCGGTAAAACCAGCGGCGATCGCCATCCGAAAATTCGTGAAGGGGTGATGATTGGCGCGGGTGCTAAAATCCTCGGCAATATTGAAGTCGGACGCGGCGCGAAGATTGGCGCGGGGTCGGTTGTGCTCCAGCCTGTACCGCCGCACACCACCGCCGCTGGCGTCCCGGCGCGCATCGTCGGTAAGCCAGACAGCGATAAGCCGTCGATGGATATGGATCAGCACTTCAACGGTATTCACCACACCTTCGAATACGGCGACGGCATCTGAACGCCGGAACAGCCAAATAAAAAAGCCCGGTGAGTCAATGCACCGGGCTTTTGATTAGTTGCGGTATAACACTTTGATAATGTGATAGCCGAACTGCGTATGCAGTGGGCCGGTTGGCTCCAGCACCGGGCAGGAGAAAACCACTTTATCAAATGCCGGGACCATCTGGCCCTGGCGGAACTCGCCTAAGTCACCACCGCGTTTGCCTGACGGGCAAATCGAGTGTTTCTTCGCCAGTTTGCCGAAGTCGGCGCCGTTTTTAATCTGTTCGAGCAGATCCTGTGCCAGTTTCTCTTCTTTAACAAGGATATGCAGTGCTGCTGCTGTTTTTGCCATGATCGTGCCTTGAGTCGACTAGTTTACGGTCGGTATACTACCACGCGTTTTTCCTCCTCTCCCGACTTTCATTGAGTGATCATTTATGCGTTTAAACCCCGGACAACAACAAGCTGTCGAATTCGTCACCGGACCCTGCCTGGTGCTGGCGGGAGCGGGATCCGGTAAAACACGCGTGATCACCAACAAAATCGCCCACTTAATTCGGGGTTGTGGATACCAGGCGCGCCATATCGCGGCGGTCACCTTTACCAACAAAGCGGCGCGTGAGATGAAAGAGCGCGTCGGCCAGACGCTGGGCCGTAAAGAGGCGCGCGGGCTGATGATCTCCACCTTCCACACGCTGGGTCTGGATATTATCAAGCGCGAATACGCGGCGCTGGGCATGAAGTCCAACTTTTCTCTCTTTGATGACACCGACCAGGTGGCGCTGCTTAAAGAGCTAACGGAAGGGCTGATCGAAGATGACAAAGTGCTGTTGCAACAGCTGATCTCGACGATCTCGAACTGGAAAAACGATCTGATGACGCCGGCCCAGGCAGCGGCAAGTGCCAAAGGCGAGCGCGACCGCATCTTTGCCCACTGCTACGGTCTGTACGACGCGCATATGAAAGCCTGTAACGTCCTGGATTTCGACGATCTGATCCTGCTGCCGACGCTGCTGCTTCAGCGGAATGAAGAGGTGCGCGAGCGCTGGCAGAACAAAATTCGTTACCTGCTGGTGGATGAATACCAGGATACCAACACCAGCCAGTACGAGCTGGTAAAGCTGCTGGTAGGACAGCGCGCGCGTTTTACCGTTGTAGGCGATGACGATCAGTCGATTTACTCCTGGCGTGGCGCACGTCCGCAAAACCTGGTGCTGCTGAGCAAAGACTTCCCGGCGTTGCAGGTGATTAAACTGGAGCAGAACTACCGTTCTTCCGGGCGTATCCTGAAGGCGGCGAACATCCTGATTGCCAACAACCCGCACGTCTTTGAGAAGCGCCTGTTCTCTGAACTGGGTTACGGGACCGAGCTGAAAGTGCTCAGCGCCAATAACGAAGAGCACGAAGCGGAGCGCGTAACCGGCGAGCTGATTGCCCATCACTTCGTCAACAAAACTGAATACAAGGATTACGCGATCCTCTATCGCGGTAACCACCAGTCGCGCGTCTTTGAAAAGATGCTGATGCAGAACCGCATCCCCTACAAAATCTCCGGCGGTACGTCGTTCTTTTCGCGTCCGGAAATCAAGGATCTGCTGGCCTATCTGCGCGTGCTGACCAACCCGGATGACGACAGCGCTTTCCTGCGCATTGTAAATACGCCGAAGCGCGAGATTGGCTCTGCGACGCTGCAAAAGCTGGGTGAATGGGCGATGACCCGCAACAAAAGCCTGTTCACCGCCAGCTTCGATATGGGGCTGAGCCAGACCCTGACCGGGCGCGGCTATGAGGCCTTAACCCGCTTTACCCACTGGCTGGGTGAGGTGCAGCGTCTGGCTGAGCGCGAGCCTGTGGCGGCAGTACGCGATCTGATCCACGGCATTGATTACGAATCCTGGTTGTATGAAACCTCCGCCAGCCCGAAAGCGGCAGAGATGCGCATGAAAAACGTTAACCAGCTCTTCAGCTGGATGACCGAAATGCTTGAAGGATCTGAGATTGACGAGCCCATGACCCTGACGCAGGTGGTCACCCGCTTCACGCTGCGCGATATGATGGAGCGCGGGGAAAGCGAAGAAGAGGCCGATCAGGTTCAGCTGATGACGTTACATGCCTCGAAAGGGCTGGAGTTCCCTTATGTCTATCTGGTGGGGATGGAAGAGGGCCTATTGCCGCACCAGAGCAGCATTGATGAAGATAACGTCGATGAAGAGCGCCGTCTGGCCTACGTTGGGATCACCCGTGCGCAGAAAGAGCTGACGTTTACGCTGTGCAAAGAGCGCCGTCAGTATGGTGAGCTGGTGCGCCCGGAGCCGAGCCGTTTTCTGCTGGAGTTGCCTCAGGACGATCTTATCTGGGAGCAGGAGCGTAAAGTCATTACCGCTGAAGAGCGTATGCATAAAGGGCAGGCAAACGTGGCAAACATTCGCGCGATGCTGGCAAAAGCCAAAGAGAAGGGATAACTATTTGTAGGCCGGGTAAGGCGAAGCCTCCACCCGGCACGCTTCAAGGGTCACTTCACATCAAGCGCCCAGTGCACATAGCTCTGCCACTGGTACTCCTGCTCAATCAGTTCCGCCCCAAGCGGATGATCCTCAAGCCAGTTTTCCGGTAGCGTCAGCGTCAGTTTCTCATCGTCTGCCGCCAGCGTAATGGCTGGCAGCAAATCATCTCGACGCCGACTGGCAAACAGGATCGCCAGCCGAAGCAGACGACACAGATGCTCCGCCACGCGCGGCGGCACAGCGTTCTGCTGGTGAAGGGAAGAGAGATCGACGGCGTTAGTCTGATTCAGCAGCAGGGTGGCCAGCAGCTTCTTCTGGGCGGGCGTATAACCCGGCAAATCGAGATTACGCACCAGCCAGGCCGCGTGCAGCGGTGCCTGCTTGTACTCCACGCTGAGACCAATTTCATGTAGCGCACAGGCGCTTAGCAACAGATCGCGGCTTAACGGTTCAATATCCCAGCTTTTTTTCACCTGATCGGCAAACTGTGACGCCAGTTGACTCACTCTCTGCGCCTGGTCGGTATCCACAATAAAGCGGCGTTGAACGTTACGCAGCGTACGGCTACGGATGTCCTGATCGACCGACTGGTGCAGCATTCCGTAGACCAGACCTTCACGCAGCGCACCGCCTGCCAGGGTCATACACTGGATATTAAGCTCGGTGAAAATGGCAATCAGTATGGCGAGCCCACTGGGGAAAACCAGCGCGCGTTCAAGCGTCAGCCCTTCTATTTCAAGCTCTTCCAGACGACCACACTGGATGGCGCGCTGTTTAAGCTGCTGGAGTTTGGCAAGCGTGATCCGCTCGTCCATCCCCTGTGCCATCATGATTTCCTGCAACGCCTGCACGGTTCCGGACGCGCCGACACACACTTTCCAGCCGTGATAGCGCAGTTCGTCCATGACCGGGCGCAGGACCGCACGCGCCGCGTTTTCCGCCTCGTCAAAATTCTCTTTGGCAAGGTTTCGATCGGTAAAGTAGCGTTCCAGCCAGGTCACACAGCCCATTGACAGGCTGAAGAGCGACGTCGCCTGCGCGCCTGTGCCCGTGACCAGTTCGGTACTGGCGCCACCGATATCGACCACCAGACGACGATCGTCGCCGCCGGTCGTATGCGCCACACCCTGATAAATCAGACGCGCTTCTTCTTCACCGCTGATGACCTGCACCGGACAGCCCAGAATTTCCTGTGCTCTGGCAATGAAATCGCCAGCGTTAACCGCAAGACGTAGGGTCGCCGTGGCAACAACGCGAATTTGACTGAGCGGGATATCCTGTAAACGTTCTGCAAACAGACGCAGACACTGCCAGCCACGTTCCATGGCTTCCGGGGAGAGATGATTATCGCTGCTCAGGCCCGCCGCGAGGCGGACCTTGCGCTTAATGCGCGTCAGCGTTTGTATGCTTCCCGCCACCTCGCGCACAACCAGCATATGAAAACTATTCGAACCGAGATCAATTGCCGCATAAAGCGAGGTGGAGCTGAGCATATTTTCTTAACCTGAACGACGACGATTACGCGGTGCACCGCCGGAACGACGCGGGCCATTGCCGGAGCGTGGACGTGTAAGGCGCTTAGGTGGCGGCAACTCGCTTAACAGCGCTTCCGGATTGTATTTGCTCTGTGGAATAGAGTGACCGATGTAGGTCTCAATGGCCGGAAGGTTCAGCGCATACTCTTCACACGCAAGGCTGATGGAGTGACCGCTTGCGCCTGCACGACCAGTACGACCGATACGGTGTACATAGTCTTCACAGTCATCTGGCAGGTCATAGTTAAAGACGTGCGTCACGGCTGGAATGTGCAGGCCACGGGCCGCCACGTCGGTCGCGACCAGAATATCAAGGTCGCCACGAGTAAATTCGTCGAGAATGCGCAGGCGTTTTTTCTGCGCCACGTCGCCGGTCAGCAGACCCACACGGTGACCATCTGCCGCCAGGTGTCCCCAGATATCTTCACAGCGGTGTTTGGTGTTCGCGAAGATAATCGCGCGATCCGGCCACTCTTCTTCGATCAGGGTTTGCAACAGGCGCATTTTCTCTTCATTAGAAGGATAAAAAAGCTCTTCTTTAATGCGGTGCCCGGTTTTCTGCTCCGGTTCTACTTCCACATATTCCGCATTGTTCATCTGCTCGAATGCGAGTTCACGTACGCGGTATGACAGGGTTGCGGAGAACAGCATGTTCAGACGCTGGTTTGCCGCAGGCATACGGCGGAACAGCCAGCGGATGTCTTTAATGAAGCCCAGATCGTACATGCGGTCTGCTTCATCCAGCACCACGACCTGGATTGCGCCGAGGTTGATATGGTTCTGTTTGGCGTAGTCGATAAGACGGCCGGTGGTCCCAATCAGGATATCGACGCCGCTTTCCAGCACTTTCAGCTGTTTATCGTAGCCGTCGCCGCCGTAGGCCAGGCCAAGTTTCAGGCCGGTGGCTTGCGCCAGGGGCTCAGCGTCTGCGTGGATCTGTACCGCCAGTTCTCGCGTCGGGGCCATAATTAGCGCGCGCGGCTGGTTAACTTTGCGGTCTGCAATCGCTGGGTGAGAAAGTAAATAATGAAACGTTGACGTTAAAAACGCCATCGTTTTGCCAGTACCGGTTTGCGCCTGCCCTGCAACATCGCGACCGGCCAGCGTCAGCGGCAGGGCGAGAGCCTGAATGGGCGTGCAGTTATGAAACCCTTTAGTTTCAAGGGCTTCGATCACCTTTGGGTGCAGGGCGAAGTCGGAAAACTTCTGTTCTGTTAAATGTGTTTTGCTCATAGTGTGGTAGAATATCAGCTTACTATTGCTTTACGAAAGCGTATCCGGTGAAATAAAGTCAACCTTTAGTTGGTTAATGCGACATCAACACGTCGTTGGTGGAGACAAAACCAACGTACCAGGCTTATTCCTGTGGAGTTATATATGAGCGATAAAATTATTCACCTGACTGACGACAGTTTTGACACGGACGTACTTAAAGCTGACGGGCTGATCCTCGTTGATTTCTGGGCTGAATGGTGTGGTCCTTGCAAAATGATCGCTCCGATTCTGGATGAAATCGCTGACGAATATCAGGGCAAACTGACCGTTGCCAAGCTGAACATCGACCAGAACCCGGGCACCGCGCCAAAATACGGTATCCGTGGCATCCCGACCCTGCTGCTGTTCAAGAACGGTGACGTGGCAGCGACCAAAGTGGGCGCACTGTCCAAAGGTCAACTGAAAGAGTTCCTGGACGCTAACCTGGCGTAAGGTTTCTCAGCTGAGCGTCCAGAGCGCCTAATTAACGGCGAGATCTGGACGCCCGGCTTTAGTCGTGCTAAGTTAGCTATGACTACGTTTTAAACATATCTTGTTGTTTGAATCTTGTTTTACCCGATACTTCCCGTTGTTAACATAAACAGTGCGTGAAGTTGCTAGATTCCGGGCTTGTCACTCAATCCGTCTTGTCGTTTCAGTTCTGCGTTCTTTCCCTGTGACCAGACAGCGAACAGACATGAGGTGATGGCCGCTAAACAGGCATGGATGACCCTGCCATACCATTCACAACATTAAGTTCGAGAATCACCCCGAGTTTAAGAACCCACACCATTATGAATCTTACCGAATTAAAGAATACGCCGGTTTCTGAGCTGATCACTCTCGGCGAAAATATGGGACTGGAAAACCAGGCTCGTATGCGCAAGCAGGACATCATTTTCGCCATCCTGAAGCAGCACGCTAAGAGTGGCGAAGATATCTTTGGCGACGGTGTGCTGGAGATACTGCAAGACGGATTTGGTTTCCTCCGCTCCGCAGACAGCTCCTACCTCGCCGGCCCTGACGACATCTACGTATCCCCTAGCCAAATCCGCCGTTTCAACCTCCGCACTGGTGACACCATTTCAGGTAAGATTCGTCCTCCAAAAGAGGGTGAACGCTACTTTGCGCTGTTGAAGGTTAACGAAGTCAACTACGACAAACCGGAAAACTCCCGCAATAAGATCCTGTTCGAGAACTTAACGCCGCTGCACGCGAACTCTCGCCTGCGCATGGAGCGTGGTAACGGGTCTACTGAAGACTTAACCGCGCGTGTGCTGGATCTGGCATCGCCAATTGGTCGTGGCCAGCGTGGTCTGATTGTAGCGCCGCCAAAAGCCGGTAAAACCATGCTGCTGCAAAACATCGCGCAGAGCATTGCTTACAACCACCCAGACTGTGTGCTGATGGTGCTGCTGATTGACGAACGTCCGGAAGAAGTGACCGAGATGCAGCGTCTGGTGAAAGGGGAAGTGGTTGCGTCTACCTTCGACGAGCCTGCTTCCCGCCACGTTCAGGTTGCGGAAATGGTTATCGAGAAGGCGAAACGCCTGGTTGAGCACAAGAAAGATGTGATCATCCTGCTCGACTCCATCACCCGTCTGGCGCGTGCCTACAACACCGTGGTGCCGGCTTCCGGTAAAGTACTGACCGGTGGTGTGGATGCCAACGCCCTGCATCGTCCGAAGCGTTTCTTCGGTGCGGCGCGTAACGTGGAAGAGGGCGGTAGCCTGACCATTATCGCGACGGCGCTGATCGATACCGGCTCCAAAATGGACGAAGTTATCTACGAAGAGTTCAAAGGTACAGGCAACATGGAACTGCACCTTTCTCGTAAAATCGCAGAAAAACGCGTCTTCCCGGCGATCGACTACAACCGTTCCGGTACCCGTAAAGAAGAGCTGCTTACCACTCAGGAAGAGCTTCAGAAAATGTGGATCCTGCGCAAAATCATCCATCCAATGGGCGAAATCGACGCAATGGAATTCCTCATCAACAAACTGGCGATGACCAAAACGAACGACGATTTCTTCGACATGATGAAACGCTCGTAACGCAAATAATCCCAGTAAACGCCACGTTTTTACGTGGCGTTTTTTATTTATGGACTATACGCTATTACCACACACTCCCAATTTTGACCTGTCGGTGCGACAATAAGAATGTTTGCACAGTCAAAGAAATAATTGATTGAAAAACATACAAAGGGAGTTGTGAGAAGCCATCTTTAATCCTTCTGAGGCAGAGGCTTCATGGTTATACTTCCGGGACTAACATTTGTTGAGAGCAATCCATTGTGAATCTACTCACTGCAGTAACTGAGCTGATCAGTATTTTTTTATTCACAACCTGTTTTTTGTTCATTGCGCGCAAGGTAGCAAAAAGAATTGGGTTAGTGGACAAACCGAACTTCCGTAAACGTCATCAGGGGCTTATTCCGCTGGTGGGCGGCATTTCGGTATACGCAGGCATCTGTTTCACATTCGGGATCGCGGATTATTATATCCCCCATGCCGCACTCTATCTGGCATGTGCCGGTGTGCTGGTACTGGTCGGCGCCCTTGATGATCGTTTTGATATCAGCGTGAAGTTCCGCGCGACGGTACAGGCGGCCATTGGCATCATTATGATGGTGGTAGGCGGCCTTTATCTCAGAAGCCTGGGCTACGTGTTTGGTCCCTGGGAGCTGGTGCTTGGGCCATTCGGCTTCTTCCTGACGCTGTTTGCCGTGTGGGCGGCTATCAACGCCTTTAACATGGTTGACGGTATAGACGGTCTGCTTGGTGGGCTGTCCTCTGTTTCGTTTGGCGCGATCGGCATCATCTTATGGTTTGACGGCCAGTACAGCCTGTCAATGTGGTGCTTTGCTATGATTGCCGCCATCCTGCCATACATCTGCCTGAACCTGGGTGTGTTAGGGCGTCGCTATAAAGTCTTTATGGGCGATGCGGGCAGTACCCTGATTGGCTTTACGGTTATCTGGGTCCTGCTGGAAACCACGCAGGGTAAAACGCACCCTATCAGCCCGGTAACGGCCCTCTGGATTATCGCCATCCCGCTGATGGACATGGTCGCTATTATGTACCGCCGTCTGCGTAAAGGGATGAGCCCGTTTTCTCCCGATCGGCAGCATATTCACCACCTGATTATGCGCGCCGGCTTCACGTCTCGTCAGGCATTTGTGTTGATTACGCTTGCGGCTGCTATTCTGGCTGCGATTGGCGTTGCCGCGGAATACGCACATTTCATTCCTGAATGGGTAATGTTGGTATTATTCTTGCTAGCATTTTTCATGTACGGTTACTGCATCAAGCGTGCATGGAAAGTCGCGCGTTTTATTAAACGTTTAAAACGCAGGATGCGTCGGAACAGTGGCAAAAACACAACATTAACTAAGTAAAACCGGGACTATGATGACTCAACCGTTGGCGGGAGCGAAATCAGTGGGCACTGAGAACGAGCTGGATATTCGTGGTTTGTTTCGCGTGTTATGGCAGGGCAAACTGTGGATTGTAGGGATTGCCCTGGGGTTCGCGCTGTTAGCGCTTGCTTACACCTTCTTTGCAAAACAAGAGTGGAGCGCCACGGCGATCACAGACCGACCAACGGTGAATATGCTTGGAGGCTATTACTCCCAGCAGCAATTCCTGCGTAATCTTGATATCAAGGCCAATCTGGCGACCCCGGATCAGGCCTCGGTGATGGATGAATCCTACAAAGAGTTTGTGATGCAGCTGGCGTCGTGGGATACACGTCGCGATTTCTGGTCCCAGACGGACTACTACAAGCAGCGCATGGTCGGTAACAGCAAAGCGGATGCCGCGCTGCTGGATGATCTGATTAATAACATTCAGTTTATGCCTGGCGATGTGCTTCGTAACGTTAGCGACAGCGTGAAGCTGATTGCGGAAACGGCGCCGGACGCCAATAACCTGTTGCGTCAGTACGTTGCTTTTGCCAGCCAGCGCGCGGCCAGTCATTTGAATGACGAGCTGAAAGGCGCCTGGGCTGCGCGCACTATCCAGATGAAAGCGCAGGTCAAACGCCAGGAAGAGGTCGCTAAGGCCATCTTCGCCCGTCGCGTGCATAATCTTGAGCAGGCGCTGAAGATTGCGGAACAGCACAATATTTCCCGTAGCGAAACGGATGTTCCGGCGGACGAACTCCCGGATTCAGAAATGTTCCTTCTTGGTCGCCCAATGCTTCAGGCTCGTCTGGAAAATATCCAGGCCGTAGGCCCTGACTTTGACCTTGATTACGACCAAAACCGCGCCATGCTCAATACGCTCAACGTCGGTCCAACGCTGGACCCGCGTTTTCAGACCTATCGTTATTTAAGAACGCCTGAAGAGCCTGTAAAACGCGATAGTCCGCGTCGCGCATTCCTGATGATCATGTGGGGGATTGTGGGCGCACTGACTGGCGCTGGCGTAGCGTTATTGCGTCGCCGCACAAACTAAGAACGCCGTCTACGATGAAGGCTGTGGCCTTCATCGTCTAATCGAAGAGAATCGATGTGAAAGTACTAACCGTATTTGGCACCAGGCCGGAGGCCATCAAGATGGCGCCTCTGGTTCATGCGCTGGCCAGAGATCCTGATATTGAAGCGAAAGTGTGCGTGACTGCCCAGCACCGTGAGATGCTCGATCAGGTCTTAACCCTCTTTTCTATCGTCCCGGATTACGATCTCAATATAATGAAACCGGGACAGGGACTGACGGAAATAACCTGCCGTATTCTGCAAGAATTAAAGCCTATTCTGGAGTCGTTCAGGCCGGATGTAGTGCTGGTGCACGGCGACACCACCACTACCGTGGCAACCAGCCTGGCCGCGTTCTATCAGCGTATCCCCGTTGGTCATATTGAAGCGGGTCTGCGTACCGGCAATCTCTATTCCCCGTGGCCGGAAGAGGCCAACCGTACGCTCACCGGTCACCTGGCGATGTACCATTTTGCGCCAACCGAGAACTCACGCCAAAACCTGCTGCGCGAAAATATCAGCGACAGCAAGATCTTCGTCACCGGCAATACGGTCATTGATGCGCTGATTTGGGTGCGTGACCGCGTGCTGGCTAACAGCGAGCTTCAGGCAGAACTTGCTGCGCGCTATCCGTTCCTGAACAACGGCAAGAAAACGATTCTGGTGACGGGCCACCGCCGCGAAAGCTTTGGCCGTGGCTTTGAGCAAATCTGCCACGCGCTGGCTGAAATCGCCGCGCAGAACGAGGATGTGCAGATTGTCTATCCGGTGCACCTCAACCCGAACGTTAGCGAACCGGTCAACCGTATCCTGGGTCACGTGGAAAACGTGCTCCTGATCGAGCCGCAGGACTATCTGCCATTTGTCTGGCTGATGAACCACGCCTGGCTGATCCTGACCGATTCTGGCGGCATTCAGGAAGAGGCGCCTTCACTCGGTAAGCCGGTACTGGTGATGCGTGAAACCACCGAACGCCCGGAAGCGGTCACTGCTGGTACCGTACGTCTGGTGGGAACGGATCCGCGTCGTATTGTCGAAGAGGTCACGCGCTTACTGCATGACGATGAAGAGTATCAGGCGATGAGCCGGGCCCACAATCCGTACGGTGACGGGCAGGCTTGTGGTCGTATTTTGCACGCACTTAAACACAATCGGGTAACGCTATGAGTTTTACTACCATCTCTGTTGTTGGTCTTGGCTATATCGGGCTGCCTACTGCGGCGGCCTTTGCCTCTCGTCAAAAGCAGGTCGTTGGCGTAGATATCAACGCGCACGCGGTGGAAACCATCAACCGTGGCGAAATTCATATCGTGGAGCCCGATCTCGATCGCGTGGTGAAAAAGGCGGTGGACGGTGGCTTCCTGCGCGCCAGCACCACGCCGGTAGAAGCCGATGCGTACCTGATTGCGGTTCCAACGCCCTTTAAAGGCGATCATGAGCCTGACATGGTTTACGTCGAGGCGGCGGCAAAATCTATTGCGCCTGTGCTGAAGAAAGGGGCGC
Organism: Enterobacter cloacae complex sp. IR5401; assembly: GCF_049238425.1. NCBI lineage: Bacteria > Pseudomonadati > Pseudomonadota > Gammaproteobacteria > Enterobacterales > Enterobacteriaceae > Enterobacter > Enterobacter cloacae complex sp. IR5401. The sequence continues at coordinate 75,769 of NZ_JBMKHN010000006.1, read as the reverse complement.
TGGTTATCCTTGAGTCTACTTCACCTGTTGGGGCAACCGAGCAGATGGCACAGTGGCTGGCCGAGGCGCGTCCCGATCTTAGCTTCCCCCAGCAGGTGGGCGACCAGGCCGATATCAATATCGCCTACTGCCCTGAGCGCGTACTGCCAGGCCAGGTGATGGTGGAACTGATTAAAAATGACCGCGTGATTGGCGGCATGACGCCAGTCTGCTCCGCGCGCGCCAGCGAGCTGTATAAAATTTTCCTTGAAGGCGAATGTGTGGTGACCAACTCCCGCACCGCCGAGATGTGCAAACTGACCGAAAACAGTTTCCGCGACGTTAACATCGCGTTTGCGAATGAACTGTCGTTGATTTGCGCCGATCAGGGGATTAACGTCTGGGAACTTATTCGCCTTGCCAACCGTCACCCCCGCGTGAACATCCTTCAGCCGGGGCCGGGCGTGGGTGGGCACTGCATCGCGGTCGATCCGTGGTTTATCGTGGCGCAGAACCCGGAACAGGCACGCCTGATTCGCACCGCGCGCGAAGTAAACGACCATAAACCGCACTGGGTTATCAACCAGGTCAAAGCCACGGTCGCGGATTGCCTGGCCGACAGCGGCAAACGCGCCAGTGAGCTGAAAATTGCCTGCTTTGGTCTGGCATTCAAACCGAATATTGACGATCTGCGCGAAAGCCCGGCGATGGAAATTGCCGAAATGATCGCTGCCTGGCACAGCGGTGAAACGCTGGTGGTTGAGCCGAATATTCATGCGTTGCCGGCAAAACTTGCCGGTCACTGCACCCTTACCGCCCTGGATGACGCGCTGGCGACGGCGGATGTGCTGGTGCTGCTGGTGGATCACAATGCGTTTAAAGCGGTCTCCGGTGATGCCGTACGTCAGCAGTATGTTGTTGATACCAAAGGCGTGTGGCGTTGAGTATCCTCAACGGCGTGCTGGAGTCCCTTGAGTGGGAAAGCGCATTTTTTGCGCGTCCCTCAGCGATAGTGCGTCTGCGCGACAATGCCCCTGCGTTGCAGGACGCAGACTTCAGCGCCTGGCAGCGCGTACAGGCTAAGATCCCGGCGGACCGCGCCGATCTGCTGGACGCCCTCCAGCAGCACGGATTCCGGCTGGTCGAGGGCGAGGTTGATCTCTCTGTTACCGTGGCTCGCTACGCCTCACCGGGCGCGGAAATTGCAACGGAGCAGGATATCCCCACGCTGCGCAAGATGGCGGCGCTGGCCTTCGCTCAGAGCCGTTTCCGGGCGCCCTGGTATGCGCCCGATGACAGCGGTCGCTTTTATGCTCAGTGGATAGAGAATGCGGTCAAAGGCACGTTTGACCACGTCTGTCTGGTGTTCCGTACTGACGGGGGACAGATTCAGGGTTTTGTTTCGCTTCGCAGGCTCACCGAGCACGAGGCGCGCATCGGATTGTTAGCCGGGCGCGGCATGGGCGAGAAACTCATGCAGGCGGCGCTGCACTGGGCGGAGCAACAACAGGTATCGACGCTGCGGGTCGCAACCCAGATGGGCAACACCGCTGCGCTTAAACGTTATATTGCGAGTGGTGCCAGCATCGACGCCACCGCCTACTGGTTATACAGGTGACAAGATGATTCCATTTAACGCGCCTCCCGTTGTGGGCACTGAACTTGATTACATGCAGTCGGCTATGGGCAGCGGCAAGCTCTGTGGCGACGGCGGTTTTACCCGCCGCTGCCAGCAGTGGATGGAGCAACGTTTTCACAGTGCCAAGGTGCTGCTGACGCCGTCCTGTACCGCATCGCTCGAGATGGCGGCGCTGCTGCTGGATATCCAGCCTGGCGATGAAGTGATCATGCCGAGCTACACCTTCGTCTCCACGGCGAACGCGTTTGTCCTGCGCGGGGCGAAAATCGTGTTTGTGGATATCCGTCCGGATACCATGAACATCGACGAAACGCTGATTGAAGCGGCGATCACTGACAAAACGCGGGCGATTGTGCCGGTGCATTACGCGGGCGTGGCCTGTGAGATGGACACCATCATGGCCATCGCCAAAAAGCACAACCTGTTTGTGGTGGAAGACGCCGCGCAGGGCGTGATGTCCACCTACAAAGGTCGCGCGCTGGGCACCATCGGTCATATCGGCTGCTTTAGCTTCCACGAAACCAAAAACTACACCGCAGGCGGCGAAGGCGGCGCGACGCTGATTAACGATCGTGCCCTGGTGGAGCGTGCGGAGGTGATCCGTGAAAAAGGGACCAACCGCAGCCAGTTCTTCCGCGGTCAGGTGGATAAGTATACCTGGCGCGATATCGGCTCAAGCTACCTGATGGCGGATTTGCAGGCCGCGTATCTCTGGGCGCAGCTGGAAGCGGCAGAGCGCATCAATCTGCAACGCCTCTCCCTGTGGCAAACCTACTACGACGCGCTGGAGCCGCTGGCAAAAGCCGGACGTATTGAACTGCCGACTGTTCCGGCAGACTGCATCCACAACGCTCACATGTTCTACATCAAGCTGCGCGATAACGACGATCGCAGCAAGCTGATTGCCTGGCTGAAAGAGGCGGAAATTATGGCGGTATTCCACTATATTCCGCTGCACTCCAGCCCGGCTGGCGAAGCCTTCGGGATGTTTGCCGGTGAAGACCGCTACACCACCAAAGAGAGCGAACGTCTGCTCCGCCTGCCCCTGTTCTACAACCTCGCGCCGGTGAACCAGCGTACGGTGATCAATTCGCTTCTGAGTTATTTCGCCTGATATGTCTCTGGCAAAAGCGTCGGTGTGGACGGCAGCGTCCACGCTAGTAAAAATTGGCGCCGGGTTACTGGTCGTCAAGCTGCTGGCCGTCTCATTTGGTCCGTCAGGCGTTGGGCTGGCAGGGAACTTCCGCCAGCTGGTCACGGTGCTTGGCGTGCTGGCGGGAGCCGGGATATTCAATGGCGTCACCAAATACGTCGCGCAGCATCATGACGATGCCGAAAAGCTCCGCACGGTGGTGGGCACCTCCTCGGCTATGGTGCTGGGCTTCTCTACGTTGCTGGCCGTCGTCTTTTTGCTGGCGGCGGCACCCATCAGCCAGGGGCTGTTCGGACACACGCATTATCAGGGGCTGGTGCGCCTGGTGGCGCTGGTTCAGATGGGGATCGCCTGGGCGAACCTGCTGCTGGCGCTGATGAAAGGCTTCCGTGATGCCGCCGGGAATGCGCTGGCGCTGATCCTCGGCAGCATCATCGGCGTTATCGCCTACTACTTTTGTTATCGGCTGGGCGGCTATGAAGGCGCGCTGCTGGGGCTGGCGCTGGTGCCTGCGCTCGTTGTCATTCCGGCTGCGTTTATGCTGATGCGCAGAGGCAATGTCCCGCTGAGTTACCTGAAACCGCAGTGGGACAAGATACTGGCGGGGCAGCTCGGTAAGTTTACCCTGATGGCGCTCATCACTTCGGTAACGCTTCCCGTTGCCTACGTGATGATGCGAAACCTGCTGGCAGCGCATTACAGCTGGGATGAAGTGGGGATCTGGCAGGGCGTGAGCGGCATTTCAGATGCTTACCTCCAATTTATTACGGCTTCCTTTAGCGTCTATTTACTGCCAACCTTATCGCGCCTGACTTCCAGGCAGGATATTACCCGCGAGATTTTTCGCTCCCTGCGTTTTGTATTGCCGGCGGTTGCGATCGCCAGCTTTACCGTCTGGTTACTGCGTGATTTCGCCATCTGGCTGCTGTTTTCGGCGAAGTTTACCGCCATGCGCGATCTGTTTGCCTGGCAACTGGTCGGCGATGTGCTGAAAGTGGGGGCATACGTTTTCGGCTATCTGGTGATTGCGAAGGCTTCGCTGCGGTTGTATATCCTGGCAGAGATCGGCCAGTTTGCGCTGCTGACGGCATTTTCTCACTGGCTGATCCCCACCCACGGTGCGCTGGGGGCGGCTCAGGCCTATATGGCAACTTATATCGTTTATTTCGCTGCCTGTTGCGGCGTATTTTTACTTTGGCGTAAACGCGCATGACTGCACTGATACACATACTGGGATCGGATATCCCGCATCACAACCAGACCGTTCTACGTTTCTTCAATGATGAACTGGCATCCGGCACGCCCGATGCGCGCGAGTTTATGGTCGTTGGACGCGATAACGGTCTGAGCGCGGCGTGTCCGGCATTGCACATCACCTTCTGGCCAGACAAAGCGGCGCTGACCAAAGCCGTTGTCGCGAAAGCCAAAGCGGACCGAAGCCAGCGTTTCTTCTTCCACGGACAGTTCAACACCGGCCTGTGGCTGGCGCTGTTAAGCGGCGGGATCAAACCTTCCCAGTTCAGCTGGCATATCTGGGGAGCGGATCTCTACGAAGTCTCCCGTGGCTGGAAGTTCCGTCTTTTCTATCCGCTGCGTCGTCTGGCCCAGGCGCGCGTGGGCTGCGTTTTTGCTACCCGTGGCGATCTCAACTATTTTGCTAAACAGCACCCGAAGGTTCGCGGGGAGCTGCTCTATTTTCCGACCCGTATGGATCCGGCGCTGAACACCCTGGCGAATGACGCGATTCGTGAGGGCAAACTGACCATCCTGGTGGGAAATTCCGGCGATCGCAGTAACGAGCATGTCGCGGCGCTGCGGGCGGTACATCAGCAGTTTGGCGATACGGTGAACGTAGTGGTGCCGATGGGCTATCCCGCCAATAACGACGCCTACATCAATGACGTTCGCCAGCAGGGGCTTGCGCTGTTTAGCGCGGAAAATCTGCACATTCTCAACGATAAGCTGGAATTTGATGACTATCTCGCGCTCCTGCGAAAATGCGATCTGGGCTATTTCATTTTTGCCCGTCAGCAGGGGATTGGTACGCTGTGTCTGCTGATTCAGGCGGGCGTACCGTGCGTGCTCAACCGCGAAAACCCGTTCTGGCAGGACATGGCCGAACAGCATATTCCTGTGCTGTTTACCTCTGACACGCTTAATGTCGAGGTAGTACGGGAAGCGCAGCGTCAGCTCACGCTGGTGGATAAAAATAGCATCGACTTTTTCAGCCCGAACTACCTCACGCCGTGGCACCACGCGCTGCGTATTGCTTCAGGAGACAACGCATGAGCCAGTTGCAATTTAGCGGCTTGCTGGTGGTCTGGCTGCTGAGCACGCTGTTTATCGCCACGCTCACCTGGTTTGAGTTCCGGCGCGTACGTTTTAACTTCAACGTTTTCTTCTCGCTGCTGTTTTTGCTGACCTTTTTCTTTGGCTTCCCGCTGACCAGCATCCTCGTGTTCCGCTTTGATGTTGGCGTCGCTCCGCCGGAAATCTTGTTGCAGGCACTGCTCTCTGCGACCTGCTTCTACGCGGTGTATTACGTCACCTATAAAACGCGCCTGCGCGCGGCGAAAGACACCGCACCCCGTCGTGCGCTGTTTACCATGAACCGGGTAGAAACCCATCTGACGTGGGTTATGCTGATGACCATCGCCCTCGTCAGCGTGGCGATTTTCTTCATGCATAACGGCTTTTTACTGTTTAAGTTACAGTCCTATAGCCAGATTTTCTCCGCCGAAGTCTCTGGTGTCGCGCTCAAGCGTTTCTTCTATTTCTTCATTCCGGCGATGCTGGTGGTCTTTTTCCTGCGTCAGGACAGCAAAGCCTGGCTGTTCTTCCTGGTCAGCACCGTCGCATTTGGCATTCTGACCTACATGATCGTCGGCGGCACCCGTGCCAACATCATTATCGCCTTCGCGATTTTCCTGTTTATTGGCATTATTCGCGGCTGGATCTCGCTGTGGATGCTGGCGGCGGCAGGCGTCTTTGGCATTGTGGGGATGTTCTGGCTGGCGCTGAAGCGCTACGGACTGAACGTGGCGGGCGACGAAGCGTTTTATACCTTCCTGTATCTGACGCGCGACACCTTCTCGCCGTGGGAAAACCTGGCATTGCTGCTGCAAAACTACGACAAAATCGAATTCCAGGGGGTGGCGCCGATTGTTCGCGATTTCTATGTCTTTATACCGACGTGGCTGTGGCCCGACCGTCCCGGTATTGTCCTGAACACGGCGAACTACTTTACCTGGGAAGTGCTGAACAACCATTCGGGCCTGGCGATTTCCCCAACCCTGATTGGCTCGCTGGTAGTGATGGGCGGAACGTGGTTTATCCTGCCGGGCGCGATCGCGGTCGGGCTGATAATAAAATGGTTCGACTGGCTATATACGCTGGGTAATGAAGAGACCAACCGCTACAAAGCCGCTGTTTTGCACAGTTTCTGTTTCGGTGCCATTTTCAATATGATCGTTCTGGCGCGCGAGGGGCTGGATTCATTCGTCTCACGCGTGGTGTTCTTTATGGTCGTTTTCGGACTCTGTCTGCTGCTGGCAAAACTGCTGTACTGGTTGTTTGACAGTGCAGGGCTTGTGCACAGACGTGAGCCACAGGGCAGCACAACGCTGTCGCAAGTCTGAGTAGGGATTATCATGACGGATACAACTTCAGCCCCGCGTTATACGCTGCGCGGGCTACAGCTGATTGGCTGGCGAGACATGCAGCACGCGCTGGATTTTCTGTTCGCGGACGGGCAGATGAAATCGGGCACGCTGGTGGCCATCAACGCAGAAAAAATGCTGGCGGTTGAAGATAATGCGGAAGTGAAAAGCCTGATTGAAGCCGCGGAGTTTAAATACGCAGACGGTATTAGCGTGGTGCGTTCAATTCGTAAAAAGTTTCCAGACGCTAATGTGTCTCGCGTGGCGGGAGCTGACCTTTGGGAGCGGCTTATGGAACGCGCAGGCGCTGAAGGCACGCCGGTATTTTTGATCGGCGGCAAGCCAGAGGTGCTGGCGCAGACCGAACAAAAGCTGCGTAACCAGTGGAATGTTAACATCGTGGGCAGTCAGGATGGCTATTTCAGGCCGGAAGATCGCCAGGCGTTATATGAGCGCGTACGCGACAGCGGGGCGAAAATTGTCACTGTCGCCATGGGGTCGCCGCGGCAGGAAATTCTGATGCGCGATTGCCGTCTGGTCAGCCCGGATGCGCTCTATATGGGCGTCGGCGGCACCTACGACGTCTTTACCGGCCACGTTAAGCGTGCGCCCAAAGTCTGGCAAAACCTGGGGCTGGAGTGGCTCTACCGCCTGCTTTCTCAACCGACACGAATCAAACGACAGATTCGTCTTCTGCGCTACCTCGCCTGGCACTACACCGGGAAAATGTAATCAATATGCAGCGCGATCTGCTGTTCGCGCTGCAACGCCCCCTGCAAAGCTGCTGAATTTCTGTGCAATGCATTCATTTTTTTAATGCATTGTTTGCCATTTGCCAGAATTTAAGAAACCATTCGCTCCGTATTTCAGTACCCCTCAAAAACAATACCCGGCAATAAGTCGGGAAACAGCAAACACAACCGAGGAATTATGGCAGAGAAAAAACCGGAGCTTCAGCGTGGGCTGGAAGCTCGACATATTGAATTGATCGCGCTGGGCGGGACTATCGGCGTTGGCCTGTTTATGGGCTCGGCAAGCACGCTGAAATGGGCGGGGCCTTCCGTCCTGCTGGCGTATATTATTGCCGGACTGTTCGTCTTCTTCATCATGCGCTCAATGGGCGAAATGCTGTTCCTGGAGCCGGTAACGGGCTCTTTCGCTGTTTACGCCCACCGGTATATGAGCCCGTTCTTTGGTTATCTCACGGCCTGGTCGTACTGGTTTATGTGGATGGCCGTCGGGATTTCGGAGATCACCGCCATCGGGGTCTACGTGCAGTTCTGGTTCCCGGAGATGGCCCAGTGGATACCCGCGCTTATTGCCGTAGGGCTAGTGGCGCTGGCGAACCTTGCCGCCGTTCGTCTTTACGGTGAAATCGAATTCTGGTTTGCGATGATCAAAGTTACCACCATCATCGTGATGATTGTTGTGGGTCTGGGTGTCATCTTCTTTGGCTTCGGTAACGGCGGGCACGCTGTCGGTTTCGGTAACCTGACCGGGCACGGCGGCTTCTTTGCGGGTGGCTGGAAGGGCTTTCTGACGGCGCTCTGTATCGTTGTCGCCTCCTATCAGGGCGTTGAGCTGATCGGCATTACCGCCGGTGAGGCGAAAAACCCGCAGGTCACACTGCGTAGCGCGGTAGGCAAGGTGCTGTGGCGTATCCTGATTTTCTATGTGGGCGCGATCTTCGTTATCGTGACCATTTTCCCATGGAACGAGATCGGCACCACCGGCAGCCCGTTTGTCTTAACTTTCGCTAAGATTGGCATCACGGCGGCAGCCGCCATTATCAACTTTGTGGTACTGACGGCGGCGCTTTCCGGCTGTAACAGCGGAATGTACAGCTGTGGGCGTATGCTTTACGCGCTCTCGCAAAACAAACAGCTGCCGGCTGTGATGGGCAAAGTCTCCCGCGTAGGTGTACCGGTGGCGGGCGTAGCGGTGTCGATTGTGATTTTGCTGATTGGCTCTTGCCTGAACTACATCATCCCAAATCCGCAGCGCGTGTTTGTTTACGTCTATAGCGCCAGCGTGCTGCCGGGGATGGTACCGTGGTTTGTCATTTTGATTAGCCAGTTGCGTTTCCGGCAGGCGCACAAAAAAGCGATCGCCAGCCATCCGTTCCGCTCCATTCTGTTCCCGTATGCGAACTATTTGACGATGGCGTTCCTGATTTGCGTATTAATTGGAATGTACTTTAATGAAGATACCCGCATGTCGCTGTTTGTCGGGATGATCTTCCTGGCTGCCGTCACAGCTGCATATAAACTTTTTGGCCTGGGTCGCCGTGGCTCCGCCCATAAAGTGGAGGAATAAGCGGCAAAATGTGCAAACCATAACCAAACGCGCATTTTTTTCAAAAAAGCACTAGACAGCGGGGACGGAGGTACGTAATATCCAGCCCCGCAACGGCGCTAAGCGCCCGTAGCTCAGCTGGATAGAGCGCTGCCCTCCGGAGGCAGAGGTCTCAGGTTCGAATCCTGTCGGGCGCGCCATTTTAGTCCCGGCGCTAGAGCTGCGGTGGTCTGAGAAGTAGTCAGAACCGCGTGAAAGAATACAGTGGTGGCTATAGCTCAGTTGGTAGAGCCCTGGATTGTGATTCCAGTTGTCGTGGGTTCGAATCCCATTAGCCACCCCATTATTGAAAGAGTTGTGAATTGCGAAGGTGGCGGAATTGGTAGACGCGCTAGCTTCAGGTGTTAGTGTTCTTACGGACGTGGGGGTTCAAGTCCCCCCCCTCGCACCACGACTTTTAATGAGTTGAACTAAAAATTCAAAAAAGCAGTACATCGGCGAGTAGCGCAGCTTGGTAGCGCAACTGGTTTGGGACCAGTGGGTCGGAGGTTCGAATCCTCTCTCGCCGACCAATTTTGAACCCCGCTTCGGCGGGGTTTTTTGTTTTCTGCGTTTTTTTATCCTGTAGTCATTTCCCGACAACACCCCACATCCTTGTCGCGATTCAGCGACATATAAACCATTAATATTTAAGTATTTATTATTTTACCTCTTAACCTGTCTCCTTGTGGCGACAGATCACCGACTTTAGCGCGATGTTGTATGGCTTCAGGCGGTTCTTAACAGCATAATTTCCTTTTATCTTAAAATGTTGCGCGATGTAAAAGTTCTGCGTGTAAACCTGGCACATTACATGCAATAATATGCGTGTAGATGCTCATTCCATCTCTTATGTTCGCCTTAAGGCCTCATAAACTCAGGAATGACGCAGAGCCGTTTACGGTGCTTATCGTCCACTGACAGATGTCGCTTCGGCCTCATCAGACACCATGGACACAACGTTGAGTGAAGCACCAAATATGTTGTCTTACAGACCTGTTTTAACGCCTGCTTTTATAGCAGGCGTTTTTTTATGCCTTATTCACGATAATGGGCCAGGACCAGCGCCACCAACAGCAGTGCGATAGCAGAGACAGCATATAGCGTCTGAGCCGCTCCCAATATCGTCGCCGTCATTGCGGCGAGGCCCGTAAAAAGGGAAGCGCTCAACGTTTGCCAGCGCCAGGCCTTACCGCTGGCAGCGGATATCTGTATAGCCTGAAAATTACTCAGTACCCCAAACGTACCCGCCGCAAAAACGATATTCGACGCCAGATGCGCGATAAAGATCATCCCCAGCGCAAGCACGACCCATGCGGATAAAAACGGAAGCAACCCATAGGCTGCCAGAAAAAGAGCAAGACAGCTAAGTAGCAAAGGCGTTCTTGCTGCAAAGCGCGTCAGACTCTCTTTTCTGAGCAGCAAGGGGCCACAAAGCTGTCCCAGGCTTCTGGCAAAAAGCAAGGGCAGCGCAAGCCCAGCGGCATTCTCGGGGTTGATCTGCTGCGCCAGTGCTGGCAGCAACGCCATTGCAGGCGAGCCTACGGCAGCAAGGGCAGGCAAAATCAGCAAACTGCGTTTTTGTCGAAGGGTCAGAGTTTGCCAGCGCAATGCCACAGGTTGAGGGTCCCCGACAGGCAACGGTGCTGGACGCGCTACATACTGGCGTTCTGCGAGAAATAGCATGACCAGCGATCCCATAAAACTGGCGGCGTCGATGACCAGTAAGGCGAAGACCGGGATGCGCTGGAACAACACTACACCCAGCCCGGTTCCTAACAAAACCTGGGAGGCAAAAATCACATTTTCCAGACACGTTGCCGCAGGCAGTTCTGCCTCATGCAGTCCGCGTTTAAACAGAAGCGTTAACGCAGGCCAGCTCATCCCGCTCAGCAACGCTTCTGTGGATTGCACCGCAAGCAGCGCCGGTATGCTGTGGTAATGTGCGCCTGAAAGGGGAAAGAGCAGGGCGAGCAAGCCCAGCCATTCGGTCAGCATCAACAGGTAGAGAGGTGAAAACCGCTGGCACAGCTTTTCACCAATCAGGCTGCCGATAAAACCGGGCACCGTAGCAAAAAGGAAGGCGAGGGTTAACAGCGCTGACGGGGCTGACCACTGTAACAATAATCCGAAAACAACAACCTGAGTTAAGCCATTACCCAGGGAGCTAAAGATAAAGGCGCAGGCCAGCAGGCGGAGCCAGCGATGGCACCGCAGCGCTTCGAAAAGCGCATATAAAAGCGAGTTCATGACGATATCCTTTCAGAAACGGTTTATTCCACGCGGGTAAGCGCGTGTGCAAAAAAGGTTAAGGAAAAGACATCGTTACATTGGCGGGTTCGTTTGCAGGTGAGTGTTAAAAGAATGTAGCAGGAGAAATGAGATAAAAAAAGGAGGCCATCTGGCCTCCTTTTAATTACTGCTGCGTTCCGTTATTTTGCAACGTCAATAACAGCCCATCACGGCGCATAGCTGCGGCCTCTTCCGGCTTGTGCTGCTTGTCCAGCGAATCAGCAAGCCAGGCGTAATCAAATGCGTCCGGGCGTTGCTTCAGCGCGGCGCGGAAGGCGAGACTCGCCTCCTGCCACTCGCCGTGTTTCATCAGAGACTGGCCCAGCGTACTCCACAGCAGCGGACGATCGCCCACGGTTTTGATCTGCTGGCGCAGTGCTTTTTCAATTTGTTCCGGATTGTTGGTTTTCAGACGCGGGATGACCATCACCAGGCGGTCATCATACTGTCGCTTGAGACCGTCGAGGAGGATCTCCTGCGCGGTGTCATGGTCGTCACACTCAATCAGATGTTCTGCCATCGCAACCTGAAGAGGAACCTGCTGGCGCGTTTTGCGGCTCTGGTTTTTCCACCAGGTTTTCAGGCCGTCGCTGCCGAGATCGGCGCGCGCCTGATCCATCAGGCCAATCCAGGCCAGACGCTGAAGTTCATCACGATGTTCATCATCACCCACGTCGGCTTTCGCCATGGAAGGGATAATGTCCAGCAGCGAGCCCCATGCACCGGTCCGAATATATGCCTGCTCAGCAAGACGCAGCACTTCCGGATGACGAGGGGTAATTTCCAGCAGACGGTCAACGCCGTGACGTGCGGCATGGTTTTCATTGCGCGCCAGTTGCAGACGAACGCGGGTGATCTCAACCGGAATCGGATCCTTAGTAGAGAGCTCAGACGCGCGTTCAAGATGCTGATTGGCGCGGGCCTCATCGCCTCGCTGTTGCGCCGCCTCAGCGGCCAGCAGATAGTTAACAACCGGCTGTTCTGCATGGTCGGCATTTTTCGACATTAGCTTTTCAACCTGCTGATAGTCACCTTCGGCCAGCTTCAGCAATGCCTGCTCGGTCTGCTTACGGGCGCGACGGCGCTTACGGCCAGCGAACCAGCCGCGCGTATGTACGCCGGTACGGAAAATACGACGCAGGAGCCACTCCACTGCCAGCAGAACGACCACACCCAGGATCAGGATAATCACCAGCCCTGTTACGCTGGTTTCGATGTTGTAGTTATCGGTCTGGATCAATACGTAACCCTGGTGACCCGCAAGCATCGGCCCCAGTACAATCCCGGCGATCAGCAGGATGAAGAGTAAGAAGACTTTTAGCATCATTACTCTCCTTGCGGCGCGCTTTCAGGCGCTGGCGCGGCGGCAGGTGCTTCAGCCGGACGCTCTGCCGGAACGCCCGGCTGGGCCAGCAAGTTACGCACGCGCGTCTGCATGATCTTCTCCAGAATCGGCTGGCTTTCCAGCTTGTCCGGTACGTTCATGGTGATGTTTTGCTGGCTCAGCTTGTCGATATCCTCAAGGAACGCGGTCGTGGTTGCATCATTGGTATCGTAGTAAGCACGTACCCAGGTTGAAACGTTATCCAGCGCCTGTTTGTAGGTCTCTTCCTGGTGACGCGGCACGGCCTGCGCCGCGACCAGCAGGCGGGAACGAATGTTTTCGCGTAGATAGACGTCCTGGTTCGGTGCCAGCAGCGGCACGGCAGTTTCATCGCGGCGGCGAATGGTAATAAAGCTGTCCATAAAGTTCTGCCAGCTCTTTTGCAGGTTGATACGCCATTCGCTCAGGGAACTGGACAGCTCGGTACCGTCGGAATCCATCGGAGAGTCATCGTCGTTGTTATCGGCCAGCTGAAGGTTATCAATCTGGTTCGAGAGCTGATTCACCTTAAGGATGATACCGTCGTAGTCGACCTGAGAAACCGCGGACAGGCTGGCGATATCTTCCGTAATAGCGCGGCGTGCGTTGATGAGGCTCGGATCGTTCATATCAGCCAGGCTTGCGTCGGCGCTTTTCAGCAGCGCGGCGGCGGTGGTGACATCCTGATCGCTCCAGAGCTTGCGCCCGGCTAGTTTCACCAGAAAATCGGCCTGTGAAAGTAGCCAGGTTTTGGCATCGGTTCCCGAAATTGTGGCGACTTTTTCCTGCACTTCGCTCAGCTGTTTGGTCAACTCTTCACGTTTGCTGTTCGCGTCGGCGAGAGCGGCAGCCTGCTGTTTGATCACACCTTCCAGCTCAGCTTTTTGCGTCTCCTGCGCTTTCTGTAGGGCAGTGATTTGGTTAACCAGCGCGTCGCTGGTGGCCGTCTGGTTGGTGCCTTGTTTCTTCACCAGCCCGTAGAGACCCACGCCTGCGGCCAGCGCAATCGCGATGGCAATCACGCTCAGCGTGAGGCTGGTTTTATTGCTGCCGTTTTTCTTCTCAACGGTTTTGTCTGTCGTCTCTGGCTGTGACGTGGTGTCCACAGTCTCCCTGGTCTCTTCAACCACGGCGGAGGATTTTTCGTGTTCCGTCATTATGGCTTCCCATTTGAGAGTTATTGTAATGCGCGCAGCAGCGCATCGTTGTCGGCGTTTTCAGCGATCCGAATATCCTGCCAGCCCAGTTCCCGGGCGTGGTTCGCCAGACGCTCACTGACGACCAGAAGCCGACAGCGGAGTAACCAGTTTTCGCGATACCAAAGCGGAATCAGCGACCAAAGCTGTTGTAACATTTCACCGCTGGTGACCACCAGCGTATTAATACCGCGGGCGTGCCAGCGCATTGCTTCTTCCGCGCCATCATAGTGTTTTGCACAGCGCTGATAGCACTCCACAAACGTCACGTCTGCGCCGCGTTCGCGCAGCGTCTCGCCCAGCAGTTCGCGGCCACCGTTGCCGCGCAAAATAAGTGTGCGCTTTCCGGCAATGTTTTGTAATTCAGGTAATTGTAGCAAGACTTCGCTGATTTCCCGATCTAACGGGTAACGAACATCGATTCCGCTCGCGGTATGTAAGGCCAGCGCCGTAGTGCGCCCGATGGCGAAATAGCGGGGGGCGTGAGGCCAGCAAACGCCCTGTTGTTGCAGCTGCGCATGGGCAAACTCCACGGCATGCTGCGACAGCGCAAAGAGCAGATCGCCTTCCTGCAAGAGACGCATCTGGTCAGCGAGCTCAGGCAGCTCGCGACCGGGGGAGAATTCAATCAGCGGAAAACTCCAGGCCACCTGCCCCAGTGCGCGCAGACGGCTCACTAACTGCTCTCCTGCGGGAGAAGGGCGGGTGACAAGTATGCTCATGCAGGGGGCTCTCCGTTATAGACCTCGGCCAGAATTTCACGTGCGCCGTTATTTAGCAGCTCTTCCGCCAGCGATACGCCAAGCGCCTCGGCATCTTGCGGTTTGCCGCGACGTTCACCGCGAACCATATGCGAGCCGTCCGGCGCGCCAACCAGCGCACGCAGCCACAGTTCACCGTCAGTTAATTCAGCATAGCTGCCAATTGGCACCTGACAGCCTCCTTCGAGGCGTGTATTCATCGCGCGCTCGGCTTTTACGCGAACGGCGGTATCGTCATGATTCAGCGGCGCCAGCAGTGCCTGAGTGCGCACATCATCCAGACGACACTCAATGCCGACGGCGCCCTGGCCGACGGCGGGCAGCGACAGCTCCGGCGGCAACGCCACGCGAATGCGTTTTTCCAGCCCCAGGCGTTTCAGGCCCGCAACCGCAAGAATAATGGCATCGTAGTCGCCGTTATCCAGCTTGCCAAGGCGTGTGCCGACGTTCCCGCGCAGCGAACGGATCACCAGATCCGGGCGACGTTCAGCCAGCTGACACTGGCGGCGTAAACTTGACGTGCCGACCACGCTGCCTGCCGGCAACGCATCGAGCGAGTCATATCGATTAGAGACAAACGCATCGCGCGGATCCTCGCGCTCGCAGATGGTCACCAGCCCCAGCCCTTCCGGGAACTCAACGGGCACATCCTTCATCGAATGCACGGCGATATCGGCGCGGTTCTCAAGCAATGCCAGCTCCAGCTCTTTGACAAACAGACCTTTTCCGCCCACTTTGGCCAGCGGCGTATCCAGTATGACATCGCCACGCGTAACCATTGGCACCAGCTCAACGCGTAATCCGGTGTGGCAGGCTTCCAGGCGCTGCTTAACATAATGTGCCTGCCAGAGTGCAAGAGGACTTTGGCGTGTGGCAATTCTCAAAACATTGTCTAACATGCTTGTTACCGTCATTATCAATCGCTAACCATCCTAACATTGTTGACACTCGGATGGCAGTTTTACGGTTGATGAAGAGTGAGAGGGACAGGGCGGCGTATTCGTCAGCCATCGCCGTATTCAGGAATTTACACGTACAGAACGGTGCTACACTTGTATGTAGCGCATCTTTCTTTACGGTCAACCGGCAAGGTGTTAAATTGATCACGTTTTAGACCATTTTTTCGTCTGTACCACCAGAAAAGCAAAAGGCGAAAAAAGGGTAACGGTTATTTTTTGAAATACTGCGGGTCCGCTGCTTTTTCTGTTCTGACTGGCATGCGACACCCGGAAACATCAGGCGATACGTCTTGTACCTCTATATTGAGACTCTGAAACAGAGACTGGATGCCATCAATCAATTGCGCGTGGATCGCGCGCTTGCTGCCATGGGCCCTGCTTTCCAGCAGGTATACAGTCTTCTGCCGACATTGTTGCACTATCACCATCCGCTAATGCCGGGTTACCTCGATGGTAACGTTCCCCAGGGCATTTGCCTCTTCACGCCTGATGAAACCCAACAGCATTACCTGACTGAACTTGAACTCTACCGTGGTATGCCGCCGCAGGATTCGCCGAAAGGCGAGCTGCCGATTACCGGGGTTTACTCCATGGGCAGCACATCATCGGTTGGGCAAAGCTGCTCTTCTGACCTGGATATCTGGGTCTGCCATCAGTCCTGGCTCGACAATGAAGAGCGCCAGCTGTTGCAGCGTAAATGCAGCCTGCTGGAGAGCTGGGCGGCGTCGCTCGGCGTGGAAGTGAGCTTCTTCCTGATTGATGAAAACCGTTTCCGCCATAACGAAAGCGGCAGTCTGGGTGGTGAAGACTGCGGCTCGACTCAGCACATCCTGTTGCTGGATGAGTTTTACCGTACTGCCGTTCGCCTGGCCGGGAAACGTATTCTGTGGAATATGGTGCCGTGCGATGAAGAAGAGAATTATGACGACTACGTCATGTCGCTTTACTCGCAGGGCGTTCTGACGCCAAACGAGTGGCTGGATCTGGGCGGCCTGAGCTCCCTGTCCGCCGAAGAGTACTTTGGCGCAAGCCTCTGGCAGCTTTATAAGAGCATTGATTCACCGTACAAAGCGGTGCTGAAAACCCTGCTGCTGGAAGCTTACTCCTGGGAATACCCCACGCCGCGCCTGCTGGCGAAAGATATTAAACAGCGTCTGCACGACGGGGAGATCGTCTCCTACGGGCTTGATGCCTACTGCATGATGCTGGAACGCGTCACCGAATACCTGACAGCCATTGAGGACGCCACGCGTCTTGACCTGGTGCGTCGATGTTTCTATCTCAAAGTTTGTGAAAAACTGAGCCGCGAACGCGCCTGCGTGGGCTGGCGTCGTGAAGTCGTCAGCCAGTTAGTCAAAGAGTGGGGATGGGACGAAGCGCGTCTCGCCATGCTGGACAACCGCGCCAACTGGAAAATCGATCAGGTGCGCGAGGCGCACAACGAACTGCTTGATGCGATGATGCAGAGCTACCGCAACCTGATCCGCTTTGCCCGCCGTAACAACCTTAGCGTTTCTGCCAGCCCACAGGATATCGGGGTGCTGACCCGTAAACTGTACGCCGCGTTTGAAGCGTTGCCGGGCAAGGTTACGCTGGTTAACCCACAGATTTCGCCTGACCTGTCTGAGCCGAATCTGACCTTTATCTACGTGCCGCCGGGCCGCGCAAACCGCACCGGGTGGTATCTGTACAACCGTGCGCCAAGCATGGATTCGATCATCAGCCATCAGCCGCTGGAATATAACCGCTATCTGAACAAGCTGGTGGCCTGGGCCTGGTTTAACGGCCTTCTCACCTCACGCACCCGGTTGTTTATCAAGGGTAACGAGGTGGTCGATTTAGCCAAGTTGCAGGAGATGGTGGCGGATGTCTCGCACCACTTCCCACTGCGTCTGCCTGCTCCGACGCCAAAGGCGCTCTACAGCCCGTGTGAGATCCGCCATCTGGCGATCATCGTCAACCTGGAATACGACCCGACGGCGGCCTTCCGCAATCAGGTGGTTCACTTTGACTTCCGCAAGCTGGACGTCTTTAGCTTCGGCGAGCAGCAAAACTGCCTGGTGGGTAGCGTGGATCTGCTGTACCGCAACTCGTGGAACGAAGTGCGTACCTTACACTTTAACGGCGAGCAGGCGATGATCGAGGCGCTGAAAACGATCCTCGGCAAGATGCACCAGGACGCCGCACCCCCGGACAGCGTGGAGGTGTTCTGCTACAGCCAGCACCTGCGCGGCCTGATTCGTACCCGCGTGCAGCAGCTGGTGTCTGAGTGCATCGAACTGCGTCTCTCCAGCACCCGTCAGGAAACCGGGCGCTTTAAAGCGCTGCGCGTCTCCGGCCAGACCTGGGGCCTGTTCTTTGAGCGCCTGAACGTGTCGGTGCAGAAGCTGGAGAACGCCATTGAATTCTACGGCGCGATTTCACACAACAAACTGCATGGCCTGTCGGTTCAGGTGGAAACCAACCACGTTAAGCTGCCGCAGGTGGTGGATGGCTTTGCGAGTGAAGGGATTATTCAGTTCTTCTTCGAAGAGTCGGGCGATAATGCCGGGTTTAACATCTACATTCTGGATGAAACCAACCGTGCCGAGGTGTATCACCACTGTGAAGGCAGCAAAGAGGAGCTGGTGCGCGACGTCAGCCGCTTCTATTCGTCTTCGCACGATCGCTTTACCTACGGCTCAAGCTTTATCAACTTCAACCTGCCGCAGTTCTACCAGATTGTGAATGTGGATGGGCGAGCGCAGGTGATCCCGTTCCGTACGCAGGCGATTACCACTGCGGCGCCCGCTAACCAGGAAACTGCGCCGCTGTTGCAGCAGTATTTTTCCTGAGGCTTTTCGCCGGGTGGCGCTATCGCTTACCCGGCCTACGGTTCGAGCCGCTGTAGGCCCGGTAAGGCGTAGCCGCCACCGGGCAACAAAACTACCTGAAACTCACGTCCTCACCCGCCTGCGCGGTCGCCGCCTGCTCCAGCAGATCCCAGAACGTTTCGCCGCTGCGGTCGCAGACCCACTCGTCACCTTTCAGATCAAAGTGATAGCCGCCCTGTTTCGCCGCCAGCCACACCTGGTGAAGCGGCTCCTGACGGTTAATAATAATCTTGCTGCCGTTTTCGAAGCTTAAGGTCAGGATCCCGCCGTTGATTTCACAATCGATATCGCTGTCGCCGTCCCAGTCGTCGATACGCTCTTCGATGGTCATCCACAGGGTATCGGCAAGGCGATGAAATTCACTGTCGTTCATGGTTTTATTCCTGTTTTTCGTGATGGCGGCAGTATAACGCTAAATAATTCCCGTTGCAGGAAAGCGGCAAACTCTTGCTTTTGTGTCTTCTCCTGCGATGATAGAAACAGATTTGAACTTACGGGCAACCTCTACATGAAAAACGTCTTCCGAACGCTTGTCGTTCTTGTCACTCTGTTTAGCCTGACCGGCTGTGGACTGAAGGGACCACTGTACTTCCCGCCAGAGGATAAAAACGCACCACCGCCGACAAAACCGGTGCAAAGTGGTATCGAGTCATCTACGCCGGATACCAACGATCGCGGCAATAACGGCGGCCCGACTCAGGTCAATCTCTGACAATTACGTTCTGTACCCGCGCAATGGAGCAAATGATGCAGTTCTCTAAAATGCATGGCCTTGGCAACGACTTTATGGTCGTCGACGCGGTAACGCAGAATGTCTTTTTCTCCCCGGAACTGATCCGTCGTCTGGCGGATCGACACGTGGGCGTGGGGTTTGACCAGCTGCTGGTGGTGGAGCCGCCTTACGATCCTGACCTGGACTTTCACTATCGCATTTTTAACGCCGACGGCAGCGAAGTTTCCCAGTGCGGCAACGGCGCGCGCTGTTTTGCCCGCTTTGTTCGGCTGAAAGGGCTGACCAACAAGCGCGATATCCGCGTCAGCACCGCCAATGGCCGGATGGTGCTCAGCGTCACCGACGACGAACTGGTGCGCGTGAACATGGGAGAGCCGAACTTCGAACCCTCTGCCGTGCCGTTTCGCGCCAACAAAGCGGAAAAGACCTATATCATGCGTGCCGCCGAGCAGACAGTATTGTGCGGCGTCGTCTCAATGGGTAACCCGCACTGCGTGATTCAGGTGGATGATGTGCAAACCGCGGCGGTTGAAACGCTCGGCCCGGTGCTGGAAAGCCACGAGCGCTTCCCGGAGCGGGCGAACATCGGTTTCATGCAAGTGGTGAAGCGTGAACATATTCGCCTGCGGGTTTACGAGCGCGGCGCGGGCGAAACCCAGGCCTGCGGAAGCGGTGCCTGTGCGGCGGTGGCCGTCGGTATCTCACAGGGGTTACTGGCAGAAGAGGTTCGCGTGGAATTACCAGGCGGTCGGCTTGATATCGCCTGGAAAGGAGCGGGTCATCCACTGTACATGACTGGCCCGGCGACACATGTTTATGACGGGTTTATCCATCTATGAAGCAACCAGGGGAAGAACTGCGGGAACCTGTAACAGAGCTGGACGACAGCACTGTTGTGGATTATCTGCTGCACAATCCTGAGTTTTTTATCCGCAATGCACGCGTCGTCGAACGGATGCGCGTGCCGCATCCGGTTCGCGAGACCGTGTCGCTGGTTGAATGGCACATGGCGCGCTCGCGCAACCACATCAATCAGCTCGAAGAGAACATGACGCTGCTGATGGAGCAGGCCAGCAATAACGAAAGCCTGTTCTACCGTCTTCTGCACCTTCAGGCGCGTCTGGCTTCCGCACACAGTCTCGAAGAGTTCCTCAACCGCTTCCACCGCTGGGCGCGCGAGCTGGGGCTGGCAGGCGCGACGATCCGTCTCTTCCCTGACCGCTGGCGCATTGGCGCGCCGTCCGGGTTTACCCATCTGGCGCTGAGCCGTCAGGCGTTTGAGCCGCTGCGCATTCAGCGTCTGGGCCATGAGCACCATTATCTGGGGCCGCTCAACGGGCCAGAACTGCTGGTGGTGCTGCCGGAAGCCAAAGCTATCGGCTCGGTGGCGATGTCGCTGATGGGGCGCGATGGTGACCTGGGCGTGATGTTATTTACCAGCCGCGACGCGCATCACTATGAACAGGGGCAGGGTACGCAACTGTTGCAGGAGATCGCCCTGATGTTGCCTGAGTTGCTGGAGCGCTGGATTGAGCGCGTATGACGGACGGACTGCTCGCCACTGACGTCATCCGCTTTCTGCGCTATCTGGGCGTAGAACGCCAGCTCAGCCCTATTACGCTGCTCAACTATCAGCGTCAGCTTGATGCCATCATGCAGATTGCCGATGAAATCGGCCTGAAAAGCTGGCAACAATGTGACGCCGCCACGGTACGCGGGTTCGTCGTGCGTAGCCGTAAAAAAGATCTCAGCCCGGCGAGCCTGGCGCTCCGGCTCTCTGCCCTGCGCAGTTTCTTCGACTGGCTGGTCAGTCAGGGCGGTCTGAAAGCCAACCCGGCAAAAGGGATCGCCACGCCGAAAGCCCCGCGTCATCTGCCGAAAAATATCGACGTCGACGACGTAAACCGCCTGCTGGATATCGATCTTAACGATCCGCTGGCCGTGCGCGACCGCGCGATGCTGGAGGTGATGTACGGCGCGGGCCTGCGTCTCTCTGAGCTGGTGAACCTCGACTTGAAGCACCTCGATCTGGAATCCGGCGAGGTGTGGGTAATGGGCAAGGGCAGCAAAGAGCGCCGCCTGCCGATCGGCCGCAATGCGGTCTCCTGGATTGAGCACTGGCTGGATCTGCGCGGGCTGTTTGGCGCCGACGAAGATGCGCTGTTCCTGTCGAAACTCGGCAAGCGGATCTCGGCGCGTAACGTGCAGAAGCGCTTTGCGGAGTGGGGCATTAAGCAGGGGCTGAACAGCCACGTTCACCCCCACAAGCTGCGCCACTCTTTTGCGACGCACATGCTGGAATCAAGCGGCGACCTGCGCGGCGTACAGGAGCTGCTTGGTCACGCGAATCTGTCGACCACCCAAATCTATACCCACTTAGACTTCCAACACCTTGCCTCGGTGTATGACGCGGCGCATCCACGCGCCAAACGGGGGAAATAATGCGTTTTTACCGCCCACTTGGTCAGATCTCAGCCCTGACGTTTGATCTTGATGACACCCTTTACGACAATCGTCCGGTGATCCTGCGTACCGAGCAGGAGTCGCTGGCGTTTGTGCAGAACTACCATCCTGCGCTGAAAACAATGCAGAACAAAGATTTCCAGAAGCTGCGTCAGTCCCTGCGGGAAACCGAGCCGGAAATTTATCATGACGTGACCGAATGGCGCCGCCGTGCGGTTGAGCAGGCGATGCTCAATGCCGGCCTGAGCGCGCAGGACGCGGCCACGGGTGCCGAAGCGGCCATGGAAAACTTCGCCAAATGGCGCAGTCGCATCGACGTGCCGCAGGAGACCCACGACACGCTGGCGAAGCTCGCCGAAAAGTGGCCGCTGGTGGCCATCACCAACGGCAACGCTCAGCCTGAACTGTTTGGTCTGGGGAACTATTTTCAGTTCGTGCTGCGCGCGGGCCCGCACGGACGCTCGAAGCCGTTCAACGATATGTATCATCTGGCAGCGGAAAAACTGGATTTGCCGCTCGGTGAGATCCTGCACGTGGGCGACGACCTGACCACGGACGTCGCCGGGGCGATCCGCTGCGGCATGCAGGCCTGCTGGATCAAGCCGGAAAATGCCGATCTGATGACTACCCCGGATAGCCGTCTTCTGCCGCACGTGGAAATTTCACGGTTGGCATCCCTCACGACGCTGATATAATCATCAATTGTTCTGTATAAATTAACAGGGTTTTGGCGAATGGAAACATTTGCCTGCCCGCCATGACGTGACGGTGCCAATGGACGTTTCTTACCTGCTCGACAGCCTTAATGATAAACAGCGTGACGCGGTTGCCGCCTCGCGTACAAACCTGCTGGTACTGGCTGGAGCGGGCAGTGGTAAGACGCGCGTGCTGGTTCACCGTATCGCCTGGCTACAGAGCGTGGAGAACTGCTCGCCGTACTCGATTATGGCCGTGACGTTCACCAACAAGGCGGCGGCGGAGATGCGCCACCGTATCGCACAGCTGATGGGCACCAGCCAGGGCGGCATGTGGGTTGGCACCTTCCACGGCCTGGCGCACCGTCTGCTGCGCGCGCACCATATGGACGCTAACCTGCCGCAGGATTTCCAGATCCTCGACAGCGAAGATCAGCTGCGCCTGCTGAAACGCCTGATCAAGGCGATGAACCTCGACGAGAAGCAGTGGCCGCCGCGTCAGGCGATGTGGTACATCAACGGTCAGAAAGACGAAGGGCTGCGTCCGCATCATATTCAGAGCTTCGGTAACCCGGTCGAGCAGACCTGGCAGAACGTCTACAAGGCCTATCAGGAAGCGTGCGATCGCGCCGGTCTGGTGGATTTCGCCGAACTGCTGCTGCGTGCCCACGAGCTGTGGCTGAACAAACCGCATATCCTGCAACACTACCGTGAACGCTTTACCAACATCCTGGTGGACGAATTCCAGGATACCAACAACATCCAGTACGCCTGGATCCGCCTGCTGGCCGGGGATACCGGCAAGGTGATGATCGTAGGCGATGACGACCAGTCTATCTACGGCTGGCGCGGCGCGCAGGTGGAGAACATCCAGCGCTTCCTCAACGATTTCCCCGGCGCGCAAACCATCCGTCTGGAACAGAACTACCGTTCTACCAGCAACATTCTGAGCGCGGCCAACGCCCTGATTGAGAACAACAACGGGCGCCTGGGTAAAAAGCTGTGGACCGATGGCGTCGACGGCGAACCGATTTCGATTTACTGCGCCTTCAACGAGCTCGACGAAGCCCGTTTCGTTGTGAACCGCATTAAAACCTGGCAGGAGAACGGCGGCGCGCTGGAGCAGTGTGCCATTCTCTATCGCAGCAACGCCCAGTCGCGCGTGCTGGAAGAGGCGCTGTTGCAGGTGAGCATGCCGTACCGCATTTATGGAGGTATGCGCTTCTTCGAACGTCAGGAGATCAAAGATGCGCTCTCGTACTTGCGTCTGATTGCCAACCGTAACGACGATGCGGCATTTGAGCGCGTGGTGAACACACCGACGCGCGGCATCGGCGATCGTACGCTGGACGTGGTGCGTCAGGCCTCGCGCGATCGTCAGCTCACGTTGTGGCAGGCATGCCGCGAGCTGTTACAGGAAAAAGCCCTTGCCGGGCGCGCCGCCAGCGCATTGCAGCGCTTCCTGGAGTTAATCGACGCGCTGGCGCAGGAAACGGCCGACATGCCGCTGCACGTCCAGACCGACCGGGTGATTAAAGATTCCGGCTTGCGCACCATGTACGAGCAGGAAAAAGGCGAGAAGGGCCAGACCCGTATTGAGAACTTAGAGGAACTGGTGACGGCAACGCGCCAGTTCAGCTACAACGAAGAAGACGAAGACCTGATGCCGTTGCAGGCATTCCTCTCTCACGCCGCGCTGGAGGCGGGTGAAGGGCAGGCCGATACCTGGCAGGATGCGGTTCAGCTGATGACCCTGCACTCCGCGAAAGGTCTGGAGTTCCCGCAGGTGTTCATCGTCGGGATGGAAGAGGGGATGTTCCCGAGCCAGATGTCGCTGGATGAAGGCGGGCGTCTGGAAGA
Organism: Enterobacter cloacae complex sp. IR5401; assembly: GCF_049238425.1. Lineage (NCBI taxonomy): Bacteria > Pseudomonadati > Pseudomonadota > Gammaproteobacteria > Enterobacterales > Enterobacteriaceae > Enterobacter > Enterobacter cloacae complex sp. IR5401. The sequence goes on along the minus strand of NZ_JBMKHN010000006.1, from coordinate 51,810 downwards.
GGAGCGTCGTCTGGCCTACGTGGGCGTGACCCGTGCGATGCAGAAACTGACTCTGACCTACGCGGAAACCCGCCGCCTGTACGGGAAAGAGGTGTATCACCGTCCGTCGCGCTTTATCGGCGAGCTGCCGGAGGAGTGCGTGGAAGAGGTGCGCCTGCGCGCCAGCATCAGCCGTCCGGTCAGCCATCAGCGTATGGGCTCGCCGATCTCTGAAACCGACACCGGTTACAAGCTGGGCCAGCGCGTGCGCCACTCGAAGTTTGGCGAAGGCACCATCGTCAACCTGGAAGGCAGCGGCGAGCACAGCCGTTTGCAGGTAGCGTTCCAGGGGCAGGGGATCAAATGGCTGGTGGCAGCCTATGCCAAGCTGGAAAGTGTGTAACTTTCAGAAAAATATCACTATTTTGTAATAATCTGCTAGCCTTATACGTTGAAGGTCAATTAATGCCCTTCAGCGTTCCGTTGCGTGTTGACGCCACAGTTATTGCTGGCGTAACATGCGCGCACGATTACGCTAAGAGGACATTCGCCTTGGACACACCCAGTAGATACTGGCTCAATTCCCTGTCATCCAGGAACAACTCCTAAGGCTATCTCCTCTTGCTGATGGCCTTAGTGGTTGTCAGCGACTGCATCATTCCCGTCGCGCTGAGTCAGGCTGTTTAATGGTCTGAAACCCAATTTGTTTCTGTGTGCCCACCGAACTGTCCGATATTTTTTGCATTGGGAGTCCCGGTCATGTTGAGCGCATTTCAACTCGAAAATAACCGACTGACTCGGCTTGAAGCCGAAGAGTCACAGCCCCTCATTGATGCCGTATGGGTGGATCTGGTCGAGCCGGACGACGATGAGCGCCTTCGCGTACAATCTGAACTGGGGCAAAGCCTGGCGACACGCCCGGAACTGGAAGACATCGAAGCATCCGCCCGTTTTTTTGAAGACGAAGACGGCCTGCACATTCACTCCTTCTTCTTTTTCGAGGATGCCGAAGACCACGCGGGGAACTCCACCGTGGCGTTTACCATCCGCGATGGCCGCCTGTTCACCCTGCGCGAGCGCGAACTGCCTGCGTTTCGTCTCTACCGTATGCGTGCCCGCAGCCAGGCGATGATGGACGGCAACGCTTATGAGCTGCTGCTGGATCTGTTCGAAACCAAAATCGAACAGCTGGCGGATGAAATCGAAAACATCTACAGCGACCTGGAAAAGCTGAGCCGCGTGATCATGGAAGGCCATCAGGGCGATGAGTACGACGAAGCGTTGTCCACGCTGGCTGAGCTGGAAGATATCGGCTGGAAGGTGCGTTTGTGTCTGATGGATACCCAGCGCGCGCTGAACTTCCTGGTGCGCAAGGCGCGTCTGCCGGGCGGTCAGCTGGAGCAGGCGCGTGAGATCTTACGCGATATCGAATCCCTGCTGCCGCACAACGAATCCCTGTTCCAGAAGGTCAACTTCCTGATGCAGGCGGCGATGGGCTTTATCAACATCGAGCAGAACCGCATCATCAAGATCTTCTCGGTGGTGTCCGTGGTGTTCCTGCCGCCGACGCTGGTGGCGTCCAGCTACGGGATGAACTTCGAGTTTATGCCGGAGCTGAAGTGGAGCTTTGGCTACCCGGGGGCGATTATCTTTATGATCCTCGCCGGGCTGGCGCCGTATCTGTACTTTAAGCGGAAGAACTGGCTGTAAAAATCTGGCGGGTGGCGCTGCGCTTACCCGCCCTACGATCGAATTCCCTCTCCCTGTGGGAGAGGGTTAGGGTGAGGGCAACATCACAGCCCTTTGCGCACCCTGCGCTGGGTATAAATCGCATCCGCAACAAAGATGGCCAGCGCCACCCAGATAAAGGCGAACGTCACCATCTTATCCGCACCCGGCACCTCGCCGTAAAACACCACCGCCAGCAGGAACATCAGCGTCGGGCCAATGTACTGGAAGAAGCCCAACGTGGAGAGGCGCAGACGCGTTGCCGCGCCGGTGAAGCACAGCAGGGGAATCGTCGTGACCACGCCCGCGGCTATCAGCATCAGGTTCAGCGACCATGGGTTGCTGCCCATGTGGCTGGTGGCGCTGTCGGCAATACCGAACAGGTAGATCGCGGCGACAGGCAGCAGCCACAGGGTTTCAAACAGCATTCCCGTCTGCGCTTCCACGGCGATTTTTTTACGCACCAGGCCGTAGAAGGCAAAGCTGAACGCCAGCCCCAGGGCGATAACCGGCAGTGAGCCGAAGGTCCACAGCTGTACCAGCACGCCGCAGAAGGCCAGAATCACTGCCACCCACTGCATCCGGCGAAAGCGCTCGCCGAGGAAAATCATCCCCAGCAAAATATTGACCAGCGGGTTAATAAAGTAGCCCAGGCTGGCTTCGAGCATGTGATGGTTATTCACCGCCCAGATAAACAGCAGCCAGTTTCCGCCAATCAGCACCGCAGAGAGGGCGAGCAGGAAGACCTTCTTCGGGGTTTTCAGCAGCGTTTTGACGCCTGACCACTGACGGCTGATACTCATCAGCGCAATCATGAAGAAAAACGACCAGATGACGCGGTGAGTGAGGATCTCGTCCGCCGGGACATAGGCGATAAGTTTGAAGTACGCCGGTGCTATACCCCAAATAAAATAAGCGGCAAGGGCGAGTAAAACGCCCTGCCGCGTCTGTTTAGCATCCATCGGGAAAATCCGTTACAAAAAAGTGAAGTAATTTTACCCGAATTTGCCGTCTCAACCCACCATATAAGTGGCGGTTGCGCTGGCGATATAAACCTGCTCCTCGTTATGCAGCTCAACGCGGGCGACGGCAACTTTATTCCCGGCGCGCAGCAGGCTGCTGGTACAGGTGAAGCGGTTTCCGCGTCCTGGGCGCAGGTAGTCGACGCGTAAATCGATGGTGCCCATGCGCGACAGGCGCTGGCGTAATTCATCTTCGTTGATGGTGTCGTGGCGCGTCAGCGTGCTGCCCACGCACACCAGACCGGCCGCCACGTCCAGCGCGGAGGCAATTACCCCGCCGTGCAAAATGCTTTGCGCCCAGTTACCGACCATCATTGGCTGATTATTGAAACTCAGCTGAGCGAAGTCTTTTTCGTATCGCTCCAGCTCAAGACCCAGTGCACGGTTGAACGGCATGTGGTACACAAAAATCTCGCCCACGAGCTTTAAGGTTTCTTCGGCGGTGAGTGTGGCTGACATCTGACGTGGCATCCTTGTTGTTAACAAAATGTTGATTTTATGCTTCAGGATAAAGGAATGCCACTTTAAGAAACGAGGAAGCGGAAGTTATCGCAGAAGTCTGTAGAATGCCCGGACAAAACTATTCATTAAATGTCACCATTTCAGGAGAACACCACCGATGCGGACGTATCTGGGTTGGTTACTGGCGGCGGTTGCGCTGCCCCTCACAGCATATGCGCAGGAAGCGACGATCAAAGAGGTGCATGATAAACCTGCTGTTAAGGGTAGCATCATCGCCAATATGCTTCAGGAGCATGACAATCCGTTCACGCTGTACCCGTATGACACAAACTACGTGATCTACACCCAGACCAGCGATCTCAACAAAGAGGCGATAAGCTCCTATAACTGGTCTGATAATGCGCGTAAAGATGAGGTGAAGTTCCAGCTCAGCCTCGCCTTCCCGTTCTGGCGCGGCATCCTGGGGCCGAACTCGGTACTTGGCGCGTCCTACACGCAGAAGTCATGGTGGCAGCTCTCCAACAGCGGGGAATCATCACCGTTCCGCGAAACCAACTATGAACCGCAGCTGTTCCTCGGTTTCGCCACCGATTATGAGTTTGCAGGCTGGACGCTGCGAGACGTGGAGGTGGGCTATAACCACGATTCCAACGGTCGTTCCGACCCAACCTCACGCAGCTGGAACCGCATCTATACGCGTCTGATGGCGCAGAACGGCAATTTCATGGTGGAAGTGAAGCCGTGGTACGTAGTAGGCAGCACCGATGACAACCCGGATATCACCAAATATATGGGCTACTATCAGCTTAAAGTGGGCTATCAGCTGGGTGACGCGGTGCTAAGTGCCAAAGGCCAGTACAACTGGAATACCGGCTACGGCGGTGCAGAGCTGGGCCTGAGCTACCCGGTAACGAAACACGTTCGTCTCTATACTCAGGTGTATAGCGGGTATGGCGAATCGCTGATCGACTACAACTTCAACCAGACCCGTGTCGGTGTGGGCGTCATGCTGAACGATATTTTCTAAGCTGCTCGAATGTTTTTGCGTTAAACGTTGAAGTTTCTCTCTCAGGCGCTGAAAATAGCGCCTGTTTCATTTCTGGCATATGGGGTTAACGTGGCGCAGGCGGAAGTATTGAATCAGGAATCGCTGGCTAAACAGGTTTTGCATGAAACCTTTGGCTACCAGCAGTTCCGTCCTGGCCAGGAAACCATCATTGAAACCGTGCTGGAAGGCCGCGATTGCCTGGTGGTCATGCCGACCGGCGGCGGTAAATCGCTCTGCTATCAGGTACCCGCGCTGGTGCTTAATGGCCTGACGGTTGTGGTATCACCCCTTATTTCCCTGATGAAAGACCAGGTCGACCAGCTGCTCGCCAACGGCGTGGCGGCGGCCTGTCTTAACTCAACGCAAACTCGCGAGCAGCAGCAAGAGGTGATGGCCGGGTGCCGCACCGGACAGGTTCGCCTGCTGTATATCGCGCCAGAGCGCCTGATGCTGGACAACTTCCTCGACCACCTGGCGCACTGGAACCCGGTGCTGCTGGCGGTGGATGAAGCGCACTGTATCTCCCAGTGGGGGCACGATTTCCGCCCGGAATACGCCGCCCTCGGCCAGCTTCGTCAGCGCTTCCCCGAGCTGCCGTTTATGGCGCTTACCGCCACGGCGGACGACACCACGCGTCAGGACATCGTTCGCCTGCTGGGACTGAACGACCCGTATATTCAGGTCAGCAGCTTCGACCGCCCGAACATCCGCTATATGCTGATGGAAAAGTTCAAGCCGCTGGATCAGCTCCTGCGCTACGTGCAGGAGCAGCGCGGCAAGTCCGGCATCATCTACTGCAACAGCCGCGCAAAGGTGGAAGACACCGCTGCGCGTCTGCAAAATCGCGGCTTTAGCGCGGCGGCATACCATGCCGGGTTAGAGAACCACATCCGCGCCGATGTTCAGGAAAAATTCCAGCGCGACGACCTGCAAATCGTGGTCGCAACGGTGGCGTTCGGGATGGGGATCAACAAGCCCAACGTGCGCTTTGTGGTGCATTTCGACATTCCGCGCAATATCGAATCCTACTATCAGGAAACCGGCCGCGCCGGGCGTGATGGTCTGCCTGCGGAAGCGATGTTGTTTTACGACCCGGCGGATATGGCGTGGCTGCGCCGCTGTCTGGAAGAGAAACCGCAGGGGCAGTTGCAGGATATCGAACGCCACAAGCTTAACGCGATGGGGGCCTTCGCCGAAGCGCAAACCTGCCGCCGTCTGGTGTTACTCAACTACTTTGGTGAAGGGCGTCAGGCGCCGTGCGGCAACTGCGATATCTGCCTCGACCCGCCGAAGCAGTACGATGGCCTGATGGACGCGCGCAAAGCGCTCTCGACTATCGGACGCGTGAACCAGCGCTTTGGGATGGGCTACGTCGTTGAAGTGCTGCGCGGGGCTAACAACCAGCGTATCCGCGATATGGGTCACGACAAGCTGCCTGTTTACGGCATCGGGAAAGACCAGAGCCATGAGCACTGGGTGAGTATTATCCGCCAGTTGATCCACCTCGGCTTTGCCACGCAAAATATTGCCCAGCATTCTGCGCTTCAGCTGACCGAAGCGGCGCGACCTGTCCTGCGTGGCGAGGTTGAACTGAAGCTCGCCGTTCCGCGCGTCGTCGCCCTGAAGCCGCGCGTGATGCAAAAATCCTACGGCGGTAACTACGACCGCAAGCTGTTCGCCAAGCTGCGTAAGCTGCGTAAAGCTATTGCCGATGAAGAGAACATCCCGCCATACGTGGTGTTCAACGACGCGACGCTGATCGAGATGGCCGAGCAAATGCCGCTCAGCGCCAGCGAGATGCTCAGCGTCAACGGCGTCGGCACGCGCAAGCTGGAGCGCTTCGGTAAAGAGTTTATGGCGCTCATCCGTTCCCACGCTGATGGTGATGATGAGGAGTAGTCAGCCGGGCGAAAAAGTGCCAGGATGGTGACTCACTGTATTATTTCCCCGCGAGCTAATTATGTTAATGCTATTTCTCACCGTGGCGTTAGTGCACATCGTTGCGCTGATGAGCCCAGGCCCTGATTTTTTCTTCGTGTCGCAAACGGCCGTCAGCCGCTCCCGCAAAGAGGCGATGATGGGTGTGCTCGGTATTACCATGGGCGTCATGGTCTGGGCGGCGGTTGCGCTGCTCGGTCTGAACCTGATCCTGGCGAAAATGGCGTGGCTGCATAACATCATTATGGTTGGCGGCGGTCTGTACCTGTGCTGGATGGGCTACCAGATGCTGCGCGGAGCGCTGAAGAAAGAAGAGAGCAAGCCGGAAGAGCCAAAGGTTGAGCTGGCAACGGGCGGCCGTAGCTTTGTGAAAGGGCTACTGACCAACCTGGCGAACCCGAAAGCAATTATTTACTTCGGCTCGGTATTCTCGCTGTTTGTGGGGGATAACGTCGGCGCGGGCGCGCGCTGGGGGATCTTCCTGCTGATCGTTGTGGAAACGTTCGCCTGGTTTACCGTTGTGGCAAGCCTGTTTGCCTTACCGGCGATGCGTCGCGGCTACCAGCGCATCGCGAAGTGGATCGACGGCTTCGCCGGCGCGTTGTTCGCCGGCTTCGGCATTCATCTCATCATTTCTCGCTAAGCATGACGCGCTGACGCAAGCAGCGCGCCAACCAGCATAAACAGCGAACCAAAGACTTTGTTCAGGGCCTTCATCTGTTTAGGCCCTTTGATCCACGCCGCAATTCGCTGCGCCAGCGTCGCGTAACCAATCATCACAATGATATCGACAATAATGGTGGTCGCGCCCAGCACCACGTACTGCATCACCTGTGGCTGATGCGGCACGATAAACTGCGGGAACAGGGCGGCGAGGAACACGATGCTTTTCGGGTTGGTCAGGTTAACGAACACCGCGCGCTTAAACAGGTGGCCGCGTGTTTGCGTCCGGGAGAGCGTATGCAGATCAATCGAGCCAGCGGCGCGCCACTGCTGAATGCCCAGCCAGATAAGATACGCTGCGCCAGCCCATTTCAGCACCTCGAAGGCCAGCACCGAACGGGAGAACAGCGTGCCCAGACCAATCCCCACCAGCACAATATGAATGCCAAGCCCGGTCTGTAAACCGGCGATTGACGCCACCGCGCCGCGATAGCCGTGATTAATGGAGGTGGTCATGGTGTTGATTGCGCCCGAGCCAGGTGAAAGGCTGAGGATGATGGATGTCAGCAGGTAGGCGAACCACCACTCGAAGGTCATTTGAAACTCCCGGATCGTCTGTTTTTATGCCACAATACGCTATTGTTGAGTCATTTTGTGACCGGTGACGAAAAAAACGATATTCCCTGAATTACGGGGGGTGGAAACCCAATGTTTCAGCAGAAAAAGGACTGGGAAACACGAGAAAACGCATTTGCTGCTTTCTCCATGGGGCCGCTGACCGATTTCTGGCGCCAGCGTGAGGAAGATGAGTTTATGGGCGTCGGGGAAATCCCGGTACGCTTCGTTCGTTTCCGTGATGAAAAAAATGACCGGGTGATTGTGGTCTGCCCCGGGCGCATCGAAAGCTATATTAAATATGCCGAGCTGGCGTATGACCTGTTCCATCTGGGCTTTGATGTGTTAATTATCGACCATCGCGGGCAGGGGCTTTCCGGCCGGATGTTGCCGGATACCCATCGCGGCCACGTGGATAACTTCAGCGATTACGTCGACGATCTGGCCGCGTTCTGGCAGCAGGAAGTGCAGCCCGGACCGTGGCGCAAGCGTTATATTCTTGCCCACTCCATGGGGGGCGCGATCTCGACGTTGTTTTTGCAGCGCCATAAGCACCAGTGCGACGCCATTGCGCTGACCGCGCCGATGTACGGCATTGTGATACGTTTTCCTGACTGGATGGTGCGCCATCTTCTCGACTGGGCTGAGGGCCATCAGCGCATTCGAGAAGGCTATGCCATCGGAACAGGACGCTGGCGGGCGTTACCGTTTGCCATCAACGTGTTAACCCACAGTCGGCAGCGTTATCGGCGCAACCTGCGTTTTTATGCCGATGAACCGCGTCTGCGGGTCGGCGGCCCCACCTGGCACTGGGTGCGGGAAGGTATTCATGCCGGTGAACAGGTGCTGGCAGGCGTAGGCGATGATGACACGCCGACGCTCCTGATCCAGGCGGAAGAAGAGCGTGTGGTGGATAACCGCATGCATGACCGCTATTGTGAACTTCGCGCCGCTGCGGGCCATCCCTGTGAAGGGGGTAAACCGCTGGTCATCAACGGTGCGTACCATGAGATCCTTTTTGAAAAGGACGCTATGCGCTCAGTCGCGCTCAACGCCATTGTTGAATTTTTCAACAGGCATAACTGATTATTGTTTTCCACCAGAGGTTGAAATCCCTATGTACCAGGTTGTTGCATCTGATTTAGATGGCACGCTGCTTTCCCCCGACCACACCCTGTCGCCTTATGCGAAAGAGACCCTAAAACTCCTGACTGCCCGTGGCGTGAACTTCGTGTTCGCCACTGGCCGCCACCACGTGGACGTGGGGCAGATCCGCGATAACCTGGAGATCAAGTCGTACATGATCACCTCTAACGGTGCGCGCGTACATGACACGGACGGCAACCTGATTTTTACCCATAATCTCGATCGTGACATCGCCACCGATTTGTTCGGCATTGTGCATAACAACCCGGATATCGTGACTAACGTTTACCGCGACGACGAGTGGTTTATGAACCGCCATCGCCCGGACGAAATGCGTTTCTTCAAGGAAGCCGTCTTCAACTACTCCCTGTATGAGCCGGGTTTGCTGGATCCTGAAGGGATCAGCAAGGTGTTCTTTACCTGCGAAAGTCACGAAGCGCTGCTTCCGCTGGAGCAGGCGATCAACGCCCGCTGGGGCGACCGCGTGAACGTGAGCTTCTCCACGCTGACCTGTCTGGAAGTGATGGCGGGCGGGGTGTCCAAAGGTCACGCGCTGGAAGCGGTAGCGAAACGGCTGGGTTTTGATCTGAAAGACTGTATCGCCTTTGGCGATGGCATGAACGATGCCGAGATGCTCTCCATGGCGGGTAAAGGCTGCATCATGCAGAACGCGCACCAGCGCCTGAAAGATCTGCACCCGGAGCTGGAAGTGATTGGCACGAACGCAGACAACGCGGTACCTAAGTATCTGCGCAAACTGTTCCTTGAATAATCTTCATTTGATTGTTTATTGTTCAGATGTCAACTAAAGAGTTCGCTACAATGCCTCTCCTTCTTTCTGAGAGACAAGCATTGTGGCGCTACTCATTATCACGACTATCCTGTGGGCCTTCTCCTTTAGTCTGATTGGCGAATACCTTGCCGGATCGGTCGACAGCTACTTTTCGGTGCTGATGCGCGTGGGGCTGGCGGCACTGGTGTTCCTGCCGTTCCTGCGTACCCGCGGGCAATCGCTAAAAACCATTCTGCTGTACATGCTGGTAGGCGCGATGCAGCTCGGCATCATGTACCTGTTCAGCTTCCGGGCTTACGTCTACCTGTCCGTCTCGGAATTTCTGCTCTTTACCGTGCTCACGCCGCTCTATATCACGCTGATTTACGACCTGCTCAGCAGGCGCCGCCTGCGCTGGGGATATCTGCTGAGCGCGGCGCTGGCAGTCATTGGCGCGGCGATAATTCGCTATGACAAGGTGAGCGATCACTTCTGGACCGGGCTGATGTTCGTCCAGCTCGCTAATATCAGCTTTGCCATCGGGATGGTGGGTTACAAACGCCTGATGGAGACCCGCCCGATGCCGCAGCATAACGCGTTTGCGTGGTTCTATATGGGCGCGGCGATTGTCGCGATTGCGGCATGGTTTATGCTCGGCAACCCGCAAAAGCTGCCGACCACCCCCGTGCAGTGGAGCGTTCTGGTCTGGCTGGGCGTGGTGGCCTCGGGGCTGGGCTATTTTATGTGGAACTACGGCGCGACGCAGGTAGACGCCGGAACGCTGGGGATCATGAACAACGTGCACGTGCCGGCAGGGCTACTGGTGAACCTCGCCATCTGGCAGGAGCAGCCGCACTGGCCGAGTTTCCTTATTGGGGGAACGGTGATCCTGGCTTCGCTGTGGGTACATCGCCGCTGGGTCGCTCCGCGCTCCGCACAAACGGAAGATGGTCGCACGCGTGGTTCCGCGCTGAGCGAATAAACGCTTCCGTAATTGGCTGACGTTGCTCGCCATCGCGCACGGCGGCGTACAGCCGGCTCCACAGTCCTTCACCCAGGGTTTTGGTGACCACCAGACCCTGGCGTTCAACCGTCTCGACCACCCAGTGCGGCAGCGCCGCAATTCCCATTCTGGCCGCCACCATCTGAATTAACAGCAGCGTGTTATCCACGCTTTTCAGCTGTGGGCTGATGCCTGCGGGTTGCAGGAAATGGCGCCAGATATCCAGACGACTGCGCTGTACCGGGTAAATCAGCAGCGTCTCCGTTGCCAGATCTTCCGGCGTGATACGCGTTTTGGCGGCCAGCGGATGGTCCGGGGCCAGCACCAGACGCACCTCAAAATCAAACATTGGCGAATAGTGCAGACCGCTGCGTGGCAGAATATCTGAGGTCATCACCAGATCCAGCTCACCCTGCTGAAGCGACGGCTGCGGATCAAACGTGACGCCGGATTTGAAGTCCATCTCTACCTGCGGCCACTTCTGGCGGAAGTTCTCAAGCGCGGGGGTCAGCCACTGAATACAGCTGTGACACTCAATGGCGATGCGCAGGGTGGTCTGCTGCGGCTCGTTGCAGGACTGCAACGCGCTGGCAATCTGCGGCAGCACCTGGTTCGCCAGCTGAAGCAAAATTTCGCCCTGCGGCGTAAAGCGCAAAGGCTGGCTCTTACGCACAAAAAGACGAAAGCCGAGGCGTTGTTCCAGATCGCTGAACTGGTGAGAAAGGGCAGACTGAGTCTGGTGCAGCGTGGCCGCTGCCGCCGCAAGAGAACCGCAGTTCCGCAACGCTTGTAGCGTTTTCAGGTGTTTAATCTCGATCATGAAAGTCCTTCACTTCGGCATGAACATTTTGCGCTTGAGGAATATACAGTACCTGCCAATTATAGAAGTGTAAACATCTGGACGTCTAAATAACGAATTTCTACAAGGGGTATGCCATGACAATCCGCACTCACACTCTCGGTTTCCCTCGCGTTGGTCTGCGTCGCGAGCTGAAAAAAGCGCAAGAAAGCTACTGGGCGGGTAACGCCACCCGCGAAGAACTGCTGGCGGTGGGACGCGAGCTGCGCGCGCGTCACTGGGATCAGCAAAAACAGGCGGGCGTAGACCTGCTGCCGGTGGGCGATTTCGCCTGGTACGACCATGTTCTGACCACCAGCCTGCTGCTTGGCAACGTGCCGGCTCGTCATCAGAACAACGATGGATCGGTGGATATCGATACCCTGTTCCGCATCGGCCGTGGCCGCGCGCCAACGGGTGAGCCAGCGGCAGCGGCGGAAATGACCAAGTGGTTTAACACCAACTATCACTATATGGTGCCGGAGTTCGTTAAGGGCCAGCAGTTCAAACTGACCTGGACCCAGCTTCTGGATGAAGTGGACGAAGCGCTGGCGCTGGGTCACCAGGTGAAACCCGTGCTGCTGGGGCCGGTCACCTACCTGTGGCTGGGCAAAGTGAAAGGTGAGCAGTTCGACCGCCTCAGCCTGCTGAACGATATTCTGCCGGTTTATAAGCAGGTGCTGATTGAGCTGGGTAAGCGCGGTATTCAGTGGGTGCAAATCGATGAACCGGCGCTGGTGCTTGAGCTGCCGCAGGCGTGGCTGGATGCCTTCAAACCGGCGTATGACGCGCTCACGGGCCAGGTGAAGCTGCTGCTGACCACCTATTTCGAGGGCGTAACGCCTAACCTCGACACCATTACTGCGCTGCCGGTTCAGGGTCTGCACGTTGATCTCGTTCACGGCAAAGACGATGTGGCAGAGTTGCACAAGCGTCTGCCTGCGGAGTGGCTGCTCTCTGCCGGTCTGGTGAATGGTCGTAACGTCTGGCGTGCCGATCTCACCGAGAAATATGCACAAATTAAGGACATTGTCGGTAAACGTGAATTGTGGGTAGCCTCTTCCTGTTCCCTGCTGCACAGCCCGATCGACCTGAGCGTGGAGACCCGACTCGACCCTGAGGTGAAAAGCTGGTTTGCCTTTGCTCTGCAAAAGTGTGAGGAGCTGGCTCTGCTGCGCGACGCGCTAAACAGCGGCGACACGGCAGCGATTACCGACTGGAGCGCTCCGATCCAGGCGCGCCGTCACTCGACGCGCGTGCATAACCCTGTGGTGGAAAAACGTCTGGCGGCCATCACCGCCCGGGACAGCCAGCGCCAGAGCCCGTATGAAGTGCGCGCCGAAGCCCAGCGTGCGCGCTTTAACCTGCCCGCGTGGCCGACCACAACCATCGGCTCCTTCCCGCAGACTACCGAGATCCGCGGCCTGCGCCTGGACTTCAAAAAGGGCAATCTGGATGCGAATCACTACCGCACCGGCATTGCGGAACACATCAAACAGGCGATCGTCGAGCAGGAACGTCTGGGTCTGGACGTGCTGGTGCACGGAGAGGCCGAGCGTAACGATATGGTGGAATACTTCGGTGAACACCTGGACGGCTTCGTCTTTACCCAGAACGGCTGGGTCCAGAGCTACGGTTCCCGCTGCGTGAAGCCGCCGGTGGTGATCGGCGACGTCAGCCGCCCGGAAGCGATCACCGTGGAGTGGGCGAAGTATGCCCAGTCTCTGACCGACAAACCGGTAAAAGGCATGCTGACGGGGCCGGTGACCATTCTCTGCTGGTCGTTCCCGCGTGAAGATGTTTCCCGGGAAACCATCGCCAAACAGATCGCCCTGGCGCTGCGTGATGAAGTGGCGGATCTGGAAGCGGCGGGGATTGGCATCATTCAGATCGACGAACCGGCGCTGCGTGAAGGGTTGCCGCTGCGTCGCAGCGACTGGGATGCTTACTTACAGTGGGGCGTGGAGGCGTTCCGCCTCAACGCGGCCGTCGCGAAGGACGACACGCAGATCCACACCCACATGTGTTACTGCGAATTTAACGACATCATGGACTCCATTGCCGCGCTCGACGCCGATGTGATCACCATCGAGACCTCGCGTTCAGACATGGAGCTGCTGGAGTCGTTCGAAGAGTTCGACTACCCGAACGAAATCGGGCCGGGCGTGTATGACATTCACTCCCCTAACGTGCCAAGCGTGGAGTGGATTGAATCGCTGCTGCAAAAAGCGGCCCAGCGCATCCCGGCGGAACGTCTGTGGGTAAACCCGGACTGCGGCCTGAAAACTCGCGGCTGGCCTGAAACCCGCGCGGCGCTGGCGAACATGGTGCAGGCGGCGCAGAATTTGCGTCAGGCGTAGTGGGGCTGGATTGCCCGGTTGGCGTAGCCGCCACCGGGCTTTTGGTATTACGCTTTCTTCCCGCCGTACTGGCTGAACCACGCCAGCATTCTCTGCCAGCCATCTTTTGCGGATTCCGCGTGATAGCTCGGACGATAATCGGCATTAAACGCGTGTCCCGCATCCGGGTACACCACGATTTCGGCCTTCGCGTTTGCCGCCCGCAGCGCGTGGCGCATGGTCTCGACGGTATCAAGCGGAATGCCGGTATCCTGACCGCCATACAGCCCTAGCACCGGGGCATTTAAATCGGTGGCGATATCAACCGGATGTTTCGGCGAGTTCAGCGTCTTTTCGCCCACCAGTTTGCCGTACCAGGCCACGGCCGCTTTCAACTGCGGATTGTGCGCGGCATACAGCCAGCTAATGCGTCCGCCCCAGCAGAAGCCGGTCACCATCAGACGGTGCGGGTCGCCACCGTTGCGCGCCGCCCAACTGGCAACGTGGTCGAGATCGGCCAGTACCTGCGCGTCCGGCACTTTGCTGACCAGGTTGCTGAACAGCGTCGGGATGTCGCTGTAATCATTCGGATCGCCCTGACGGAAATAGAGTTCCGGCGCAACGGCCAGGTAACCTTCCAGCGCCAGACGGCGGCAGAGGTCGCGAATATGTTCATGAACGCCAAATATTTCCTGCACCACGATCACGATGGGCAGCGGGCCATCGGCAGATTTTGGCCGCGCGTGGTACGCTGGCATGTTCTCTCCCTGGGAGGGAATGGAGGTCTCGCCTGCGGTAATGGCTTCTTCAGGGGTTGAGACGATGGTTGAAGCGTGCGGGGCCGCAGCAGGTGCAAAACCGGTTTTTTCAGTCATGGCATTCTCCGTACCAATGAATGGATTAGCGCAAAGATAAATATAGACACCAGGTTAACAACCCACAGTGCCTTATAGCGTCTATCTTTTGTGCAGCACCCGGCGATATAACTTGTTAATGTGATGTGAATCACTATTTTATGGAAATTAACTGCAATCATTTTCATTCATGGTGAGGTGTGTCACGAAATAATGCACATTGCTTCTGTAAAGTACCGTTTTACTTCTTCTGACAAACCGACCCACAGAGGAGTCACCTATGTCTAAGTCTGATGTTTTTCATCTCGGCCTCACTAAAAACGATTTACAAGGGGCTACGCTTGCTATCGTCCCTGGCGATCCAGAGCGTGTGGAAAAGATCGCCGCGCTAATGGATAAGCCGGTTAAGCTGGCAGCGCATCGCGAATTCACCACCTGGCGCGCAGAGCTGGACGGTAAAGCGGTGATCGTGTGCTCTACCGGTATTGGTGGCCCGTCTACCTCTATCGCCGTTGAAGAGCTGGCGCAGCTGGGCATTCGTACTTTCCTGCGCATCGGCACCACAGGCGCCATTCAGCCGCACATCAACGTGGGCGACGTGCTGGTTACCACCGCATCCGTGCGTCTGGACGGGGCAAGCCTGCACTTTGCACCGATGGAATTCCCGGCAGTGGCTGATTTCGAATGCACCACCGCGCTGGTTGAAGCCGCGAAATCCGTGGGCGCCACCACCCACGTGGGCGTAACTGCCTCTTCCGATACCTTCTACCCGGGCCAGGAGCGTTACGACACCTTCTCTGGTCGCGTGGTGAGCCGTTTCAAAGGCTCCATGGAAGAGTGGCAGTCGATGGGCGTCATGAACTACGAAATGGAATCTGCGACGCTGCTGACCATGTGCGCGAGCCAGGGTCTGCGTGCCGGTATGGTGGCGGGCGTTATCGTCAACCGTACCCAACAGGAGATCCCGAACGCTGAAACCATGAAGCAGACTGAAAGCCATGCGGTGAAAATCGTGGTTGAAGCGGCGCGCCGCCTGATCTAATTCTCTCTTCAGTGCTAAAAGGCCGACATGCTCGGCCTTTTATTTTTGCGTAACGCCTCGCAGGAAAACCCTTTCAAACTGGACGTTCATACAGCACAATTCTATTTTGTGCGGGTTAGACGTGGATGCAGGGGGCATTGTGGATATCTCAATCCTGGTTTATGCGGTAGTTGCGCTGGTGAGCGTGGGGATTGGCTGGCTCATTTCCGGCTACCAGCATGCGCAGCAGAAAGCCGAACAGCTGGCAGAGCGCGAAGAGATCGTCGCCGAACTCAGCGCAACGAAACAACAGCTTGCGCTGAGTGACCACTGGCGCGACGAGTGCGAACTGCTCAATAACGAACTGCGCAATCTGCGTGATATCAATACCTCGCTGGAGGCCGATCTCCGTGAAGTGACCACCCGTCTTGAGTCCACCCAACTGCACGCCGAAGACAAAATCCGTCAGATGATCAACAGCGAGCAGCGTCTTAGCGAGCAGTTTGAGAACCTCGCGAACCGCATTTTTGAGCACAGCAATCGTCGCGTGGATGAGCAGAACCGTCAGAGCCTGAACAGCCTGCTGACGCCCCTGCGTGAGCAGTTGGACGGCTTTCGACGTCAGGTACAGGACAGCTTTGGTCAGGAGGCCCGCGAGCGCCACACGCTGGCGCATGAAATTCGTAATCTCCAGCAGCTGAATGCGCAGATGGCGCAGGAGGCGGTTAACCTGACGCGCGCACTGAAAGGTGATAACAAAGCGCAGGGAAACTGGGGCGAAGTGGTCATGACGCGCGTGCTGGAGGCCTCTGGCCTGCGCGAAGGATACGAATACGAAACGCAGGTCAGCATTGAAAACGATGCGCGCTCGCGGATGCAGCCGGATGTCATTGTTCGTCTGCCACAGGGCAAAGATGTGGTTATCGACGCCAAAATGACGCTGGTGGCCTATGAGCGCTACTTCAACGCGGAAGATGACTACACCCGCGAAACAGCGTTGCAGGAGCACATCGCCTCCGTGCGTAACCATATCCGTCTGCTGGGCAGAAAAGATTATCAGCAGTTGCCGGGGCTGCGATCGCTGGATTATGTGCTGATGTTCATTCCGGTTGAGCCAGCCTTCCTGCTGGCGCTCGACAGACAGCCCGAACTGATCACCGAAGCGCTGAAAAATAACATTATGCTGGTCAGCCCCACCACGCTACTGGTGGCGTTACGTACCATTGCCAACCTGTGGCGTTATGAGCACCAAAGCCGTAACGCGCAGCAGATTGCCGATCGCGCCAGCAAGCTGTACGACAAAATGCGGCTGTTTGTGGACGATATGTCCTCGGTAGGGCAAAGCCTGGATCGCGCGCAGGATAACTACCGCCAGGCGATGAAAAAACTCTCCTCCGGGCGCGGCAATTTGCTGGCGCAGGCGGAGGCGTTTCGCAGCCTGGGGGTGGAAGTTAAACGCGAGATTAATCCGGAACTGGTGGAGCAGGCTACCGCTCAGGACGAAGAGTTTCGTCTGCGTGAAGGCGACGGTGAGCAAAATAGCCGCAATGAAGACAACGGTTTAGCGGCGAGTTTATCCCCCGAAGCGCAGCCGGCACGTTTCTTTCACGGTGGTTGAAACGTAGGGCAAATGCGCCCAATCTGTTACACTTCACGAACATTTGACTGATTAGCAGGCTCTGAGATGGTTGACGATTCACAAGACACAACGCACTTTGGCTTTCAGACTGTCGCCAAAGCGCAGAAAGCTGACATGGTGGCCCACGTATTTCATTCCGTGGCGGCGAAGTACGATGTGATGAATGATTTGATGTCATTCGGCATTCATCGCTTGTGGAAGCGCTTCACTATTGATTGCAGCGGCGTGCGCCGTGGACAAACGGTGCTGGATTTAGCCGGAGGCACAGGGGATCTGACCGCTAAATTCTCCCGTCTGGTTGGCGAAACCGGCCGCGTGGTGCTGGCGGATATCAACGACTCCATGCTGAAAATGGGACGCGAAAAGCTGCGTAACATCGGCGTGGTAGGCAACGTTGAATATGTTCAGGCCAACGCCGAAGCGCTGCCGTTCCCGGATAATACGTTCGACTGCATCACCATCTCTTTCGGTCTGCGTAACGTGACCGATAAAGATAAAGCGCTGCGCTCCATGTACCGCGTGCTGAAGCCGGGCGGCCGACTGCTGGTTCTCGAGTTTTCTAAACCGATTATCGACCCGCTGAGCAAAGCTTACGATGCCTATTCCTTCCACGTTCTGCCGCGCATCGGCGAGCTGGTGGCAAACGATGCAGAAAGTTACCGTTATCTGGCCGAATCCATCCGAATGCACCCGGATCAGGACACGCTGAAAGCGATGATGCAGGATGCCGAGTTTGAAAACGTGGAATACTTCAATATGACGGCGGGTGTCGTCGCGCTGCATCGTGGTTACAAGTTCTGAGTGGAGGTTTCCCGTGCCCATTAAACCCTTAGTCACCGCAGGCATCGAGAATGTACTGAATGCCTTTCTGTATCGCGCTCCGGCGCTGAAAACCGCACGTCAGCGGCTTAACGGAAAGGTGCTGCGCATCGTGTTAAAGGAGTTCTCGACGCCGCTTGTGCTGGTCTTCAGCGAACGCCAGCTTGACGTTCTGGGGGAGTGGGAAGGCGAAGCTGATTGCTCGGTAATTACGCACATGAGCGTCTTACCAAAACTGCGTGACCGTCAGCAGATGACGGCGCTTATTCGCAGCGGTGAGCTGGAGGTCGAAGGCGATATTCAGGTGGTACAGAACTTCGTTGCACTCAGCGATCAGGCTGAATTCGACCCGGCGGAACTGCTGGCGCCCTATATCGGCGACATCGCGGCTGAAGGGATAAGCAAAACGCTGCGCACGGGATCCGCTTTCCTGCGTAAAGGTCTGCTCCGTCAACAGCGCTATGCTGCCGAGGTGCTGACCGAAGAGTGGCGTATGGCGCCGGGGCCTTTAGAAGTCGCCTGGTTTGCAGAAGAGACCGCGGCAGTTGAGCGCGCAGTTGATGCGTTAACCAAACGGCTGGAAAAACTGGAGGGCAAATGACGCCTGGTGAAATTCGGCGCCTCTATTTTATCGTTCGCACCTTTTTGAGCTACGGGCTCGACGAGCTTATCCCCAGAATGCGTATCACCCTGCCGCTTCGGCTTTGGCGTCGCACGCTGTTCTGGATGCCGAATCGCCATAAGGATCAGGAGCTGGGCGCACGCCTGCGTCTTGCGTTGCAGGAGCTGGGACCGGTCTGGATCAAGTTTGGGCAGATGCTCTCAACACGTCGCGACCTTTTTCCACCGCAGATTGCCGATCAGCTCGCACTATTGCAGGATCGCGTCGCTCCGTTTGACGGAGAGAGAGCGAAGAAACAAATCGAAGAAGCGATGGGCAATATCCCCATCGAGACCTGGTTTGATGATTTCGATATTCAGCCTCTGGCCTCTGCCTCTATTGCGCAGGTTCATACTGCGCGCCTGAAGGAAAATGGCAAAGAGGTGGTCATTAAAGTGATACGTCCGGATATCCTGCCGGTTATCAAAGCAGACATGAAGCTGATTTATCGCCTGGCTCGCTGGGTGCCGCGTCTGTTGCCGGATGGCCGCCGTCTGCGTCCGCTGGAAGTGGTACGGGAATACGAAAAAACGCTGATTGATGAGCTTAACCTGCTGCGTGAATCGGCGAACGCCATTCAGCTGCGTCGAAACTTTGAAGACAGCCCGATGCTGTATGTTCCTGAAGTCTATTCTGACTATTGCAGTCAGAACATGATGGTGATGGAACGTATCTACGGTATTCCGGTCTCGGACGTGACGGCGCTGGAAAAACAGGGCACCAACATGAAGTTGCTGGCCGAACGTGGCGTGCAGGTCTTCTTTACTCAGGTTTTCCGCGACAGCTTCTTCCATGCTGACATGCATCCGGGCAACATTTTTGTCAGCTATGAGCACCCGGAAGATCCTAAATACATCGGCATCGACTGCGGTATTGTCGGCTCGCTGAATAAAGAGGATAAGCGTTATCTCGCCGAGAACTTTATCGCTTTCTTCAATCGCGACTACCGTAAGGTGGCCGAGCTGCACGTGGATTCAGGCTGGGTTCCGCCAGATACCAACGTGGAAGAGTTTGAATTTGCGATCCGCACCGTCTGTGAGCCGATTTTTGAAAAGCCGCTCTCGGAGATCTCTTTCGGACACGTCCTTCTCAACCTGTTCAACACCGCACGCCGTTTCAATATGGAAGTGCAGCCACAATTAGTTTTACTTCAGAAAACATTACTTTACGTTGAGGGCGTAGGCCGCCAGCTCTATCCTCAGTTAGACTTGTGGAAAACCGCGAAACCGTTCCTCGAATCCTGGATTAAGGATCAGGTCGGTATTCCAGCCCTGGTTCGCTCGCTTAAAGAGAAAGGCCCGTTCTGGATTGAAAAAATGCCTGAAATTCCTGAACTGGTTTACGACAGTTTGCGTCAGAGCAAGAACCTTCAGCACAGCATGGATAAAATCGCGCACGAGCTTCAATCCAGTCGCGTGCGTCAGGGGCAGTCCCGCTATCTCTTCGGAATTGGCGCGACGCTGCTGATAAGCGGCACGTTGCTGTTGATCAATCGTCCGGACTGGGAAATGATGCCAGCCTGGATTATGGCTGCCGGTGTGGTTGTCTGGCTTGCTGGCTGGCGAAAAACGCGCTGAATTAGCGTCGCTATCGAGAGATTGCATACGTATAATGCGATCTGACTAATTAATCATCTATCACTGGGGAACACGCATGGGTGGTATCAGTATCTGGCAGTTAGTGATCATTGCCGTCATCGTTGTGCTGCTGTTTGGCACGAAAAAACTCGGATCGATTGGTTCCGACCTGGGCGCGTCAATCAAAGGCTTCAAGAAAGCCATGAGCGATGATGAGAATAAGCAGGAAAAAACCAGTCAGGATGCTGATTTTACCGCTAAATCCATCGCCGATAAGCAGGACGAAGCCAAAAAGGAAGAGGCTAAACGTCACGATAAAGAGCAGGTGTAATTCGTGTTCGACATTGGTTTTGGTGAGTTACTGCTGGTCTTTGTGATTGGTCTGATTGTGTTGGGGCCGCAGCGTTTACCCGTTGCGGTGAAAACCGTCGTGGGCTGGGTGCGGGCACTTCGCTCGCTGGCAGCTACCGTGCAGAACGAGCTGGCACAGGAGCTGAAGCTTCAGGAATTTCAGGACAGCCTGAAAAAGGTTGAAAAGGCGAGCATGGATAACCTGACGCCGGAGCTGAAAGCATCAATGGATGAGTTACGCGAAGCGGCTGAATCCATGAAGCGCTCATACAGCATTAACGATCCTGAGAAGGCGAGCGATGAAGCAAACACCATCCATAATCCGGTGGTGAAGGGCAGCGAAGAGCAGCGCGAGGGTGTGACGCCTTCCAGCGCGGAGCATCAGGCCGCTTCGCCAGAGCAATCGCCGCAGGAGCCCGAAGTGAAAAAGCAGGTGCCGCCGGAAGAGCCCGTGGTCAAAACGGCTGAGGTAAAACCCGCCGCGCCCGTTTCCGAATCATCCCCCTCGTCGAGTGATAAAGCGTAAACATGGCAGTAGATGATACTCAACCGCTGATTGCGCACCTCATTGAGCTGCGTAAGCGCCTGTTAAACTGCATTATTGCGGTTTTCCTCATTTTTTTATGTCTGGTCTATTTCGCCAACGATATCTATCAGGTGGTTTCCGCGCCGCTGATTAAACAGATGCCGCTGGGCGCGACGATGATTGCAACGGACGTTGCTTCACCGTTCTTTACCCCCATCAAGCTGACCTTCTGGGTATCGTTGATTGCATCTGCACCGGTCATTTTGTATCAGGTCTGGGCATTTGTGGCGCCCGCGCTGTACAGGCATGAACGCAAGCTGGTTATTCCGCTGCTGGTGTCCAGTTCGCTGCTGTTTTACATCGGCATGGCGTTCGCCTACTTCGTTGTCTTCCCGCTGGCCTTTGGCTTCCTGACGCATACCGCGCCGGAAGGGGTACAGGTTTCGACGGACATCGCCAGCTACCTCAGCTTCGTCATGGCGCTGTTTATGGCCTTTGGTGTCGCCTTCGAGGTGCCCGTAGCGATTGTCCTGCTCTGCTGGGTAGGGGTGACCACGCCTGACGATCTGCGTAAGAAGCGCCCGTACATCCTGGTGGGGGCATTTGTTGTAGGTATGCTGTTAACGCCACCGGACGTCTTCTCGCAAACCTTACTGGCGATACCGATGTACTGCCTGTTTGAAGTCGGCGTATTCTTCGCTCGTTTCTACGTCGGAAAGGGGCGTACCCGGGACGAAGAAGACGAGCCGTCTGAAGAGACCACGAAAGAATAAAACCAACCGCCCGTCAGGGCGGTTGTCATATGGGGATACGTATGTTTGATATCGGGCTTAACCTCACCAGCGCCCAGTTTGCGAAAGACCACGATGAGGTGGTGGCGCGCGCCTTTGCCGCCGGCGTGGGTGGGCTGCTACTGACGGGAACGAATCTGCATGAGAGTGAGCAGGCACGGCAGATGGCGCAACGCTATCAACACTGCTGGTCCACCGCAGGCGTGCATCCTCATGACAGCAGCCAGTGGACGCATGAAAGCGCTGAGGCGCTTCATCGTCTGGCACAAACGCCAGAAGTGGTTGCCATTGGCGAATGCGGGCTTGATTTCAACCGTAACTTCTCGACGCCTGAAGAGCAGGAGAAGGCATTTACCGCCCAGCTTGCGCTGGCAGCAGAGCTGGAGATGCCGGTGTTTATGCACTGTCGCGATGCGCATGAACGTTTTATGGCGCTACTGGAACCCTGGCTGGAGAAACTGCCGGGCGCGGTGTTGCACTGCTTTACGGGCTCCCGTCAGGAAGCGCTGGATTGCCTGAACCGCGGGCTTTATTTGGGTATCACGGGCTGGGTCTGCGATGAGCGTCGTGGGCTGGAACTGCGTGAGCTGTTACCCGTTATCCCGGCCGATCGTTTGCTGCTGGAAACGGATGCGCCGTATCTGTTGCCCCGGGATATGCAGCCCAAACCGCCATCACGACGTAATGAACCGGCCTACCTGGGGCATATTGCTGAGCGAGTGGCGCACTGGCGGGGAGAAGATGTGCAGTGGCTGGCAGCACAAACCGATGATAACGTGCGTCGTCTGTTCGGCGTGCAGTTCTAAACTTTGCGGAAATCGGTGTTTTTCACGCTCTGCAACACCTCTTTGTTCAGCAGGTTGAGCAGCAGCATGGAGCGCGCTTCACCGTCCGGCTCAGCGAAGATGGCCTGTAAGCCTTCAAAGGCGCCTTCGGTGATCACCACGCTGTCGCCGGCATAAGGGGTTTCCGGATCGGTAATATCTTCAGGCTGCTGGTAGACAGAAAGCTGATGAATAACCGATGACGGTACTCTTGCCGGATGGGCGCCAAAACGCACAAAATGGCTGACGCCGCGCGTGGCACTGATCGTCGTGGTGTGGATCACTTCGGGGTCGAATTCGACGAACAGGTAATTCGGGAACAGAGGCTCACTGACGGTCGTGCGTCTTCCACGCTGCATTTTTTCAAGCGTGATCACGGGTGTCAGGCAGTTAACAGACTGACGTTCAAGATGTTCCTGCGCGCGCTGAAGTTGCCCGCGTTTGCAATACAGTAAATACCAGGCCTGCATAATCACTCTTCCCATTGTTCGGGGCGCAAGCATACCAAAACCCTGGCGGGATCGCTAAGGTGATTATAATGGCGAAAAAGAGAGTAAGTCGTGGAAGTTCACGCTAATTTAACAAAATTACAGCATCACGCGGTCTTACGCCGTATAATGAAGCGCTTACAGAGAGGCCATGATTAACTGCATGAAATACCACGATCTACGCGACTTCCTGGCGCTGCTGGAAAAGCAGGGCGAACTCAAACGCATTACGCTTCCTGTTGATCCGTATCTGGAAATGACAGAAATCGCTGACCGCACCCTGCGCGCGGGCGGCCCGGCGTTGCTGTTTGAAAACCCAAAAGGCTACACCATGCCGGTGCTGTGCAACCTGTTTGGCACACCTCGCCGCGTGGCGCTGGGGATGGGGCAGGAAGATGTCACGGCGTTACGTGAAGTGGGCAAACTGCTGGCCTTTCTGAAAGAGCCGGAGCCGCCAAAAGGGTTCCGCGACCTGTTCGACAAACTGCCGCAGTTTAAGCAGGTGTTGAATATGCCCACCAAACGCCTGCGCGGTGCGCCGTGCCAGCAAAAAGTGCTGGAAGGCGATGCGGTGGATCTGACCAAAATTCCCATCATGCAGTGCTGGCCTGAAGATGCCGCACCGCTGATCACCTGGGGCCTCACCGTGACGCGTGGGCCGCATAAAGAGCGTCAAAACCTCGGCATTTACCGCCAGCAGCTGATTGGCAAAAATAAGCTCATCATGCGCTGGTTGTCCCATCGCGGCGGGGCGCTGGATTTCCAGGAGTGGTGCGCGGCCCATCCGGGCGAACGCTTCCCGGTTTCCGTCGCGCTGGGTGCCGATCCGGCAACCATCCTGGGCGCGGTGACGCCTGTTCCTGATACGCTGTCTGAATATGCCTTTGCAGGGCTGCTGCGCGGCACCAAAACCGAAGTGGTGAAGTGCATCTCCAATGACCTGGAAGTACCGGCCAGCGCAGAGATTGTGCTGGAAGGTTACATTGAACAGGGCGAGCTGGCACCCGAAGGGCCGTACGGCGACCACACCGGCTATTACAACGAAGTGGATAACTTTCCGGTGTTCACCGTCACCCACATTACCCAGCGTGAAGATGCCATCTATCACTCCACCTATACCGGCCGTCCACCCGACGAACCGGCGGTACTGGGCGTGGCGCTGAACGAAGTGTTCGTGCCGATCCTGCAAAAGCAGTTCCCGGAAATCGTTGATTTTTATCTGCCGCCGGAAGGGTGTTCGTATCGCCTGGCGGTGGTGACGATGAAGAAGCAGTATGCCGGTCACGCTAAGCGCGTGATGATGGGCGTATGGTCTTTCCTGCGCCAGTTTATGTATACCAAGTTTGTGATTGTCTGCGATGATGACGTCAATGCCCGCGACTGGAATGACGTTATCTGGGCCATCACCACGCGTATGGATCCGGCGCGTGATACGGTGTTAGTGGAAAACACGCCGATTGATTACCTGGATTTTGCCTCGCCGGTTTCCGGACTTGGCTCAAAAATGGGACTGGATGCCACGAACAAATGGCCTGGCGAAACCGACCGTGAATGGGGTCGCCCGATCGAAAAAGATCCTGCCGTGACCGCGCGAATTGACGCGATCTGGGACGAGCTGGCCATAATGAATAACGGTAAGGCAGAATAAGACCGTTTAGCCCTATAGACTTCCCGACAGAGAGAGCGAATGACAACCTTAAGCTGTAAAGTGACGTCGGTAGATGCTATTACCGACACCGTATATCGCGTCCGTTTGGTTCCTGAAGCGGCATTCTCATTCCGTGCCGGTCAGTACCTGATGGTCGTGATGGACGAGCGTGATAAGCGTCCTTTCTCTATGGCCTCAACGCCAGCAGAGAAGGAATTTATTGAGCTGCATATTGGTGCGTCTGAGCTTAACCTGTACGCGATGGCCGTGATGGACCGCATCCTGAAAGAGCGTGAAATCGTGGTCGATATTCCTCATGGCGAGGCCTGGCTGCGTGAAGACGAAGACCGTCCGCTGATCCTGATTGCCGGTGGCACGGGCTTCTCCTATGTCCGCTCTATTCTGCTGACGGCGCTGGCGCGTAATCCAAATCGCGATATCACCATCTACTGGGGCGGCCGTGAAGAGAAGCACCTTTACGATCTGTCTGAGCTGGAGGCGCTGAGCGTAAATCATCCAAACCTGCGCATTGAGCCGGTTGTCGAGCAGCCGGAAGAGGGCTGGCGCGGGCGCAGCGGTACGGTGCTGACTGCGGTATTGCAGGATCACGGGACGCTGGCCGGGCACGATATCTACATTGCCGGTCGCTTTGAAATGGCAAAAATTGCCCGCGACCTGTTCTGCAACGAGCGTGACGCGCGGGAAGATCGTCTGTTTGGCGATGCGTTTGCGTTTATCTGATTGAGAGACCCGCTTCGGCGGGTTTTTTATGCTCGGGCAATAGCCTGGTGAAAATTTAACCTTGAAATGGGCGGCGCATTGCCGTTATTCTTGTTCCCGTTAAATTTCGCCCTCAGGAGCGCCCCCCAAAAATGAACAAACACGACTGATGAATTTCGATCCTTGCTCAACGCATCGCGTCGGCAGGGGATGTTTTGATTTCATTCAGGAGTGCTTATGGCTCATTTTGCGCAGTCCCCCTCTTTTATTTTGCATCAGGTCACCTGTCAGTTTGCGACGGGCGATATCCTTTTTGGTCCACTGAATCTTTCTCTGGATGCGTCAGTGTGCGCGCTGGTTGGCCGCAACGGCAGCGGTAAAACACGCCTTCTCCGGTTGCTGGCAGGAGTTGATGAACCCGCCAGCGGTCATATTGAACGCTTTGGTACACACGTCTACGTGGCGCAGCAGCAGGATATTTCTGCGGATACCACGCTTGCCGAACTGCTTGGTTACGACGCGATCTTTGCGGCGCGCACGCGCATCGACAGCGGTCATTATGAACCCGACGATCTCGACACGCTCGACGGTTATTGGGATCTGGCTGAACGGCTGAGCCAGGCTTTTATCGCTGCAAAATTTCCCCCTTTTGACCCGAGTAAACGCGCGGCAGAGTTGAGCGGTGGCGAGCGCATTCGTGCCTTGCTGTGCAGCGCATTCACCGCGGATGTTGACTACCTGCTGCTGGACGAACCGACCAACCACCTCGACAGGCAAGGCCGCAAGTGGTTCTACGAGCAGCTTTCCAGGTATCAGGGCGGGGTGCTGGTGGCCTCTCACGACCGTGAGTTGCTGGCCCAGGTACCGCGAATCCTTGAACTGAGCGCGTTGGGCTTGCGCAGCTACGGTGGGAATTATGCTGACTATCGAACCCAGCGTGATGCTGAACAGCTGGCTGCCCGCGCCGCGCTGGAGCATGCTGCCACCGAGCGCAAGCGTACCCGCGCCCGTATGCATAAAGAGCATGACGACAGCCTGCGGCGTTCAGCCAAAACGCTTCGCACGGTCGACAGCCTTAACATCGCCTCGTTTGAACGGGTCAAATACAAAGGGGCGGCGAAAGAGCGTATTGGTTCCTGGAAAAAACAGCATAGCGATCAAAACCATGCTTTGAACGCTGCGGTCAACCAGGCACGCGAGCGGGTTGAAGAGGATAATGCGGTGATGTTTACCCTGCCGGGCAGTGAAATCCCGGAAGGGAAACAGGTGCTGGTGCTGGAAGAACTGGTGCTTCCGCACGTGCCTGTCCCACCGATAAACTGGCGAATGGATGGCCCGATGCGCGTGGCGCTACGCGGGCCGAACGGCTGTGGAAAATCCACGCTGTTGAAAGTGATGTTGGGCGAAACCGCCCCTGTTACGGGAATCTGTAAGGTCTCTGTCAGGTGTGCTTATCTCGATCAGCATCTTTCCCGGCTGGATCTGTCGCAGTCGGTGATGACTCACCTTAGCCTGGGCAATACGCCGCTCGAAGAGGGGGCGCTGCGTACCCGTTTAGCGCAGCTTCAACTGGGCGCAGAGAAAGTGACACTACCACTGGCCGAACTGAGTGGCGGCGAGCGCCTGAAGGCCGCGCTGGCCTGCGTATTGTGGCGTGAAGCGGCAACGCAGCTGTTGCTTCTGGATGAGCCGACCAACCATCTTGATCTGGCCTCTGTTCAGGCCATTGAAGCGGCCCTGGCCGATTATCCCGGCGCGCTGCTGGTGGTGTCGCACGATGAAGCTTTTCTGGCAGGGCTGAAGCTGACGCATGAACTGGTGTGGGAAGAGACGGGATGGCGATGTGAAAGCCTGTAAACACAAGCCCCCGCAAGGGCGGGGGCAAACAAACTTTATCAGGCTAACTGCTTGCGAAGGTCAGGGTTTGCCTGGATCAGGCGCATCAGCTTTAGCTCGGCTGGGGTAGGTTTTTCACGTTTTGACTCCCACTCCAGCACCATTGCTACGCTGACACCCATCGCTCTTGCGAATTCATCTGTTTTCAGGCCCGATCCTTTGCGTAAACGCTCAAATTCACTAAAAGGATTGGACTTTTGATTCAGGGTAACCGTCGGCGGTACATCTTTAAAAATAATCTGTTCCAGGCTGCTCAGCAGCTCAAACTCAGGATCTTTTAATTCCATTGAGAACTCCTCATAAATCACACATCGGGATCATGAACATCAGAGAGCCTGTTAAGAATAGTCCCTAAACCAGACACAGGATCGTCACGGCTGTGATTAATTGTGCGATAACGATCGCTTTACACGTTTCAGCTATATGGATAGTTATGCTAATTACCTGATTAGTCATATGTAGGGATTCACAGGTATTTTTTTGTAAATAGTCAGTACAAAAACGGGAATACCCGTTTTGCATGAAAACTCTATCTTGCAAGGCTGACCTGGACTATCCTTGTCAGCGTTGGGCACGCGTGTGCCGGTGTGCGCTTTTTGGGTGAAAGGAGTAATAAAATGGCGACAGGAAAGTCCTGCTCTCGCTGGTTTGCGCCTATTGCGGCGTTATTGATGGTTGTTAGCCTGAGTGGGTGTTTCGATAAAGAAGGCGATCAGCGCAAAGCGTTTATCGATTTTCTACAGAATACAGTGATGCGTAGCGGCGAGCGTTTACCAACGCTGACTGCGGATCAGAAAAAACAGTTTGGTCCATTCGTGTCGGATTACGCCATTCTGTATGGCTATTCACAGCAGGTAAGCCAGGCGATGGATTCCGGTATTCGCCCGGTAGTGGATAGCGTGAATGCCATCCGTGTTCCACAGGATTATATGACCCAGCGCGAACCGCTACGCCAGTCAAATGGCGCGCTTGGGGTACTGAGCCAGCAGCTGCAAAATGCCAAAATGCAGGCTGATGCGTCGCGTTCCGCGTTGAAGCAGGGCGAGGATCTTAAACCGGTCTATGACCAGGTGTATGAGAAAGTCGTGACCAAGCCGTCAAACGCTTTGCAACCGCTGATCCCGGCGGCGCAGGTCTTTACTCAGCAGTTGGTCCAGGTGGGTGACTTTATTAGTGAACAAGGTACGCAGGTGAGCTTTGTCTCTAACGGTATCCAGTTCCCGACCTCCCAGCAGGCGAGCCAGTATAACGCGCTGATCGGTCCGCTCGCGTCCCAGCATCAGGCCTTTAGCCAGGCCTGGAGCGCAGCGGTCGCTGCTACGGAATAAGAAAAACCCCCGCTTCGGCGGGGTTTTTTTATGCTTGATGAAAATAACGCTTGTCATTCATCTACCACATCGGTATAACTATGTTCGTCGGTTTGTTACACAGACCTAAAGCAGTTTAGTAAAGCAGTCCAGATTGTTATCCATAGATACCCTTCGTAGTGACCCTTCCTTCATCGCTTAAAAATCTGTAACGCAATCCATCAAGCCGGAAGGCACAATATATTTGTTAATAAGGTAATTTCTATGTCTGCTAAAATGACTGGTCTGGTAAAATGGTTCAACGCTGATAAAGGTTTCGGCTTCAT
Organism: Enterobacter cloacae complex sp. IR5401; assembly: GCF_049238425.1. Lineage (NCBI taxonomy): Bacteria > Pseudomonadati > Pseudomonadota > Gammaproteobacteria > Enterobacterales > Enterobacteriaceae > Enterobacter > Enterobacter cloacae complex sp. IR5401. The sequence continues at coordinate 22,809 of NZ_JBMKHN010000006.1, read as the reverse complement.
CACACCTGACGATGGCTCTAAAGACGTGTTCGTACACTTCTCTGCTATCCAGAACGATGGCTACAAATCTCTGGATGAAGGTCAGAAAGTTTCCTTCACCATCGAAAGCGGCGCTAAAGGCCCAGCAGCTGGTAACGTTGTAAGCCTGTAAGCTTCCAGCCCAGTAGCACTAAATTCAAAAACCCGCCTTCTGGCGGGTTTTTTCGTTTCTACTGTTGTATCTGCGGGTTAACGCAGTTCTTATCCACTTTACCGCCGAGCGCGGCAATCAGGTTATCCACGGCGGTCGCCGCCATGTTGTAGCGTGTTTCATGAGTTGCAGAGCCGATGTGAGGCAGGGCGACGACGTTCGGCATGGTCAGTAGCGGAGAATCCACCGGCAGCGGCTCTTGTTCAAACACGTCCAGACCAGCGGCGTGGATCTCACCGTTTTGCAGTGCCTCAATCAGCGCCTTCTCATCGACCACCGGACCACGACCCGCGTTGATGAAAATGGCCGATTTCTTCATCTTTTCAAACGCCGCTTTGCCGATGAGATGACGCGTTTCATCCGTCAGCGGCAGGATCAGGCAGACAAAGTCGGCTTCCCGCAACAGCGTATCAAGCTCGCAATAAAGGGCGTTGAAACGTTCTTCAGCTTCACTGTGGTGACGGCGCGCGTTATACAGAATGGGCATGTTGAAGCCAAAATGCGCGCGCTGTGCCAGCGCCAGACCGATACGGCCCATCCCAACAATCCCCAGCGTTTTGCCATGAACGTCCACGCCGAACCAGTCCGGGCCAATGCTTTTGGTCCATTCGCCCGCTTTCACGCGCTCGGCCACTTCCACTACACGACGGGCGGTGCTAAGCACCAGCGCCATCAGCGTGTCGGCGACGGTTTCCGTCAGGGCATGGGGCGTGTGCATCAGCAGGATGTTGCGCGCGTTTAGCGCATCCACGTCGAAATTGTCGTATCCCACCGAAACGGTTGAGGTAGCACGAAGCTTCGGCATTTTCTCCAGCAGCGCTGCATCCACCTTTTCGCTCGAACCCAGCAGGCCCTCGGCGCTGGCAAACGCGTCGGCGTGCTGTGCCACGGTTTCCGGGCTGAGGTTCTTTACCCGGGTAACGGTAAAGTGTTCCTCCAGGCGTTTTTGCAGATCTTCAGGCAGTGCTTTGTACAAAATGACGGACGGCTTCATGCTAATCTCCGTTGATTTTAAAAGGATTCAGGCGTGGCGTGCGCCGACGGGTAGCTGTTGATTATTAGCAGGCTTAACAATCAGAGTAAGCCATACCGAGGCAAAAAGCGCCACCCCCATAAAGATGTAAGAGGCCGACGGGCTGCCGGTGGCACCGTTAAGATAGCCCACAAACCACGAGCCAAAGAACGAACCCAGCGCACCCATACTGTTGATCAACGCCATCGCGCCCCCTGCGACGTTACGCGGCAGCATTTCCGGGATGATGGCAAAGAACGGACCATACGGGGCATACATGGCCGCACCCGCAATCACCAGCAGAGTGTACGAGACCCAGAAGTGGTTCGCGCCTACGGCCCAGGAGCCAATGAAGGCAAAAGCAGCGATCAGCAGCAGTGGCCAGACGAACAGCTTACGGTTTTGCAGCTTGTCCGATGCCCAGGAGACGATAATCATCGCGATGGTCGCAGCCAGGTAAGGCACCGATGACAGCCAGCCCACTTCCACCATGCCAAGGTTTTCACCGCCGCTGCGGATAATCGACGGCAGCCACAGCACAAAACCGTACACGCCAATACTCCAGGTAAAATACTGTGCGCACAGCAGAATAACGTTCCGGGAGCGGAAGGCTTCGCCGTAGTTACGCACCGCTTTAAGCCCTTGCTGCTCTTTATCCAGCTGCGCCTGGAGTGCGGCTTTTTCGTCTTCAGAAAGCCATTTCGCCTGTGCTGGCTTATCTTTCACCAACACCCACCAGCAGAAGGCCCAGATAATCGCGGGAACGCCTTCGATGATGAACATCTCGCGCCAGCCGAAGGACTGGATCAGATAGCCGGAAACCACCGACATCCACAGCACGGTGACCGGGTTACCGAGTATCAGGAACGTATTAGCACGTGAACGCTCAGATTTTGTGAACCAGTTGCTGATGTAAATCAGCATTGCTGGCATGACGGCCGCCTCAACCACGCCGAGAATAAAGCGAATAGCCGCCAGAGCAGGAATGTTATTCACCACGCCAGTAAGCGACGCACAGGCACCCCATAAGATCAGGCAGATGAAAATGAGCTTTCGCACGCTGCGGCGTTCAGCGTAAATCGCGCCGGGGATCTGGAAGAAGAAATACCCCAGGAAGAAGAGGGCGCCCAGCAGGGACGAGACCCCTTTGGTGATCCCGAGGTCTTCGTTGATCCCGGCGGCGGATGCGAAACTGAAGTTGGCACGATCCAGGTACGCCAGGCTGTACGTGATAAACACGATTGGCATGATGTACCACCAGCGTTTTACTGCATTGGTCGAACTGTTCATAGGCTTGCCTCTGTTGTTGAGGTTGTTGCCGCCGTTGTCTGTAGGGTACACGGTGGCTTAATTATCTGGTGCGGATTGCTGCCCTCACCCTGGTCCTCTCTCACGGGGAGAGGGAATTTAGACGCCGAGCTCTGCTCGTGTTGGTAATCCTTCGCTGTCGCCCTGCACCTGAATCGCCAGCGAACCAATTTTGTTGCCTCGCGCCACGGCCTGCGACAGCGGTTTGCCCTCCAGCAGGGCGCTGATGACCCCGACGGCAAACCCATCGCCCGCGCCCACGGTATCGACCACGTTGTCGACTTTTACCGCAGCGACAGCGCCTTGCTCACCGTCGGCAGTTTTAAACCATGCGCCGTCGGCACCGGTTTTCAGCACCACGGCTTTTACCCCTCTGTTGAGGTAAAAATCAGCAATGCCTTCGGGCGTGCTTTCGCCAGTGAGGATCATTCCCTCTTTTATGCCCGGCAGAACCCAGTCCTCCTGAAACGCCAGTCGGTTGAGTTTCTCAGCCATCTCCGCTTCGCTTTTCCACAGTACCGGGCGCAGGTTCGGATCAAAGGAGATCGTTTTGCCCTGCGCTTTCATTGCCGAAGCCGCGTGATCGAGTAAATCGTACGAGCTGGCCGAGAGCGCCGCCGCCACGCCGCTCAGGTGCAGGTGGCGCGCGGAGGAGAAATACGCGGCGTGATAATCATCCACGGAGAGATGGCTTGCCGCTGAGCCTTTGCGGAAATACTCCACGATGGGATCGGTTCCATTTTCAACTTTAGATTTCAGCTGAAAGCCCGTCGGGAAGCGTCCGTCGAGCGTGACGCCTGCGGCATCAATGCCCTCTTTTTTCAGCGAGTCGAGAACGAAATGGCCAAAGCTGTCATTGCCCACGCGGCTCACCCAGCCGACATTCAGCCCCAGCCGCGCAAGGCCGGTAGCGACATTCAATTCGGCGCCTGCCACGCGTTTGATAAAGTGCTCCACTGCGCTCAGCTCGCCCGTTTCGGTGGCGACAAACATCGCCATGGCCTCGCCGATAGTGATAACGTCCAGCGTCTTGTGCATGGTTTACTCCTCGCGCAGCAGGTTGACGTAATGGCGGGTGACGGCGGTGAGATCCGTCCCTTCGAGCGGAAATTCGATACCGCGCGGCGCGTCGGCAGGCAGTTGATTAAGCAGATCCCGCCAGCGAGAATCGGTCTGATCCGGCGCGACGGCGCGGAACTGCGCCTTATGCGGGACTGCGGCCTTCACATGAATATAGCTCACGGCGGGAGCCAGCTGTCGTGCAGCCTCTTCCGGGGAGTCGCCAACCCACAGCCAGTTGCCCATATCGAACGTCAGTGTGACCGGCAGCGCCATTACCCGGCAGGCGGCTTTGAAGCGCTGCATCGGCGCGAGCTGCCCGCAGTCGGTCTGGTCGTTTTCCACCACCAGCGTCATGCCGCTTTCATCCAGCAGTGCGCGCAGGGCTTCAAGCGGTTGTTTGTCGCTGAAATGACCCAGCGAAACTTTAAGCCACAGCGCGTTCAGTGCGCTGGCTTCGCTAAGGTAGCGCGGAAGATCCGGGTTGAGGGTTCCATCGGGCATAAACAGGGGGGCCGGGGCGGAGTAGCACGCCAGTAAACCCAGCAGTTCAATGGACTCGCCCAGCGCAGGCAGGGCCATTAACTCGTCGTGGCTGAAGAGCTCTCGGCGGATTTCAACGCCATCAGCTCCTGCGCCGGCAATAACGGGAAGCATTGCCCGTTGACCGCCTGCCTGTCGCACCTGATCCGCACCATACGCGGCGGTGACCACCATAATTTTCCTGCTCATTTCCTGACTCCAGAGCGTAATCGATAGTATTACGCTAGATGGAACCGGTTCCAAAGAAAAGATCGGGATGCTGAATTTATGATCGCTGTCACGAAGGGGAAATTAACGGGCAGTAGAGCCGCGAACGATCAGCTCGCCAGAAAAAACCTGCTCGCGTACGGCGTCGCGGGTGCCTTCAATGCGGCGAACCACTTGTTCAACCGCGGCATAGCCGATCTGCCAGGTGGGTTGTTTGAGGGTGGTAATGCCTACGCCAGCAAGTTCAGCCCACTCCAGTTCATCAAAGCCGAGCAAGCCGATGTCGCTGCCCCAGTGCAGGCCAATGCGTTTAAGCGAGCGGGCAACCTGAAGCGTCAGCGCCCCGTTAGCGGAGATCACCGCCTTACGCATTCCCCGATGGCGGGTATGGAACTGGCGCAGGGTATTATCCAGCTGTCCGGCTTCATGGAGGGGGATTTCAGCATTTTCGGCGATCACACCGGCATAACGCGCCAGCGTGGCGCGAAATGCAGCCAGGCGGTCGCGGCGGGTGTTAACCATACCCAGCGGTTCGCTCAGGAACAGAATGGCTTCGAAACCCTGTTCAATCAGGTGCTCGGTGGCAGTGGTGGCCGCCTGGGTGTTATCCAGTCCGACCACATCGCAGGCAAATTCCGGGATTTTGCGGTCAATAAGCACCATCGGGAGAGACGATTGTTGCAGACGATTTAGCCCCTCTTCGCGCATCCCGACGGCATTGACCACGATCCCTTCCACCTGATAGCTGCGCAGCAGATCGAGGTAATGCAACTCCTGATCAACTTCGTTATTGGTGTTACAGACCAGCGGGGTAAAGCCTTTTTCCCGGCACGCCGCTTCGATGCCGCTGAGTACGTTAACGGAGTAGGGGTTAGTGATATCGGCGATGATAAGCCCAATCAGGCGGGTGCGACCCCGCTTGAGGCCGCGCGCCATCAGGCTGGGACGGTAGTCGAGATCGGCAATGGCTTGTTCGATCCGCGCCAGCAGCGCATCGGACAGCAGGTGTTTCTCGCCGTTGAGGTAGCGTGAAATGCTGGTTTTACCGGTTTTGGCGGCTTTCGCCACGTCGCTGATGGTGGCCCGGGTTGGTTTGATCATCGCTGATTTCCCTGAATTTAGTGAGAATACCTTAGCGGGAAAATCTGGCGAATCAAGCAATTTGCCGGGTGGCGGTCTGATGCCCTCACCCCAACCCTCTCCTACAGGAGAGGGCGCAAATACTAAAACGGCAACGGGGTTGCCGTTTTGCTTTTACCTACTGCACAGGACTCAACGTAATTTCAACGCGGCGGTTCTGCGCTTTGCCTTCCGCCGTGCTGTTGCTGGCGATCGGGTTAGCCGGACCCATGCCGCTGGTGCGGATGCGGTTCGCTTCTACGCCCTGGGTGATCAGCGAGCTGGCCACGGAATCGGCGCGCTGCTGCGACAGACGCATGTTCAGATCCTGGCTGCCGGTGCTGTCGGTGTAACCAATCACGTTCACGGCAGTTTTATTGTACTCTTTCAGCACTGCGGCCACACCGGTCAGGGTGTTCGCGCCTGCGGGTTTCAGCGTCGCGCTGCTGCTGTCAAAGGTCACGTTGTTTGGCATGTTCAGGATGATGTTGTCACCGCTGCGCGTCACGCTCACGCCCGTACCTTTCATTTTGTCACGCAGTTTTGCTTCCTGCACATCCATGTAATAACCCACGCCGCCGCCCAGGGCTGCGCCTGCCGCTGCGCCAATCAGCGCGCCTTTGCCGCGGTCTTTCTTGGAGGAGGAGAGTACGCCAACGCCAGCGCCTACCAGGGAACCAATACCCGCGCCAATGCCGGATTTGCCCGCTTCGCGTTCACCGGTGTAAGGGTTGGTTGTGCAGCCTGAAACAGCCAGTGCGCCGCTCACCAGAGCGGCAATAACGAGTACGCGTTTTTTCATCTTATTTCCTTAATCCTTTTTATTCTTTGCCACGACGGACGTGGCAGTGGATTATGACGTCCGGATACGGAGAAAATTCAGTGTATAACTCTGAAATTTGTCACAAACGATAAATTGCCTCAATGAAAGGCCGAAACACCTGCACGCAACCAGGAGCGCACGCTTTGAGCACCTCAACAAAAACCATTCTGACCGCCGCCCACTGGGGGCCGATGCTGGTCGAAACCGATGGCGACACTGTGCTGTCGTCTCGCGGGGCTTTGCCTTCGCGCCATCTCAACTCTTTACAGACCGTCGTTCGCGATCAGGTACACAGCAAGACCCGCGTCCGCTGGCCGATGGTGCGTAAAGGCTTTCTGGCGTCACCGGATAAACCGCAGGGTATTCGCGGGCAGGATGAGTTCGTGCGCGTGAGCTGGGACGATGTGCTGGCGCTGATCCATACGCAGCATAAACGCATCCGCGACAGCTATGGCCCGTCGTCCATTTTTGCCGGCTCCTATGGCTGGCGCTCAAACGGCGTGCTGCATAAGGCTGCAACCCTGCTGCAACGCTATATGAGCCTGGCCGGAGGATATACCGGCCATCTGGGTGATTACTCGACCGGCGCGGCGCAGGCGATCATGCCGTATGTCGTGGGCGGGAATGAGGTTTATCAACAGCAGACCAGCTGGCCGCTGGTGCTGGAGCATACAGAGGTGGTGGTGCTGTGGAGCGCCAACCCGCTCAATACCCTGAAAATTGCCTGGAATGCGTCTGACGAGCAGGGCGTTTCCTACTTCGATGCGCTGCGCAAAAGCGGCAAGCGCATCATCTGTATCGATCCGATGCGCTCTGAAACCCTGGATTTCTTCGGCGACAGCGCCGAGTGGATCGCGCCGCATATGGGCACCGACGTGGCGATGATGCTGGGCATCGCCCACACCCTGGTGGAGAACGGCTGGCACGACACGGAATTTCTGGCGCGTTGTACCACGGGGTTCGATAAATTTGCCGACTATCTGACGGGACAAAGCGACGGTATTGCCAAAACCGCAGAGTGGGCCGCGGCGATTTGCGGCGTTAATGCCGTTAAAATCCGCGAACTGGCGGCGTTATTCCATAGCCATGTCACGATGCTCATGTCCGGCTGGGGGATGCAGCGCCAGCAGTTTGGCGAGCAAAAGCACTGGATGTTGGTGACGCTCGCCGCGATGCTTGGGCAGATTGGCACACCCGGCGGCGGTTTTGGTCTTTCCTATCACTTTGCCAACGGCGGCAACCCGACGCGTAAAGCCGCGGTGCTGGCGTCCATGCAGGGCTCGGTGCAGGGTGGCGTGGACGCTGTGGAAAAAATTCCGGTGGCACGCATTGTTGAAGCCCTGGAGAACCCCGGCGGGTTTTATCAGCACAACGGTCAGGATCGCCATTTCCCGGATATTAAGTTTATCTGGTGGGCGGGTGGGGCCAATTTCACCCATCACCAGGATACCAACCGCCTAATCCGCGCCTGGCAGAAACCGGAGCTGGTGGTGATCTCGGAGTGCTTCTGGACTGCGTCAGCGAAACATGCCGATATCGTTTTGCCTGCCACGACCTCGTTCGAGCGTAACGATCTCACCATGACGGGGGATTACAGCAACCAGCATATGGTGCCGATGAAGCGCGTCGTGGCTCCCCGGGATGAAGCGCGGGATGATTTCGACGTCTTTGCCGACCTGAGTGAAATGTGGGAAGCGGGCGGGCGGGAGCGTTTCACCGAGGGCAAAACGGATCTGCAATGGCTGGAAACATTTTACCAGATTGCCAGCCAGCGCGGGGCTGCGCAGGGCGTATCCCTGCCGCCATTTGCTGAGTTCTGGGAGGCGAATCAACTCTTCGAAATGCCGGAAAGCGAGCAGAACGCGCGGTTTGTGCGCTTTGCTGACTTCCGTCGCGATCCGGAGAATCACCCGTTAAAAACCGAAAGCGGGAAGATTGTGATCTACAGCGAACGCATCGCCAGCTTTGGCTACGCGGACTGTCCGCCGCATCCGGCGTGGCTGGAGCCGGACGAATGGCATGGCAATGCGCAGCCGGGGCAGCTTCAGCTGCTGTCTGCCCATCCTGCCCATCGTCTGCACAGCCAGCTCAACTATTCGGCTCTGCGCGAGCAGTATGCGGTGGCGGGTCGTGAGCCGATCGCGCTGAATAGCGACGATGCAAAGGCGCGGGGGATTAACGACGGCGATCTCGTTCGGGTCTGGAACGCGCGCGGGCAGGTGCTGGCAGGCGCCGTGGTGAGTGACGGGATCCGCCCTGGCGTTTTCTGCATTCATCAGGGCGCATGGCCGGATCTGGCGCTGGACGAGGGCGGTATTTGTAAGAACGGCGCCGTAAACGTGCTGACCAAAGATCTCCCCAGCTCGAAGCTGGGGAATGGCTGCGCGGGGAATACGGCGCTGGCATGGGTGGAGAAATATGAGGGGCCGGCGCTTACCCTTACGGCGTTTGATCCGCCTGCCAGCTCATGATCCACGTCGGGTGTTGGGTATCATCCTGCCAGGCGCTGTCTTCGATGCGAAAACCCTGAGCATGATAGAAATTCACCGCCCGCACGTTTTTCTGGTACACCTCCAGGGTTAAATACGGGTAGTGCTGCTGAACGTGGTTCAGCAGCGCACGCCCAATCCCCTTTCCGATGAACGCCGGGGCGACAAACAGCGCCCCCACGAACTGGAACTGCATGACGCTGATAAAACCGCACAGGGTACCGTTTTCTTCCCAGACCCAGGTCTCGGCGGCGGGAAGGTATTCATCCCGCACTACCGCTTCATTCGCTTGCCAGTAACTTGCGTCGATAAACGGATGCGCCTCGGTGGTGCTCTCCAGCCACAGACTCAAAAGCGGCGCGGTGTTCTCACTTTGCCATTTGCGGATCATGGTGGCCCTCCGGATGGCAGAAGCAGCCCGTAATGTGGTCATTGACCAGCCCGCAGGCCTGCATAAAGGAGTAACAGATGGTGGTGCCCACAAACTTAAAGCCGCGTTTTTTCAGCGCTTTCGACAGGGCATCTGAGGCGGGGGTCGACGTTGGGATCTCTGCAAGCGTGGCGGCCTGCGTCACCTTCGGCTCGTTATCCACAAACGACCAGACAAATGCTGAAAAGGGTTCGCCATTTTGCTCCATCGCCAGATAAGCACGCGCGTTACCAATAATGGCCTGAATTTTACCGCGATGGCGGATGATACCGGTATCCAGAACCAGCTTTTGTACGTCGTCGTCGGTCATGGCGGCAATCGCAGCCGGATCGAACTGGTGGAAGGCTTTGCGATAGTTCTCACGCTTTTTCAGAACGGTGATCCACGACAGCCCGGCCTGCTGGCCTTCAAGGCAAATCATTTCAAATAGTTTTTTACCGTCGGTTTCCGGTACGCCCCATTCCTTGTCGTGATAATCGATATAAAGCTGATCCTGGCTTACCCAGCCGCAACGTTGCATAGGTCATCTCCCTTCCTGATACGGTAAACGCAAAAATTTCAATCTGCCCGGCTTGACGTGTCTGCTAAAGAGACAATAGTTAATACAGGGCTATACGCCCTAATACCTCTTCGAACAATGACATATATCGCCGAACTCGGCTCTTTCTGGAGTCGCTTTGATGATGATAAAAAAAATCAGTGGTCGCCATGCTGCTTCTGGCCTGGTGGGTGTTTCAGTCTGCCTGCTTTTTTGTCACACCGCTTTTGCGTGGCAACAGGAATATATCGTTTCAGATGCACAAAGTAATACGACGGAACGTTATACATGGGATGCCGATCACCAACCTCGTTATGAAGATATTCTCGCGGAGCGTATTAACCGCACGCAGAATGCTACGGGGTTTACCCTGAACGATCCCTCCGGTTCGGATGCGGAAACCGTTCTGAGCGTTGGCTGGAATTTTCCCGTGGCGGGACATTTCACCACCGGGCCCGTCATGGCGTGGCGCACTGATGGCGCCCCCCCTGTAACGGTGAATGCGTTTGAGGATACAACCACCACGCAGTCGCTTACCGATCCCCTCTGGCATGCCAGCGTGAACTCATTGGGTTGGCGTGTTGATACGCAGTATGGTGATTTACACCCCTGGGCGAAGATCAGCTATAACCAGCAAACTGAAGAAGAATATTTATATACGCTGGGATTGAGCGCCAAATTTTAAGGGTTGTTATTTTTTTAAACGATACGATAACATATTTAATACAATTATGACGGGGTCTGGAGCGATAGTGCCCACTAACAGAACAGCGCTTCATTCCCCGGCAAGGTCATTCATTCCAGATCCCAGGCATTTCATTCCTTCTCTCCTGCATTTCATTCCGTTTTTCCCCAACGCTATAAAGGTTTTGTTTATCGTTGTCCTCAGCGAAATTCCTTAATTTATCTTGCAGGACACTGCCATGAACACATCAACTTATAACCGCACGCGTTGGCTGACGCTATTCGGCACCATCGTTACCCAGTTCGCACTGGGATCGGTCTATACCTGGAGCCTGTTTAACAGCGCCCTGTCCGATAAGCTCGGCGCGCCGATAAGCCAGGTGGCATTCTCCTTCGGCTTGCTGAGTCTTGGGTTAGCAATTTCCTCTTCCGTGGCGGGCAAACTTCAGGAACGTTTCGGCGTGAAGCGTGTAACCATGGCATCTGGGATCTTGCTGGGCTTGGGATTCTTCCTGACGGCATATTCTAACAACCTGATGATGCTGTGGCTGAGCGCCGGGGTGCTGGTGGGGCTGGCGGACGGCGCAGGTTATCTGCTGACGCTGTCTAACTGCGTGAAGTGGTTCCCGGAGCGTAAAGGGCTTATCTCCGCATTTGCCATTGGTTCATATGGCCTGGGCAGCCTCGGCTTCAAATTCATCGATGCGCATCTGCTGGCCTCGGTTGGGCTTGAGAAAACCTTTATGATCTGGGGCGTGATTGTGCTGGTAATGATCCTCTTCGGCGCCACGCTGATGAAAGATGCGCCGCAGCAGGAAGTGAAAACCGTTAACGGCGTGGTGGAGAACGATTTCACCCTCGCTCAGTCCATGCGTAAGCCGCAGTACTGGATGCTGGCGGTGATGTTCCTGACGGCCTGCATGAGCGGTCTGTATGTCATCGGTGTGGCGAAAGATATCGCGCAGGGAATGGTAAAACTGGACGCGGCGACGGCGGCGAACGCCGTAACGATCATCTCCATCGCTAACCTCTCGGGTCGTCTGGTACTGGGTATCTTGTCTGACAAAATCGCCCGGATCCGCGTGATTACGCTGGGGCAGGTGATCTCCCTGGTGGGTATGGCAGCACTGCTGTTCGCTCCGCTGAACGAGGCGACATTCTTTGCGGCGATAGCCTGCGTAGCCTTTAACTTTGGCGGCACTATTACCGTCTTCCCGTCGCTGGTGAGCGAGTTCTTCGGCCTGAACAACCTGGCGAAAAACTACGGTGTGATTTATCTCGGCTTCGGTATCGGCAGTATTTGCGGTTCACTGATTGCCTCGCTGTTTGGTGGCTTCTACGTGACATTCTGCGTGATATTTGCCTTGCTGATTATTTCGCTGGCGCTGTCCACCACGATTCGTCAGCCGCAGCGCGAGGTATATAAAGAAGCGCATGCATGATTCGATAAAAAGGGGCCGCAGGGCCTCTTTTATTTATTTCTAAATCGCTTCCGGACTTGCTATTTTGTAAAAATCTTCATCGATTCACATTCTCTGCTGCCACTTTTCTTTCCTGCTGTGGTCTACTTATCGCGCTTGTAGACGTTTCTGATAACGGTTGCTCTCGCATCTACTTACTCTGTCAGCTTTCTCACTGAGATTCGGCGGGTCTTTATACCCCTTCCCCCAGGGTTGTTTGCATGAAATATATTAGGTCTCTTACCCAGCAAAGATTGTGTCTGATGCTGGCTGTCTATATCGGTTTGTTTCTGAATGGCGCGGTGCTGTTCAGACGAGTGGAAGGTTATTTCGAACACCTCACTGTAAGAAATGGAATTTTTGCCGCGATTGAAGTGTTTGGCTCAATTCTGGCGACCTTCTTCCTGCTACGTCTGCTCTCGCTTTTTGGCAGACGTACATGGCAGGTTCTGGCCTCGCTGGTGGTGATTATCTCCGCCGCCGCAAGCTATTACATGACATTCATGAATGTGGTCATTGGCTACGGTATTGTGGCCTCGGTGATGACCACGGACATCGACCTCTCGAAAGAGGTGGTGGGTCAAGGGTTCATCCTGTGGACGATTCTGACCTGCCTGATCCCGCTCTTCTTTATCTGGAGTAACACCTGCCGCTACACCCTGTTACGCCAGCTGCGTACCCGGGGACAGCGCATCCGCAACGTCGCCGTCGTTCTTCTGGCGGGTCTGCTGGTGTGGGCGCCTATTCGCCTGATGGAAAAACAGCAAAAAAGGATCGAAAAAGCGACAGGCGTGGATATGCCAAGCTACGGCGGCGTGGTGGCTAACTCGTATCTGCCGTCTAACTGGCTGTCGGCGTTAGGTCTTTATGCCTGGGCTCAGGCGGACGAATCCAGCGATGTGAAATCGCTGATTAACCCAACCAAAAAGTTCACCTACCAGGCTCCGGCTGAAGGGCTGGATGATACTTACGTGGTCTTCGTTATCGGCGAAACGACGCGCTGGGATCATATGGGTATCCTCGGTTATGACCGCGATACCACCCCGAAACTGGCGCAGGAAAAGAATCTTGTAGCTTACCGCGGCTACTCCTGCGATACCGCCACGAAGCTCTCGTTGCGCTGTATGTTTGTTCGTGAGGGCGGTGCGAGTGATAATCCTCAGCGCACTCTCAAAGAGCAAAACGTGTTTGCTGTTCTGAAGCAGCTTGGATTTAGCTCCGATCTGTTCGCCATGCAAAGTGAGATGTGGTTCTACACCAACACCATGGCGGATAACATCGCCTACCGCGAGCAGATTGGCGCCGAGCCGCGTAACCGCGGAAAGAACGTTGATGACATGCTGCTGCTCTCTGAGATGGAACAGTCACTGAAAAACCATCCGCAGGGTAAGCATCTTATTGTTCTGCATACCAAAGGGTCACACTACAGCTACTATCAGCGTTACACGCGCGATTTCGCCAAATGGACGCCTGAGTGCGTCGGCATTAACAAGAACTGTAGCAAGCAGGAGCTGATCAATGCCTATGATAACTCGATTCTGTATGTGGATACCTTCCTCAGTCGGGTGATCGACCAGCTTCGCGATAAGAAAGCGATTGTGATCTACGCGGCCGACCACGGCGAGTCCATCAACGAGAAAGAGCATTTACACGGTACGCCGCGTAAGCTGGCCCCGCCTGAGCAGTTCCGCGTGCCGATGATCATGTGGATGTCGGATAAGTACCTGGAAAATCCGGACAAAGCCAAAATGTTTGCCCATCTGAAACAGCAGGCAGAGATCAAGGTACCGCGCCGTCACGTTGAGCTGTACGACACCATTATGGGCTGTCTCGGCTATACCTCACCGAACGGTGGGATTAACGAAAACAACAACTGGTGTAAACTCCCTGATAACACCACAAAAGCCGCGCAGTAGCTGGTCTGGCGAGAATATCGCCAGTTGAATGGCTTTTTGAAAATAAGGGATTGACGGGGGCGCACCTCAGCAGTAAGATGCGCTCCGCATTCGGCGAGTAGCGCAGCTTGGTAGCGCAACTGGTTTGGGACCAGTGGGTCGGAGGTTCGAATCCTCTCTCGCCGACCACATTCTAAAAAGGGCTAACCGCAAGGTTAGCCCTTTTTGCATTAACGCGTTACCCCGCACGAGTCCTCAAAATACCCCTTAGCCCTGCTTCCCCCTGCCTGCTTGCGGTTTTGTGACATAATCCATTGTATTTTTTTATATATAGTTTGATCTTTTTTCGCGTTGCTTATGGATAACCTCAGCATTTTTCGCTGTGCGTTTTAACGTTCGCGGTATTTAGTGCTCAGATAATCACCATCCTGTAAGAAAATTTACCCATTCTGAATAAAACTTAATCACTGAGTGTTGCGAAATATGAAGATAATTGTGCTGCATCATGGCGAGTAGCATAAATTTCTCTGCTGAAAACTCACGGTCAGGGTTTTTTTAATCTTTGTTTGCGGTTTCTCACACTCCACGTAAATCCCCGCCACCTGTATTGACGTTTTCACATTCTGTTGACAGATTGTAGGGCACGAGGGGCATTTCAGGGAGGATCTGCGCTGCAACTCAAACGCTCTTCTGAAAGGATTCTCTATCCCTTTTAACGCCTTCGGGCATCACCGACCGGACCGGGTAAAAAATAAATAAAGGTCAGGCGGCGTAACACAACAAAGCAAAACATCACATTGGAGCACAATAATGAGTATTTCCTTGAAGAAGTCAGGGATGCTGAAGCTTGGTCTGAGCCTGGTGGCCATGACCGTTGCAGCAAGCGTACAGGCAAAAACCCTGGTTTACTGTTCTGAAGGCTCTCCGGAAGGCTTTAACCCACAGCTCTTTACCTCTGGTACGACTTACGACGCAAGCTCTGTACCGATCTATAACCGTCTGGTTGAATTTAAAACCGGCACCACGGAAGTGATTCCTGGCCTGGCTGAAAAGTGGGATATCAGCGAAGACGGTAAAACCTATACCTTCCACCTGCGTCAGGGCGTGAAGTGGCAGGACAGCAAAGAATTTAAACCTACGCGCGACTTTAACGCCGACGACGTTGTGTTCTCCTTCGACCGTCAGAAAAATGCCCAGAACCCGTACCATAAAGTGTCTGGCGGCAGCTATGAATACTTCGAAGGGATGGGTCTGCCAGACCTGATCGCTGAAGTGAAAAAAGTGGACGATAAAACCGTCCAGTTTGTGCTGACGCGTCCGGAAGCGCCATTCCTGGCTGACCTGGCGATGGACTTCGCCTCGATTCTCTCTAAAGAGTATGCGGACAACATGCTGAAAGCCGGCACTCCGGAAAAAGTGGACCTGAACCCAATCGGTACCGGCCCGTTCCAGCTGCTTCAGTACCAGAAAGATTCCCGTATTCTGTATAAAGCCTTCCCGGGCTACTGGGGCACCAAGCCGCAGATCGACCGTCTGGTCTTCTCCATCACGCCTGACGCATCCGTGCGTTACGCAAAACTGCAGAAAAACGAATGTCAGGTGATGCCGTATCCAAACCCGGCTGACATCGCGCGCATGAAGCAGGACAAAAATATCAACCTGCTGGAGCAGGCGGGCCTGAACGTGGGTTATCTCTCCTTCAACACCGAGAAGAAACCGTTCGATGACGTGAAAGTGCGTCAGGCGCTGACCTACGCGGTGAACAAAGAAGCGATCATCAAAGCCGTTTACCAGGGCGCAGGCGTTGCGGCCAAGAACCTGATCCCACCAACCATGTGGGGCTATAACGACGACATTAAGGACTACACCTACGATCCTGAGAAAGCGAAAGCGCTGCTGAAAGAAGCGGGCCAGGACAAAGGCTTTACCGTTGAGCTGTGGGCGATGCCGGTACAGCGTCCTTACAACCCGAACGCACGCCGTATGGCGGAAATGGTTCAGGCTGACTGGGCGAAGATTGGCGTACAGGCCAAGATTGTGACCTACGAGTGGGGCGAGTACCTGAAGCGCGCCAAAGCGGGTGAACACCAGGCGGTCATGATGGGCTGGACCGGTGACAACGGGGATCCGGACAACTTCTTCGCGACCCTGTTCAGCTGTGCGGCAGCGAAAGACGGTTCTAACTATTCTCGCTGGTGCTACAAGCCGTTTGAAGATCTGATCCAGCCGGCGCGTGCGACCGACGATCACAACAAACGTATCGAACTGTATAAGCAAGCGCAGGTTGTCATGCACGATCAGGCTCCGGCGCTGATTGTTGCTCACTCCACCGTGTACGAGCCAGTGCGTAAAGAAGTGAAGGGCTACGTGGTCGATCCACTGGGCAAACACCACTTCGAAAACGTGTCTGTTGAATAATAAGTAGGGTGTTCTCCCTCTCCCTCCTGGAGAGGGCAGGGGTGAGGGGCGTGCATGCACCCCCTCACCCTAACCCTCTCCCACAGGGAGAGGGAATTTACATTTGTGAGCAATACAGACGTCACGCCACTGAGTGTGCGTCATCAGAGAGAATCCGGGTTATGTTGCAGTTCATCCTCCGACGTCTGGGACTGGTTATCCCGACGTTTATCGGTATCACCCTTCTCACTTTTGCCTTCGTCCATATGATCCCGGGTGATCCGGTGATGATTATGGCGGGCGAGCGTGGTATCTCCCCTGAACGTCATGCGCAACTGCTGGCTGAACTCGGCCTTGATAAGCCGATGTGGCAGCAGTATCTCCACTATATCTGGGGCGTGTTGCACGGCGATTTAGGGATTTCACTGAAAAGCCGTCTTCCGGTGTGGGACGAGTTCGTACCTCGCTTTAAAGCGACGCTGGAACTCGGTATCTGCGCCATGATCTTCGCGACCGCGGTAGGGATCCCCGTTGGCGTACTGGCTGCCGTTAAACGTGGCTCTATTTTTGACCACACCGCTGTTGGCCTGGCACTGACCGGCTACTCCATGCCTATCTTCTGGTGGGGCATGATGCTGATCATGCTGGTCTCGGTGCAGTGGAACCTGACGCCGGTCTCCGGACGCGTCAGCGATATGGTTTTCCTTGACGACACCAATCCGTTAACCGGCTTTATGCTGATTGATACAGCGATCTGGGGCGAAGAGGGCAACTTCATTGATGCGGTTGCGCACATGATCCTGCCTGCAATGGTGTTGGGCACCATCCCTCTGGCGGTGATCGTGCGTATGACCCGTTCCTCCATGCTGGAAGTGTTGGGCGAGGATTATATTCGTACTGCCCGCGCTAAAGGCCTGACCCGTATGCGCGTCATCATCATTCATGCCCTGCGAAACGCTATGCTGCCGGTGGTAACCGTTATCGGTTTGCAGGTCGGTACGCTGCTGGCGGGGGCGATCCTGACCGAAACCATCTTCTCCTGGCCGGGTCTTGGACGCTGGCTGATTGATGCGCTGCAACGCCGTGACTATCCGGTTGTGCAGGGCGGTGTACTGCTGGTCGCGACGATGATTATTCTCGTCAACCTGCTGGTCGATTTGCTGTACGGCGTGGTGAACCCGCGTATTCGTCATAAGAAGTAAGGGGCCATCATGTCACAAGTTACTCAAAATAAAGTGGTCACCGCACCGGTGCCAATGACGCCGATGCAGGAATTCTGGCACTACTTCAAGCGCAACAAAGGCGCGGTCGTCGGGCTGGTGTATGTTTCCATCATGATCCTGATTGCGGTGTTTGCGAACGTCCTTGCGCCGTATAACCCGGCTGATCAGTTCCGCGATGCGCTGCTGGCACCTCCTGCATGGCAGGACGGCGGAAGCCTGGCGCACCTGCTGGGCACCGACGACGTGGGTCGCGATGTGCTTTCGCGCCTGATGTACGGCGCACGCCTGTCGCTGCTGGTTGGCTGCCTCGTTGTCGTACTGTCGCTGATCATGGGGATCGTACTCGGCCTGGTGGCAGGCTACTTCGGCGGCATTGTTGATAACATCATCATGCGCGTCGTCGACATTATGCTGGCATTGCCAAGCCTGCTGCTGGCGCTGGTGCTGGTGGCGATCTTCGGTCCGTCGATTGGTAACGCCGCGCTTGCGCTGACGTTTGTTGCGCTACCGCACTATGTGCGTCTGACCCGTGCGGCGGTGCTGGTGGAAGTGAACCGCGACTACGTTACCGCCTCTCGCGTGGCGGGTGCCGGTGCGATGCGTCAGATGTTTATCAATATCTTCCCAAACTGCCTTGCGCCGCTGATTGTTCAGGCGTCGCTCGGTTTCTCTAACGCCATTCTTGATATGGCCGCTCTTGGCTTCCTTGGCATGGGTGCGCAGCCGCCAACACCGGAGTGGGGCACCATGCTCTCCGACGTGTTGCAGTTCGCGCAAAGCGCCTGGTGGGTCGTCACCTTCCCGGGTCTGGCGATTCTGCTGACGGTGCTGGCATTTAACCTGATGGGTGATGGTCTGCGTGATGCACTTGATCCCAAACTGAAGCAGTAAGAGGCACGAGATGGCGTTATTAAATGTAAATAAATTATCCGTGCACTTTGGCGACGAAGGCACACCGTTTCGCGCCGTGGACCGTATCAGCTACAGCGTTAATCAGGGCGAAGTGGTCGGGATTGTAGGAGAGTCGGGCTCCGGTAAGTCAGTGAGTTCGCTGGCGATTATGGGGCTGATTGACTACCCCGGCCGCGTGATGGCGGAAAATCTGGAGTTCAACGGTCAGGATCTGAAGCGTATTTCCGAAAAACAGCGCCGCCAGCTGGTGGGCGCGGAAGTGGCGATGATCTTCCAGGACCCCATGACCAGCCTGAACCCATGCTACACCGTGGGTTTCCAGATTATGGAAGCGATTAAGGTGCATCAGGGTGGGAATAAGAAAACCCGTCGCCAGCGTGCTATCGATCTGCTGAACCAGGTGGGGATACCTGACCCAGCATCGCGTCTGGACGTTTACCCGCATCAGCTTTCAGGCGGGATGAGCCAGCGCGTGATGATCGCCATGGCGATTGCCTGTCGGCCAAAGCTGCTGATTGCGGATGAACCGACGACGGCGCTTGACGTGACCATCCAGGCACAGATCATCGAGCTGCTGCTGGAGCTGCAGCAGAAAGAGAACATGGCGCTGGTGCTGATTACGCACGATCTGGCGCTGGTGGCGGAAGCGGCGCACAAAATCATCGTGATGTACGCGGGTCAGGTGGTGGAGACCGGAAGTTCGCACGATATCTTCCGCGCGCCGCGTCATCCGTATACGCAGGCGTTGCTGCGTGCGCTGCCGGAGTTTGCCCAGGACAAAGCGCGTCTGGCGTCACTGCCGGGTGTGGTTCCGGGTAAATATGACCGTCCGCAGGGCTGCCTGCTGAATCCGCGCTGCCCGTATGCGACAGATAAATGCCGCGCCGAGGAGCCAGAGCTGAATCTGCTGGCCGATGGTCGGCAGTCAAAATGCCACTACCCACTCGATGATGCCGGGAGGCCAACACTATGAGTACGCACGAGGCCACCACGCAACAGCCGCTGTTGCAGGCTATCGACCTGAAAAAACATTACCCGGTGAAGAAGGGGATTTTTGCTCCTGAGCGCCTGGTAAAAGCGCTGGACGGCGTCTCCTTCAGCCTTGAACGCGGTAAAACGCTGGCGGTCGTCGGGGAGTCGGGCTGTGGGAAATCCACGCTGGGCCGTCTGCTGACGATGATTGAAACGCCAACCGGCGGCGAGCTTTACTATCAGGGCCAGGATCTGCTCAAGCACGATCCGCAGGCGCAGAAGCTGCGTCGCCAGAAAATCCAGATTGTGTTCCAGAACCCGTACGGTTCTTTAAACCCGCGTAAAAAAGTGGGGCAGATTCTGGAAGAACCGCTGCTGATTAACAGCAATCTGAGCAAAGAGCAGCGTCGTGAAAAAGCGCTGGCGATGATGGCGAAGGTGGGGCTTAAAACCGAGCATTACGATCGCTACCCGCATATGTTCTCTGGTGGTCAGCGTCAGCGTATTGCCATCGCTCGTGGGCTGATGCTTGACCCGGATGTGGTGATTGCCGATGAGCCGGTCTCAGCGCTTGACGTGTCCGTTCGCGCGCAGGTGCTTAACCTGATGATGGATTTACAGCAGGATCTGGGACTGTCGTACGTCTTCATCTCCCATGACCTGTCCGTGGTCGAGCACATTGCCGATGAGGTGATGGTGATGTATCTGGGACGCTGCGTGGAGAAGGGGACGAAAGATCAGATCTTTACTAACCCGCGTCATCCGTATACCCAGGCACTGCTGTCTGCGACGCCGCGGCTGAACCCGGATGACCGCCGTGAGCGCATTAAGCTGACCGGTGAGTTGCCAAGCCCGCTTAACCCGCCGCCGGGATGTGCGTTTAACGCCCGCTGCCGTCGCCGCTTCGGTCCGTGTACGCAGTTGCAGCCACAGCTAAAGGATTATGGTGGACAGCTGGTGGCCTGCTTCGCGGTCGATCAGGATGAAAACGGCGAAAAGCCGCATGCATAAATAAAAAAACCGGCGATAAGCCGGTTTTTTTACGTCTGAGGTCTACTTCCGTAAACGAATCTGGTCGACGGCGTGTTTCTCACTCTTGGTGAGGATCAGGCTTGCGCGTTCGCGCGTCGGCAGGATGTTCTCTTTGAGGTTGACGTAGTTGATCTCATTCCACAGCCCGGTCGCCACGCTGATAGCCTCTTCTTCAGAGAGCTGGGCGTAGTTGTGGAAGTAGGAATCCGGGTCGGTGAACGCCCCTTCGCGGAACTTCAGGAAGCGGTTGATATACCAGCGTTGCAGCAAATCTTCCGGCGCATCG
Source organism: Enterobacter cloacae complex sp. IR5401 (assembly GCF_049238425.1). NCBI lineage: Bacteria > Pseudomonadati > Pseudomonadota > Gammaproteobacteria > Enterobacterales > Enterobacteriaceae > Enterobacter > Enterobacter cloacae complex sp. IR5401. The sequence goes on along the minus strand of NZ_JBMKHN010000006.1, from coordinate 2,230 downwards.
ACATAAATTGAGAAATCGACAAAGTCAGAGACAAACACATGATGCGGATCGTGAGGGTAATCCATCCCGCTTTGCAGGACGTTTAAGCCTTCCAGAATCAGGATGTCGGGCTGCACAACCGTTTTGTCGCCATCCGGGATGCGGTCGTAGATCAGATGCGAGTAAACCGGCGCGGTAACGTGAGGTACGCCCGATTTTAGATCTGAAACAAACTTTACCAGGCGGTGCATATCATAAGAGAGCGGGAAGCCCTTCTTTTTCATCAGGCCGCGTTCTTTCAACACCTCGTTGGGATGCAGGAAGCCGTCTGTGGTGATCAGCTCCACGCTGCGGTGTTCCGGCCAGCGGCTCAGCAGCGCCTGAAGCACGCGCGCGGTGGTACTTTTACCCACTGCCACGCTGCCCGCAATACTGATGATATAAGGAATACGTTGACCGTTCGTGCCGAGGAACTGTTCCAGGACGGCCTGACGACGCAAATTGGAGCTGATATAGAAGTTAAGCAAGCGAGAGAGGGGGAGATAGATTTCTGCCACCTCTTCCAGGGAGAGATCTTCGTTTATCCCTTTTAGCCGTGCGATTTCACCTTCCGTCAGTGTCATAGGGACGGAGTCACGCAGGGCTGCCCACTGGCTACGGTTAAACTGAAGATAGGGCGTCATTAACGTTTGCTCTTTTTTGCTCATAAGCATGCTTCTGTGAACCATCACGAAACGGCGGGTGCGGGCTCATCACATAATTAATTTTGGACAATGGGCAGGAGGTTAACACCAGATGAGAGGAATAATAAGAAAAAATATGGGAAAGCGATGCTTAACCGGGCAGGTATCACGTGGGGCTATAGCGTGCCGAAATCAGGCGTTCATGTTGAATTTTTAACCGTGAGCGGATGAATTTACAGCGGTTAGCCCTGGTTTCGAATAAAATGTGAGCGAAAGAACGTTTTATGCAATTTTTTAGTTGCATGACTGCGCAGGTCTCCATAGAATGCGCGCTACTTGATGCCGACTTAGCTCAGTAGGTAGAGCAACTGACTTGTAATCAGTAGGTCACCAGTTCGATTCCGGTAGTCGGCACCATCAAGTCCGGTGGGGTTCCCGAGCGGCCAAAGGGAGCAGACTGTAAATCTGCCGTCACAGACTTCGAAGGTTCGAATCCTTCCCCCACCACCACTTTCTGGCAGCGTCAACGCCGCCGGAGCTGGTTGGAAAAATTGACCAGCTCGAACAGAAAAGAGAGAAATCTCTTTTTTTGTTACAGAAAGAACTGGGTAGCCGAGTTTCAGGATGCGGGCATCGTATAATGGCTATTACCTCAGCCTTCCAAGCTGATGATGCGGGTTCGATTCCCGCTGCCCGCTCCAATACGTGCTGATATGGCTCAGTTGGTAGAGCGCACCCTTGGTAAGGGTGAGGTCCCCAGTTCGACTCTGGGTATCAGCACCACTTCACTTCTCCCTCCCTTTCTCTCTGTTTCAATGTAAATGTATTCAACAGTTCAGGCATTTTCGCCTGGTTGATGTGGTGATATCACCGATTTATCCGTGTCTTAGAGGGACAATCGATGTCTAAAGAAAAGTTTGAACGTACAAAACCGCACGTTAACGTCGGTACTATCGGCCACGTTGACCATGGTAAAACAACGCTGACCGCTGCAATCACTACCGTACTGGCTAAAACCTACGGCGGTGCTGCTCGTGCTTTCGACCAGATCGATAACGCACCAGAAGAAAAAGCTCGTGGTATCACCATCAACACTTCTCACGTTGAGTATGACACCCCGACTCGCCACTACGCACACGTAGACTGCCCAGGCCACGCCGACTATGTTAAAAACATGATCACCGGTGCTGCGCAGATGGACGGCGCGATCCTGGTTGTTGCTGCGACTGATGGCCCTATGCCTCAGACTCGTGAGCACATCCTGCTGGGTCGTCAGGTAGGCGTTCCTTACATCATCGTGTTCCTGAACAAGTGCGACATGGTTGATGACGAAGAGCTGCTGGAACTGGTAGAGATGGAAGTTCGTGAACTGCTGTCTCAGTACGATTTCCCAGGCGACGACACTCCAATCGTTCGTGGTTCCGCGCTGAAAGCGCTGGAAGGCGATGCAGAGTGGGAAGCGAAAATCATCGAACTGGCTGGCTACCTGGATTCTTACATCCCAGAACCAGAGCGTGCGATTGACAAGCCATTCCTGCTGCCAATCGAAGACGTATTCTCCATCTCCG